>NZ_CP015849.1:3804375-4130000 GCF_001654495.1 Streptomyces sp. SAT1
TCCCCTGGTCCACCGTGTGGCCGGCGGTGGCCGGTGCGCTGCTGGGGCGGCCCGTCGAGGAGCCGGACCGCATGATCGGCATCCTGCTGCGCGGCCGCCTCTCCGGGTATCTGGCCCACGACCACGAGGACGACCGGATCGTGTACCGCCCGGCTCATGAACGCCTGGCCGAGATCCTCCGGGACCAGCGGCAGAACCTCCTGCCGGACCGGGGCGACCCACCGGCCCCGGCGGACGCGGAGGACGTGAAGGACGCGGCGGACGTGCGGGATGTGCGGGATGTGCGGGACGTGCGGGACGTGCGGGACGTGAAGAGTCCGTCCGGTCCGCCCGTCCCGCCTGGCCTCCGGGAGCGTACGGGCCCGCGGGCCGCGGCGGAACCGGGCCGGGCCGCCCTCCCGGACCAGACGGCCCGCAGGCGGTCAGGCCGTACCGCACCGGGCCGCCCCACCCCGGTAGCCCCCGGAGTCCCCGGAGTCCCCGGAGTCCCCGGAGTCCCCGGAACATGGACCACCCAGGCCGAGGCCCACCGGCTCATCGCCGAGGCGCTGGCCGGGCTGGTCGCCGAGGACGCGACCGTCCCGCCGCACCCCTACCTGAGCCGCCATCTCGCCGCGCACGCCGCACGCGGTGACGTCCTCGACGACGCGCACGTACCGCGCGCCCTGCTGCCCTGGGAGACGAGCGGCAAGGTCCGCACCCTGCTGCGGCAGACCGGCACCGGACAGCGGCAGGAGTGGCTGGAGGCATGGGCCGCCATCGAGCCGTTCCTCGGCGACGCCGATCCGGAGTCCCGGCAGGCCGGCCTGCACCTCGCGCACCACGCGGCGACCCACCGCCGTGTCCCGCTGTCCGAACTGCCCGTGCCGGAAAGGCACTTGACGGGCTCGTGCCTCACCCCGCTGTGGACCGACTGGACGGCGACGGACAACGTCCTGGCCGTCACCGACACCGTCGTCGAGTCCCTCGCCCACACCGTCACGTCCGACGGCAGACCCCTGCTGGTCACCGGCGACAGCCACGGGACGCTGCGCCGCTGGGAGACGTACGGCGCCCCGGTCGGCGCGCCCGCCCGCACGCAGGGCGGCGCCCTCCAGCACCTGCTGCCGCTCCCTGACGACCTGCTGGTCTCCGGCGGTACGGACGGGACCGTACGGGTGTGGGACAGCACCCGCGGCCGACTGCTGGGCGAGGCGCTGCGCCGGCCGCACACCTGGGTCAGTGGCCTCACGCTCCTCACCCCGGCGGCAGGGCCGTCCCGCGTCCTCGTCGCCCACAGCGACGGCCGCCTGACGGCCCTCGACCCGGTCACCTTCCACACGGTCGCCACCTCGGACCCGTCCGGCCCCTCGGATCTTTCTGCCCCCTCGGACCTCGGCGACACCGCCGGTTCCACCAGCCCCAGCACTCCTGCGGCCTCCGCACATGCCGATACCGATACCGATGCGGATGCCGAAGCCGAAGCCGATGCCGAAGCCGATACCGAAGTCGACGTCGACGCGGACGCGGACGCGGACGAGACGGCGGCGGAACCGGCCGCCGATCTCCCGGCGCTCGACCCCGCACCGGCGATCCTGGCCGGTGTCCGGCTCGGGCCGGGAGAGGGCATGGCGCTGGCCGTCGCCCAGGGCGGGCGGGTCGGCGTGTGGCGGCCGGGAAAGGGGCTCGTCCCGCTGGGCGAGCACCCGGACGAGGTGCGGGCCGTGGTCGGGCTGCCCGCGCCGAACCGGTTCGCGACCTGCGACGACTCCGGGCACCTCGGCTTCTGGGACGCGGCGGAGGGCGGCGGTGAGGTGACGGCGGGACCGCCGCCCGCGCGGTCGGCCACGGCCCTGGCCGCCGTACCGGTGGACGGGGAGTCCGCCGTGGTCTGCGCCGGGAGCGACCATGTGCTGCGGGTGTGGGACACCGGCACGCGCCGCCCGCTCGGCGGCCCCCTCGAAGGCCACACGGCCACCCCGCTCGCTCTGGCCGCGGTACCGGGCGCCGTCCCGTCCGTCGTCTCCGCCGGCGGCGACCGCACCCTGCGCCGCTGGCTGCTCACGGGCCACGGCAGCCGCCCGGCGCCGGCCGTCCGCCGCTCGGTCGTGGCCGCCGCGCTGCCGGGCCGGGACGTGACCGGCGGGCCGCTCCTCGTCGCGGTGGCCGACGAGGAGGAGGCCACGCTGTGGAACGCGGACACCGGAGGCCATGTGCGGCTGCCCGTGGGCGACTCGGCGGTGACGGCCTTCGCGTGGACCGCGACCGCCGACGGGCCGCTGCTGGTCACCGCGCACAGCGACGCCAGCGTGCAGTTGTGGTCGGTGGGCGCGGGCGCGGGCTCCGACCTCGCCGGTGCGCCGGTGCGCCGGGGCACGCTGGTGAGCCACAGCCTGCCCGTGCAGACGATGGCCGCCTTCCCGGACGGCACCGGACGGACCCTGCTCGCCACCGGCGGCGCGGACGGCTCCGTCCATCTGTGGGACCTCGGGCGGCAGACCCGGCTCGCCTGCTGGGACGACCACCGCCTCAGCGTCCGCGACCTGGCCGTGCTCACCACCGGACACGGCCCGCGCGTCGTCTCGGCCGGCGCGGACGGCACCCTGCGGAGCTGGGATCCCGCCACCGGTCCGGCCGGGCCACCCGTCCACTGCGGGCAGCAGGGCGTCCACGCCGTGGCCGCGGTGCCCGCCGGGCCCGGTGAGCGTCCGCTGCTGGCCTCGGGCGGCGAGGACGGGACCGTACGCCTGTGGGACGCGGAGACGCTGTGCCCCGCCGGCGCGGCACTGGACGCCGCCGACGGCCCGGTCACGGCCCTCGCCTGCTTCCCCGCCCCGGCCGGCCGCCCCCACCTGGCGGCCACCGGCCCCGGCGGCACCGTCCACATCTGGGACGTCACCACCGGCGCCCGGGTCAGGCGCGTCGTCACCGGCAGCCCGCTGGGCGTCCTCCGGGCCCGCCCGGCGGACGGCGACGGCACCCCGCCGGGCCACCCCGTACTGCTCGCGGCCGGAAAGGCGGGCCTCAGCGTCTTCGAACTGGACCTGGGTCCTTACTGAGGCGGCGAAGCCGACACCGGGGGTCCCATGACCGTCCGGTCCCGCTCTCTCCCGTCCTGTCCCGCCCTCCAGTCCCGTCCCGCGCCCCGGTCGGCCGGGCGCCCCGAGCCGGGCGTGCGCCCTCCGGATGCCTCAGCGCCTCTCCCGCGCGCCCCCGCGCGCAGGCCGAAAAACGCCCCCCTTCACAGCGGTTGCGGGACAATGATCGCTCGAATGTCCCGTCGGCACATGCACCAACCGGTACCACCCCACCCGGCGGAACACCGGTGGAACACCAGGAGTACGCACTCCGCCGGCCGGGTCTCCCGGACTCCGGCCGTGTCGTCCGCCGGCCAACAGCGGCCCAGCAGCGAGGGTGTATGAACGACACGACCCCGGCGGCGCGCGCCGCCGCCGGAAAGGCACGCGTGTGATGCGGTCGGCCGACGAACCTCCCGTGGCGCTCGTCTCCGCCCCCGAGCGGGGGATGTGGCGCCTGGGCAAGCGCGGGCAGCCGCTGGCCTACAACAGGCTGGAGCCCGAGACGAGCCAGGGCTCCAGCGCCGGCCGTTTCAGCCTGGCCACCTACGGCATGCTCTACTGCGCGAGCGATCTGGCCGGCTGCTACGCGGAGGCGCTGGCGCACTTCCGGGTCCACCCGAAGATGCGCGCCCTCATCGGCGGCGACTGGGACCGCGAACCCAGCACGATGCGCCTCGGACACCTGGCCTCCGGCTGGCGCGAGGACCATGTGCTCGTCCGGCTGCTGCCGCCCGGGGACGCCCGCTTCCTCGATGTGGACGCCGCCGCGACCCGCGAGGTCCTGATGAAGGAACTGCACAGCGAACTGAGCGCGTGGGGCGTGGAGAACGGGCTCACCGACGAGCACATCCACGGCCGTGACCGCAGGATCGCCCGGCAGATCGCCGCCTGGACCGTGGCCCAGCGCAACCGGACCGGGCACCGCCTGGCCCAGGGCATCGCCTACCGCTCCGGCTACGGCGGCCGGCAGTGCTGGGCCGTCCTCCAGGACGTCGACCTCGCCCACGCCGAACGACGCCCCATCCGCCTGGAGGACCAGGCTCTCCAGGAAGTCGCCACGGAGTACGGCCTGCGCCTGTTCTGACCACCGCGCAGGCGGCCCGCCGCAGCTCCGGCCTGCTCCCGGCCCGCCGGTCAGCTCACCCGCCGACCCGCCGGCCAGCCCGCCCGCCGGGTCGTCACTGTCGGATCATCGGCCCCGTCACCTCCGCCACCCGGCCGCCCCCTGATGGGATGACACTGCCCCCGTCCGGGCCGGCCGAAACCCCCGTCCATCCACCCAGGTTGGCGGCGAAAATCCCCTGGTCACGCCTTTCCGAGCGGTCCTGAGTCCGTTTCATGTACTCTGTCCGGGAAGGGGCTGGGTGGGATTTCCGGGGGATTCCCAGGGGGAAAGTGGTGGAGTAGCCGACGGGACAAGGGGTAGACTTGTCCCAAGACACCCATGGGGGGAGCGATGTTGACCAGGCGTCCGTTACCCGCTGACGCGCCACGGCCGACCGTCGAACGGTCGGTCCGCGTGCCCGCGTCCCTGTCCGCGACCGCCGTCACCTCCTCCCGCACGCATGCCTCCCCGCGCCCCGCCGCATCAAGGCTGACGTTCGCGCGTCCTGAGGCAGCGCCACACACCACCCTCCGCCGCGCCGTCCCGGACACCGGACGGTGCGCCGAGGAATCGAGGAGAGCATGAAGACCCTGACCGACCGATCGACCAGGACCGATCCTGGTGGCGAGACCGTCGCCCACGCGGAGATGGTTCAGGCCTCCGCGTCGGCCATCGCGCGTTTCCTCCAGGAGAACTTCGGCCAGCGGCTGACCGCCTTCATCGCCGGTATCGAGGACCCCAAGCAGGTGGGCAAGTGGTGCAGCGAGCAGAACAGCCCGCGCATCGACTCCGAGCTGCGGCTGCGAGCCGCTTATCAGATCTTCCAGATGATCTCCTTCGAGGAGAACTGCCACACCGCCCGCGCCTGGATGATCGGGATGAATCCGCAGCTGGAGGACGACTCCCCGATCCAGGCCATCGCCGAGGACCGGCACAAGGACGCCATGGCGGCGGCCCGTTCCTACATCAAGGGCGATCTCTGACCACGCCGTCCCGGCACCGGTCACCCCGCCCCGCCCGTCTGTACGACGCCCGCCCGTGCTCCGGCCGAACGCCCCCGGAGCGCGGGCGTCGCGCGTAGGGCCACTGCAAGGAGACTGCAAGGAAAGTGCCCGGCGCACCGGGAAACCCCTCGTCGACCGCTGTAGGCCGAGATGAGCGATGGGGGATCGCGTGTCCGTCGGATTCACGAGACCGGCACTGATCGAGCGAGGACACTGGCTCACCGTACGGGACTGCAAGCGGGTGCTGGTGGTCGTCCACACGGTGACGTTCGCACAGCGCCTGAAGGAAGTGTTCGAACTACTGGAGGCCGACCTGCGCGTGCAGGTCGCCTTCACCACCGCACCGCACGCCTTCGGTACCGGGGTCACCCGGTATCTGGAGGCGCAGGGCATCACCACCGTGCCCTGGAAGGAAGCCCGCCGCACCGAGTTCGACCTGGCGCTGGCCGCCGGTTCGCGCGGAGTGCACGAACTGCGCACCCCGGTCGTGCGGATCTCGCACGGTGCCGGGCACATCAAACCGCTCACCGACACCACGTCCCTGGCCCCGGGCGAGCACCGGCCGCCCGGGATGCTCAGCCGCCGGCACCTGCTGCACGAGGGCCGGGTGGTGCCGAGGGCGATCGTCTACGCACACCACCGCGACGTGGCGGAGCTGGCCCGCTCCTGCCCCGAGGCGCTGCCCGTGGCCCATGTGGTGGGCGACCCCTGCGTCGACCGGATCACGGCCGGCCTGCCGCTGCGCGGGCACTACCGCCGCGCACTGGGGGTCGAGGACGGCCAGCGCCTGGTGGTCGTCGCCTCGACCTGGGGGCAGGGCTCCACGTTCGGGCACCTCGACGCGCTGCTGCCGCACCTGGTGAGCCGTCCGCCGGACGACCGCCACCGGATCGCCCTGCTGATCCATCCGAACGTGTTCGCCGGGCACGGCACCTGGCAGGTGCACCGCTGGCTGGCCGGGTGCCGCGACCGGGGCATCGCGGTCGTGCCGCCGGAGGCCGACTGGCAGCCCCTGCTGATCGCCGCCGACTGGATCATCGGGGACCACGGTTCCCTGACGGCCTACGGCACGCTCACCGACGCGACCGTGCTGCTGACGCACGGCCCGCGCCGGGAGGTGTCGGCGTCCTCCCCGGCGGCGCTGCTGGCCGCCGCCGCACCCGTGCTGTCCTCCGCCCGGCCGCTGGCCGAGCAACTGGAGTACGCGGCGCACGAGCGCGGTCCGGGCCAGTACGACCAGGTGGCCGCTTCGCTGACCTCGGTGCCGGGGCAGTTCCACCGGCGGATGCGTGCCCTGGTCTACCGCCTGCTCGACCTGGGCGAACCGGCCCACCCCCTGCTCGTCGCGCCACCCGCACCGCCGCCCCCACTGCGGCGGTGGGAGGTCTCCGCGGGCCCGGGGGCCGGACGATGAGGCAGCGGACCGGGACGCGCCGCCACGGCCGGCGGGAGGCCCGGCCGACCGCACCGGTCACCGAGCCCCCGGCGCCGCCTCCGCCGCCGCGTCCCGGCCCCGGCACGGCCTGGGTCACCGTCTGCTTCGGTGCCCCGCCCCTCACCGCCACCCCGGGCGCCCCGCCCGGCAGTGGCCGCCCTCCCCGGACCCGGCCGGACGAGGACACCGCGCCCACGCCCACGCCGGCCTGGGACCGGTCACAGGACCGGGACCGAGCGCGGGACCGGGGAGAGCCGGAGGACTGGGGACCCCCGGACGCCTGGGAGCCACCGCCCGGCTGGGAACGGCTGCACGCCTGGGAACGGCTGCACGGCTGGGAACGGTTGCACGGCTGGAGGCGGCTCGCCGTCCTGCGGCGGCTGACCGCCCTGGGCCGGTGGGACGGTTCGGGGCGGCCGGCCGCTTCCGGTCGCCCGGCCGCTCCGGGGCTGCCCGGTGCCTCGGGGCCCCCTCGGGATGTCCCGGGCGGGCCGGACGTGCCGAGTCCGCCGGGGAGCCCCGGCCCGGCGGGCTGGTCGGCCGTCCTGTGGCGGTCGGACGTGTCCCACGGACGGGCCTTCGTCCGTGCCGACCCACCGGCCCGCGCCCCGGACGGACGGCTCGCGCCGGTGCGCCCGGCCTGCGGTCATCCGCCGTACGGCGGTCTCCCGATCGGCGGCCTCGCGTCCGGCGGTCTCCCGTCCGACGGCCTCGCGTGCGATGTGCACCTGCGCGCGGATCCGGACGCACCGGGGCCGCCGGAGCTCGCGGAGCACGCCGATGTGCTGGTGAGCCGGGTGCCGCTGCCCGCTCCGGCGGCCCGTGCCCGGGTGGACGACCTGCTGGCCCGTCACCCCGGCTGCCTGGTCGCCGCGGTGCCCGGTGTCGGCACCGGGTACGTGCTCGGCGTACGCGGCGTGTTCGGCGTGCGGGGCGGCCCGGCGGACGGCCCTGGGACCCGGCACACAGGGCCCGCGCCGTACGGCACGGGACGCCATGAGCCGGGGCCGTACGCGGCCACGGACCTGGCCGCCTCCGTGCTGCACGCGTGGCTGGCGGCGGGCGGGGCGCGGGAGGCCCTGCGCGCCGTCGTCCCGCTGGACCACCCGTGGTCCGCGCGGTACTCCACCGGCGGCGGGTGACGGGAGGACGGCGCGGGGGAGCGACCGGCTGCGGCACCTCTCACAGGTGCCGCAGCCGGTCCTCCAGGCGCTCCGCGTCCGCCGGGTCCAGCCGCCGCGCGAGCTCCAGGGCACCGGCGTACAGACGGGCCGCCCCGGCCGTGTCGCCGTGCGCCTCGGCGGACCGGCCGAGCCATTCCAGGCAGCGGCCCTCCCAGTGCTCGGAGCGGGCGTCACCGGACCGGAAGGCGGCGAGGGCGTCCCGCAGCAGCGGGACGCCCTCCGCGTCCCGCCCGTCCCGGCACAGGACGTGCCCGAGCAGGGCCCGTACCCGGGTCGCCTCGTACGTCTCGTCCAGCGCGGTCAGTTCGTCGTGGGCGCGACGCAACTGCTCGGCCGCCTCGGTGAGTTCGCCGAGGGCCAGGGCGGTCTGGCCGAGCCGCCGCCGGGACAGGGCGGCGCCGCGCCGGTAGCCGACGGCCTCCCGCAGCCGCAGTGCCTCCCGGAAGTGGTCGCGGGCCTCGGCCGGGCGGCCCGTCTGCAACCGGATGTGCCCGAGCCCGCTGACCGCCTGGGCCTGCTGGCGTACGTCGCCGTCCTCGACGGCCTTCGCCAGCGCCCATCCGTACCACTCGCCCGCCTCCTCGTACTCCCCGGCGTCCCGCAGGCCGATCGCACCGGAGGTGAGCATCCGGCCCTCGCCCTCCCGCGAACCGCAGCGGCGGGCCGCGTCGAGCCCGAGGCGATGCGCCTCCAGCCACATCGCGGACGGACGGAGACGGAGGAAGAGGGGCCACATCAGGTCGACCAGGCGCCAGCAGCTCGTGTCCCAGCCCGCGTCCGCGCAGTGCCGTACGGCGCCCATCAGGCCGTTGCGGTGCGTGTCGAGCCAGGCGAGCGCCTCCTCGGGGCCCGCCAGGGGGGCGGGGGCGACGCCCGGTGCGTGGACGTCGTGGCCGGGCAGCCGGTGACTGGGGGTCAGGACGAGTTCGGCGGCGCCCGCGGTGACCAGGCACCAGTCGACGTACCGGCGCAGCACGGCGGCGCGGTGAGCGGGGTCCTCGTGCTGTTCGCCGAGGCGGCGGGCGTGCGGCAGGACGAGATCGTGGAAGCGGTGGGTCTCCGGGCCGGTCTCCTCCAGGAGGTTGGCCTCCACCAGGGCGTCCACGGCGGTGTCGACGGCCGTGTCCTCGCCGTCGCTCCCGTCGCTCCCGTCGCTCCCGTCGTTTGTCACGGCCGCCAGCATGGGGAGGTCGTGCCGGTCGGTGGGCAGCAGGCCCATCCGGCGGTAGAGCACGGCCGCGTCGGCGGGCAGCAGGGCGTACGACAGGTCCAGCGCGGTCCGCATCACGGCCTCGCCGTCGATGCGGAGCGAGCCGAGGGCGCCCTGTCCCCGGGAGAGGCTTTCGGCCAGGGCGGCCACCGGACGGTGGGGCCGCAGGGCGAGCTGGGCGGAGGCCAGGCCGACCGTCAGCGGCAGCCGGCCGCAGAGCCGGACCACCTCGTGCGCGGCGGCGCTCTCCCGGGCCACGCGGTCCCCGCCGCCGACCGCGAGCAGTTCGACCGCCGAACGCGTCGGCAGCCCTTCGAGCCGGTGCAGCGACGCCCCGTCGACCCGCAGCCCCGTGAGGCTGTTCCTGCTGGTCACGACGGTGAGCCCGGCCGGGCTGCCGAGCAGCAGCGGGCGTACCTGGGCGGCCGTGAAGGCGTTGTCGAGCAGCACGGCGAGCCGCAGTCCGGCGGTCACGGAGCGCCACAGCGCGGCCCGCTGGGCGGTGCCGACGGGCACCGCGGAGACGCCGAGCGCGACCAGGAAGCCTTCCAGGACCGTGCCGGGGGAGGCGGGCCCGCCGCCGTCCCGGGGGCCGGTCTCCTCGGCGGTGTGGCCACCGAGGTCGGCGTAGAGCTGGCCGTCGGGGAAGCCGTCCGCCTGCTCGTGCAGCCAGCGCACGGCGAGGGTCGTCTTCCCGACCCCGGGCAGGCCGCTGACGACCAGGACCTGCGGGGCCCCGGCCGGGCGGGCGGCACGCAGGGCGTCCAGCGCGCGGCGGTCGTCCTCCCTGCCGACGAAGCTGGCGGTGAGGTACGGGAGTTGGCGCGGTACGGGCGGCCGGGGCGGGGGAGGGGGCGCCGGTGCGGGCTGGTGGAAGTGGATGCCGCCGCTGACGCTGCGGGCCTGCACGACGGGGCCTTCGAGTACGGCGTCGCCGCTGATGACGTTGCTGGTCGGGGCAGGTGATGCGGGGGGCTGCTGTGGGGGCGGGGGCGGGGGGCCGTGGCGCCGTAACCAGTGGGTGAGGGCGTCGCGCGTGGCGGTGTCGCGCAGGGCCAGCGCGGACAGTTCGCCCGCGAGCCGGTGCCAGGCCGCGGCCCGTGCGGCGCGGTCCGAGGGACCCGCCGTGCGGTCCGCCGCTGGATCTGCCGCAGGGCCCGCCGCGGGGTCCGCCGCGGGGTCCGCCGTGGGGCCCGCCGTGGGATCTGCCGCGGGGTCCGTGGACGGACCGGCGTCCGGCGGCGGGCGGAGTCCGGCCGCCCCCGGGGCCGCGTGGTCCGCCGTCCGCAGGACATGGAGCAGTTCCTGCCAGGCGGCGGAATCGCGGTCGTCGGCACAGGCGGCCATGGCCGCCGACAGCTCCTCCACTCCGTCCGGTCGTGGAAAACGCATGCAGGCCCCTTTCGGAAGATCGTCTTCACCGCGGCCAAGAAGGGAACAAGAAGAGAAAAGGATGGACCGTTAATCGCTCAATTTCGGTCTCGTTCGGTGGGCATATAGCCATGTATGGCAGGCCCATGACACCCTCGGACGCCCTGGAAGCGCAAGGCCGCCACCCTGGTCGGGGAGGTCGCTGGTGGAGTTCGAGATTCGTCTTTCCGGAGCGGTCGAAGTGCTGGTCGGTGGTCGACGCAGTGATCTCGGATCCATAAAGCCGCGCATAGCGCTCGCGGCGCTGGCCTGGGACGCGGGGCGGACAGTAGGGGTAGACACCCTTATTCACCGTATATGGGACGAGAACCCGCCGGTCAAGGCCCGGGAGACGCTGCACGCCCACATCTCCCGGATCCGCGCCGCCCTGCGCGGTGCCGACGAGGACGCCGCGGTGATCGTCAGCCGGACGAACTCCTATGTGATGCGCGTCGACCCGGACCGCGTCGACCTGCGGCACTACACGAGCTGCGTCGACCAGGCCCGCGCGCTCAAGGGCACCGACGACGAACGGGCGGCGCTCGCCCTGCTGGACCGGGCCGACGGGCTCTGGCGCGGTGAACCGCTGGCCGGGATCAGCGGCTCCTGGCCCGGCCATCTGCGCACCACGGTCGCCGAGACACGCCTGGTCGCCGCGATCACCCGGGCCGAGATCCTGGTCGGCGCCGGGCGGTTCACGGACGCCGTGCCGGTGCTGCTGCCCCTGGTGGCGGAACGCCCCGTCGACGAGGCGCTGGTGGAGCTGCTGGCCGTGGCGCTGCACGGCAGCAGCCGTACCGCCGAGGCGGCCAGGCTGCTCCAGCGGACCCGGCAGCGGGTCATCCGCGACAGCGGTCTGGACGCGGGCCGCCGGCTGCACCGCGTCCAGGAGGGGATCCTGGCCGGGACACCGATGGTCGCGCTGCTGCGCGAGGTCGGCGTCACCGGCGGGACGGCGCCCCGGCCGCCGGTGCGGATCCCGGACAACCTGCCGCGCGACGTCCCCTGGGTCGGCCGCCGGGAGGAACTGCACCGCCTGACCGAGGCGCTGTCCGAGGGCACCGGGGACGCGGCGCCCGTGGTCACCGTGGAGTCGATCTCCGGCATGGGCGGCGTCGGCAAGACGGCGCTGGCCGTCCACCTGGCCCACCATGTCCGCCACCGCTATCCGGACGGCGCCGTCTTCGTGCACCTGGGCGGGCACGCCTGCGACCGGGCGGCCGTCGCGCCCCGGCGGGCGCTCACCGAGATCCTGCGGCTGCTCGGGGTGCCCGGTACGGAACTTCCGGAGAGCACCGACGAGTTGACGGCGCTGTGGCGTTCCATGGCCCGGGACCGCCGGATGCTGGTGATCCTCGACGACGCGGCCGACCCCGACCAGGTGCGCCGGCTGCTGCCGGGCGCCTCGCCGACCGCGGTCGTGGTGACGAGCCGCAAACGGCTGCCCGGACTGCCCGGTGTGCGGCCGGTGTCGCTGGGCGTGCTGCCGCCGCAGGACGCGAAGGCGTTGTTCCTGCAACGCCTCGGGCCGCGCGGCGGCACCACGGACCAGGAGGTCACCGACATCGTCCGCATCTGCGGGCATCTCCCGCTGGCCGTCGAGATCGCCGCGAGCCGCCTGCTCGCCCACCCCTCCTGGACCACCACCGACCTGCTGGCCCAGCTCGCCACCGGCGACGGACACCTGGACGAGCTGCGCGACGGCGAGCGCAGTCTCACCCATGTCTTCGACCTGTCCTACGACGCCCTGACCGTGCGGCAGCGGCTGGTCTTCCGCCGGATCGGGCTGCACCTCGGCGCGGAGTTCGGACCGTACGCGGTGGCCGCGCTGACCGGCCTGGATCCAGGCACTGCCGAACGGGTGCTCGAAGAATTACTGGCCCATCATCTGGTCTCCGAGCCTGTGCCGCATCGTTTCACTATGCATGATCTTCTGCGCGGGTATGCGCGTTCGTTGATCGGGACCGATGTGAACGGGCCGGAAGAGCAACCAGATTCGATCACCGGACGGCTGGTCGATTTCTATCTCCGCGCGGCGGACGCGGCCGACCGGCTGGCTTATTCCTTCCGCTCCCGCACGGTGGTCACGGGTGCGGGCGAGGAGGCCACGCGCCCCGCAATTCCCGAATTCTCCGGGGCCCCGGCGGCCGAGCGGTGGCTGAAATCCGAGAGTGCCAATCTCCTGGACACGCTGGAATGGCTCACGGAACACGGGACACACCCTCAACTCGCGTACGGCGTGCATGTGTTGGGCGGCTTCTTGGACACGCAGGGCCACCTCGCCACGGCCGAGCCGCTGCACCGGCGGGCTGTGGACCACTGGTCCGCCGCAGGCGACGGCGCCGCGCTCGCCCGCGCCCTCCTGGACCTTGCCACGGTCCGCATCCACCGTTCCCGCTTCGAGGAAGCCATGGCGGCGGCTCGCGAGGCCCGCGAGATCGCCGGCTCGCTCAAAGATCCGGAACTGGAGAGCGAGTGTCTGCACCAGATGTCGATCGCCCTGTGGCAGACGGGGCAGTACGCCGTGGTTCAGTCACTCCAAAAGCAAGTCTTATCTTTTCATTTGCAAAGCAATGACAAGATGCGTATCGCTCGTAGTCACAACCTGCTCGGAATAGCGCACCTGCATGTGGACGAGCCGGAAAAGGCGCTCGAATCCTTCCAGTCGGCTCTGGCTTTTTTCTCGGAAGCCGGAAATGTGCGGGGGCGATTCATGACGCTGAACAATCTGGGGGAGTTGCTGGCCCGGAGGGGCCGTCCCGAGGAGGCCGAGCACGCCTATCGGGAGGCCATGGGCGTGGCCGCGGGCGTCGCGGGCCGGGGAGAGCGTGCGACGCTCCAGATGAACTGGGCCAACGTCCTGGTCACGCTGGGGAGGGCGGACGAGGCCCTCGCGCTCTTCGGTGAGGTGCTGCCCGAGCTGCGCGCGGTGGAGGACCGCCGGGCGGAGGCCATCGCCCTCAACGGGACCGGCAGAGCGTACCGGGCGGTGGGTGAGGACGAGCGGGCCCTTCCGCTGCACGTGGCGGCGCTGGCGGTGGCTCGGCGCGTCAACGCCGTCGGCGAGGAGATCGAGGCGCTGTACGACCTGGCGCAGGCCGAGCAGGCCACCGGTCGTATCGAGCAGGCCATGACTCACTACGCCGACTGCCTTGTCGCCAGTCGGCGGATCGGGGCTCCGGCCGAGGAAGCGCGCGCGTCACGGGCGCTGGCGCGGCTGCGCGCGCATGCCCGTCCGTCCAGGGAGAGCGGCCGCGGGCGTGGCCCGCGCGAGGGGTGACGCGCACCCGTTCCCGTAGCTACACGCGTTGAGTGGACTTCGGCTTCGATCACGTGTATTTATCTCGTAAGCGTGTTCGTCGTGGCGGTACAGAGTCGCTCGGGCGCATCAAATAGAACATAGGAACGATGCAAGAGAAAATCCTTACCTTTGCCGCCCTTACGTGTATGGCCTTTATGGTGGCGGGCCATTTCATTACTCATAACGGTCTTCTCTGACGGATCGTTTCTCCCATTCGCTCGTTCCGGATACGCGGCCGGCACAGCTCTGCCATCGGCGGTGGGGTCCGGGATCTCCCGGACCCCACCGGTACGACCTGTCACGGGGCGTCGACGGTTGCGTGGCGCAGGTCTGTCGGCGGCCGGGACGTTATCGAGGCGATTCCCCAGCCCGCGAGGAGGGGACAGACCGCCTCGACCCACGCCGCGGCGGCCGGGTCGCCCTGGGACTGCACCAGGACGATGCCGAGGACGACGAGGGCGAGGAACGCGGCGGAGTGCGGGACCAGGTCTACCCTGAAGCTGAAGAGCACGAGGTCTCCTTGTGTTCGAAAGGCCGCCCCCTGCTTCTGCGCAGAAGTCTCAGGGGGCGGCCTTGCTCGTTGCGGGGGTCTGCGTACGGGAAGCGGACGGCCTGTTACATGGGATTCCTCCCTTCCTCGGCCGGTCCGCGCCGGCCGATCGGCATCAGTGTGTGCCGGAGCGCGTGGAGCGCCCAGGGGAGCCGGACACGAGCAGACGAAGGAGAACCGAGCGGTAGAAAGCGCGGTTCCCTGGCGAACCCGCGAGCGTTCGCGGACAATGACGGGCAGTCAGTAGCGGGCGGTATCCATCAGCAGGCGGGGCTCATGGTGCAGTCGGTGTCGGAGCCGGACCCCCGGTCGGCCTTCGCCTTTCACCTGCGGGAGCTGCGACGTCAGGTTCCCGGCAGCATCACGGACGAGACGATCGCCCGGCAGGCGGGCTGCAGCCGCCCGACCATCTCGGCGGTCCTGAACGCCAGGAGGTTTCCGAGCTGGGAGATCACGGCGGGGATCGTCCGGGCGCTCGACGGCGATGTGGAGCGCTTCCGGAGTCTCTGGCGGCGGGCGAAACGGGACATCGAGGAGGGACGGCGCCGGGAGCAGACACCGGAGCTGCCGGACATCGGCGCCGACCGGCTCGGGCCGGGAACCCCGCTGTCCGCGCGCTGGTACAAGAACCACCGGGAGTTCTACGAGGCAGCGGCAGCGGCAGCGCGGCAGGCCACCGCCGAGATCAGAACGACCTACATCCGCCGCTACCCACCGACTCAGTACACGACCCCGGCCGCCGCCGCCTACTTCGAGACCATTCTGAACTGGGCGCGTGAACCGGCCGAGGACCAGCGGAGCGTACGGCGGATCATCGGAATACCGGGGCAGGACGGGTGCCTGGACCCGGAGATCCTGAAATGGGTGCGCCGGCATCACGACGAGACAGGGAACGTCCTCAACTACGAGGCCACGGCCATGCTCTGGTCACCGAACGCCGACGGTCTGAACATGGCGCTGATCGACGACAACGTGGTCTTCCTCGCGTTCTCAGGCGGTCCCCGGCAGAAGCTCAACGGCTTCAGCGTCAGCGACCGCACGTTCATGACCTATTTCGCCGCCTACTTCGATCAGCTCTGGCTCGCGCTGAAACCCCTGAGCACCTTTCTGGAGGATCTCGACGGCTCCGGATGACGGGAACAGGGCCAGGTTCCGCGCCCGGCGGAACGCGGCGGCCGCTGCCAGGCGCCCCTGTGCAGGGGACCTGGCACCGGCCACTGTGTGTCACGCGTCCTGCGCAGGACCGTCCTCCTTCTCCCCCGTCACAATCTGCCGGATCGTCTCCAGCGGCAGCTTCGGGGAGCCGTCGGGGAAGAGGAGGCCGTTGGTCTCCTGGGCGGTGTCCATGAACTGGGTGTAGCAGAAGCCCGCAACGACCGGACTGTCGCGCAGCGCCGCGAACAGTTCGCCGAGCAGGGCGGCGTACTGGGTGTCGGAGCTGGTCCGGGTGTAGGAAAAGGAGCCCTCGTCGGCCCGCAGCGAGAGCCCGCCGAACTCGGTGATCATGAGGGGGGCGTCCCCCGCGGCGTACCGGGCGAGCTGGCGCTCGGTGACCGCGAGGACCCGCCCCTGCGGGCCGGGCCCGGCCAGGACCGCGTCGACGGCGGCGGCGTCACCGTAACGCCGGGTGAGTTCGGCGGGGTCGGCGGAGTAGTCGTGCACACCGAGGATGTCGCTGTCGGTGTGCTCCCAGCCCTCGTTGGACAGCACGGGCCGGGTCGGGTCGAGGGCCCGGGTGAGGTGGGCCAGCGCGAGCGAGTAGTGCCGCTGCGCGCTCTCGTGCGGGATGTCGGAGGCGCCCCAGCTCTCGTTGAGCGGCACCCAGGTCACCACGGACGGGTGGCTGCGGTCGCGCCGTACGAGGTCGAGCCACTCGCGGGTGAGCAGTTCCACCGCCTCGGTGCCGAACTCGTAGGCGGCGCCGGTCTCGCCCCACACCAGCAGGCCGAGCCGGTCGGCCCAGTACAGGAAGCGCGGGTCCTCCGCCTTCTGGTGGACGCGGACCGCGTTGAAGCCCATCGCCTTGATCAGCTCGACCTCGCGGCGCAGTTCCTCGGTGCCGGAGTTCGCGATCAGCGTGTCGGTCCGGTACCCCTGGTTGAGGACGGAACGCACGTAGTACGGGCGGTCGTTGAGCAGGAACGCGCCCCGGCCGACCCCGGTGCTGCGCAGGCCGACGTAGCTGTGGACGGTGTCGAGGACGGCGCCGGTGCCGGCGTCGCGCACGGTCACCCGCGCGTCGATCAGCGTGGGCCGCTCCGGGCTCCACAGCAGGTCCTCGCGGTCGATGCCGTTGCGCAGCGCGGGGATCACGACGTCGACACGGCTGCGCGGGGTGCCGGTCTCGGTGGTGCTCCGGGCCAGCACCGCGCCGTCCAGGCTCAGTTCGATCTCGACCGACAGCGGGGCGGCGGGCGTGGCGGCGAGAGTGATCTCGGCGAGGACGCCGCGCGCGGGATCGGGCAGCCAGGCCAGGTCGGTGACGCGCTGGGCGGCCACCGTCTCCGTCCACACGGTCTGCCAGATGCCGGTGGTCCGCTCGTACCAGACGGCGTGCGGCCGGTCCTGCCAGTCCTGCTTGCCACGCGGCTGCGCGAGGTCGGCCGGGTCGTCCTCGGCGCGTACGACGAGGACGTGCTCGTCGGCGCCGGGCCGCAGCGCGTCGGTCACATCGGCGGTGAACGGGGTCTGCCCGCCGACGTGTTCGGCGACCAGGCGGCCGTCGAGCCAGACCTTCGCGCGGTGGTCGACGGCGCCGAAGTGCACCAGCGCGCGCTCGCCGGGACCGGCCGCGAGGACGTCGTGGGGGATACGGCGGCGGTACCAGACCACCCGGTGCGGCGCGGTCTCGCCGATCCCGGAGGCGGGTGCCTCGGGCGGGTACGGGACGGTGATCTCCCGGTCGAACGCGCCGGCCCCGCCCTCGGCGTACCACGCGTCGCGCTCACCCGCGCCGGTGTCGTCGTACCCGAACTCCCAGACGCCGTCGAGGCTGTGCCACCGCTCCCGCCGCAGGATCGGCCTCGGATACGTCCCGTCCTGCTCGCTCGCCCTCACGAGTCCTCCCTCTGCCTTTTCCGGCATGCCGGTGTCGGCCGATTTCAACGTTTCTATAATCGGAGCCCTGTCATCATGAGTGATCGTTTGCATCGATGCAAGAGCGGGTGGAGTGCGGCGGCACGGTGCCGCCGCCGGTGCGGCAGACTCGGGGGGCCGACTCGACGGAAGGAGCCCCTCCATGGCCAGGGTGCGGATGCGGGACGTGGCCGAGCACGCCGGAGTGTCGGTGCGGACGGTCTCGAACGTGGTCAGCGGCTATCCGCACGTCAGCCCGGACACCCGGGCGCGCGTGCAGCGCTCGCTGGACGAGCTGGGCTACCGCATGGACTACATGGCCCGTGGCCTGCGCTCGGGCCGCACCGGGTTCATCGCCCTCGCGGTGCCCTTCCTCGCCGAGCCCTACTTCGCCGAGCTGGCCCAGGCCGTCATCCGGGCCGCCGGCCGGCGCGGGACCACGGTGCTGGTCGAGTCGACGGCGGGCGACCCCGAGGTGGAGCGGCGCATCCTCGACGGCGGCCTGACCAACGTCGCCGACGGCGTGCTGCTGAGCGCCCTGACCCTGCCGGCCGCCGACGTCGCCGCGGCCCGGCCCGACTTTCCGCTGGTCATGCTGGGGGAGCACAGTGTCGGCGACCAGTTCCCGAGGGTCGGCATCGACAATGTGGCCGCCGCCCGCACCGCCGTGGAACACCTGCTGGAGCAGGGCTGCCGGCGCATCGTCGCGCTCGGCCGCAACGGCAGCGAGAACGGCCGCCAGCGCACCGAGGGCTACCGGCAGGCGATGGAGGCGGCCCGGGTGCGCCGGGTGAACTGGCTGGTGGCACCGGTCGAGGACTGGACCAGGGACCAGGGCTACGCCGCCGTACGCGAGCTGCTGGAGGGCGACGGGCCGCTGCCGGACGCGGTGTTCGCGTTCAACGACGCGCTGGCCGTGGGGGCGCTGCGGGCCCTGGACGCCTCCGGGGTGCGGGTGCCCGAGGAGGTCGCGGTGGTCGGCATCGACGACATCCAGGAGTCGGCGTACACCCACCCGCCGCTCACCTCCATCGCCCCTGACCTGGACGTTCTCGCCGAACGCGCGCTCACGCTGCTGGAGGAGCAGGGCGGGCGCCGCACGGGCGGCCCGGCGGGGACGGAGCCCGAGGGCGCCGCGGCCGAGGCGGCAGCCCAGGAGGCGACCCCCTTCCGTCTGGTCGTCCGCGAGTCCTCGCTGCGCCGGCGCGGCCCCGCGGGGGACTGAAGCCGACGCGGGGGCGGGCGGGCACGCGTCGCACCCGCCCGCCCCCGCGAACCGACCTCGTCGGCCGTCACGCAAGGCGACTTTCCGCCGATCTATTGCATCGTTGCAAATCGTGTGCCAAGGTCGCGCCATCGAGTTCACATCGCGTTAACGAGGTGAATACCCCTATGAGCGGAGCGATGGCACGCCGGCGGTTTCTGGCCCTCGGCGGCGGCCTTGCCCTGACCGGAGGGCTCGCGGCGTGCTCCTCCCCGCTCGCGTCCGGTCTGACCGGCTCGCAGCCGGACACCGCGGACGTCATCTTCTGGAACCTCTTCAGCGGCGGCGACGGCGCCAACATGGTGCTGATGGAGGACGCCTTCCGGAAGGCCAGTCCCGGCACCTCGGTCGAGGCGACCGTCCTGGGCTGGGGCAACCCGTACTACACGAAGCTGGCGCTGGCCACGGCGAGCGGCACGCCCCCGGACGTCGGCATCGCCCATCTGTCCCGGCTGCCGCTGCTGGCCGCCGCCGGACTGCTGGAGCCGGTCGAGCGGACCGGGCTGCCCGAGCTGGGCGTCACCGCGGACCGCTTCACCCCGGCGGCCTGGCAGAAGGCCACCGTGGACGGCACGGTGTACGCGGTCCCCCTGGACACCCACCCCTTCGTGCTCTACTACAACGTCGACCTGGCCCGAAAGGCCGGTCTGCTCAACGCCGCCGGTGACGGCCTCGTCCCGCTCAAGGGCAAGGACGACTTCCTGGCCGCGGTGAAGGCGATGAAGGAGACCGCCGGCGCCCAGTACGGCGCGGCGATGTCGATCACCGCCGACCCGTCGACGGCGTGGCGCTGCTTCAGCATGATCTACTCCGGGCTCGCCGGTCCGGTCGTCACCGACTCCGGCACCAGGATCGCCCTGGACGCCGAGGCGGTGCAGGAGACGGTCGCCTTCCTGCAGAGCCTGACCGCCGGCGGCCTGATGCCGAAGAACCTCAACGGCTCCGGCGCCAACGCGCTGTTCAGCACGGGCAAGGCCGGCTTCCTCTTCGACGGCGAGTGGCAGATCCCCTCGTACCGCCTGGTCAAGAGCCTGCGCTTCAACGTCGTGCCGTTCCCGGCGCTGCTCGGGCCCAAGCCGGTGGCGTACGCCGACTCGCACGCGCTGGTCGTGCCGCGCAACGACCGGCGCCCGGCGGCCCGTACCCGCGACGCGGCCCGGTTCGTCAAGAGCCTCCTGGACCACAGCGCCGTCTGGGCCGAGGGCGGCCACATCCCCGCGTGGCTGCCGACCCAGCGCAGCAAGGCGTTCCTCGACCAGTCGCCGCAGCGCAACTACGTGCGGGCCGCCTTCGACGCCCAGTACGACCCCGCCGCCTGGTACACCGGCGCGGGCTCGGACTTGCAGAGCGTGGTGGGCGGCACGGTCATCGAGGCCATCGCGGGGCGGCTCGCGCCCAGGGCGGCGGTGCCGGCCCTGCGCTCGGATCTCAAGCGGTTCACCACGGCCCGACCGCCGGTCACGATGAAGTAGGAGGCAGTCACCCATGACGACCGTCGTCTCGACGCGACCGGCGGCCCCGGCGTCCGCAGCGGGCCAGCGGGCCGACCGGCCGCCCCGGCCCGAACGCCGGGCCGGGCTGCTGCTCACCGCCCCCTTCTTCGTGATCTACCTGCTGTTCCTGGTCGGCCCGCTGCTCGTGGGCGTGGTGCTGAGCTTCTTCAACGCCACCACCGTCAAGAGCGGCCTGGGCGACTGGGTCGGCCTGTCCAACTACCGCGAGGTGGTCACCGACCCGCTGTTCTGGGACGCCCTGTGGCACTCGGTGCTCTTCACCCTGCTGACCACGCCCCCGCTGGTCTTGCTCGCCCTGGTCGCCGCCGTCCTCGCCGCGCGCGTGCGGCGCGGCCGGCTCTTCTACCGGCTGGCGTTCTTCGCGCCGTACGTCGTGCCGTCGTCCGTGGTCGCGCTGATCTTCCTGTGGATGTACACCCCGGAGATCGGACTGATCCCGAAGGTGTTCGGGGCCGTGGGACTGCCGGTGCCCGACTTCATCGGCAGCACCTCGGGCGGCTGGACCGCCGTGACCCTGATGACCCTGTGGTGGACCTTCGGCTTCAACTTCGTCCTGTACACCGCCGCGATCCAGGACGTCCCGCCGGACGTGTACGAGGCGGCCGCGATCGACGGGGCGAGCCCCTGGCAGCAGATCCGGCACATCACCGTGCCGCTGCTGGGCCGGACCACCAGCCTGGTGCTGATCCTCCAGGTCCTCGCCTCGCTGAAGGTGTTCGACCAGATCTACCTGCTGCTGGCCGGCGGTCCCAACCAGTCGACGCGGCCGGTCATCGAGTACATCTACGACACCGGCTTCACCTCCTACCGGGGCGGCTACGGCGCCGCCGCCACCATGGTCTATTTCGTCATCATCGTCGCGATCTCGGCGGCCTGGTACGGGCTGCGCCGCCGCCGCGCGGCTGGCGCCGCGGCCTGAGCGGAGCACCCATGACCACCATCACCCCGCCCCGGCCCACCGCGGCGCAGAGCGCGCCCTCGGTCAACGGCGCGAAGCTCTTCAACCGGCTGTGCGCCGTGTGCCTGACCCTGTTCGCGCTGATCTGGCTGGTGCCCTTCTTCTGGGCGCTCGCCACCTCGCTGCGCTCGGACGGGTCGATCACCGAGCACCCGACGTCGCCGTTCGCCGGCGGCTGGTCCCTGCACGCGTACTCCTACGCCTGGGACAACTACCCGATCGGCTCCTGGTATCTGAACAGCCTGGTCATCTCGGTCCTCGCCGTGGTGTTCACGCTGGCCTTCGGCTCGATGGCGGGCTTCGCGCTGGCCTTCCTGCGCTACCGCGGCCGCGGCGCGGTCGTCGCGCTGGTCGCGGCGGGCCTGATGCTGCCGAGCGAGGCGCTGGTGCTGCCCCAGTTCATCGAGTACCGGTCCTTCCACCTGCTCGGCACGTTCTGGGCGCTGATCCTGCCCTCGGTCGCGGCCCCGCTGTCCGTCTTCGTCTTCCAGTCGTTCTTCCGCGGCATCCCCGTGGCGCTGATCGAGGCCGCCCGCATCGACGGCGCGAGCTGGTGGCGGGTCTACGCGACGGTCTGCATGCCGCTGTGCCGGCCGGCCCTGTCCACGGTCGCCATCCTCACCTTCATCACCTCGTGGAACTCCTTCCTGTGGCCGCTGCTGGTGCTCAACCAGACCAAGTCGCAGACCATTCCGGTGGGCCTGGCCTCCCTGGTCAACAACAGCAACATCCAGTACGCCGAGGTCATGGCCTCCTCCGTGCTCGGCTTCCTGCCGCTGATCGCCGTCTTCCTGGTCTTCCAGCGCCAGATCGTCCAGGGCATCGCGACCACCGGCATCAAGTGACGGCACCGCGCGGCGGGGAAGGGTTCACGCCGGGACGGGACGTCCGTCGGCGGGGCGGCCGAGCAGCCGGGTCATGGCCTCGGCGGCCCGCACGGCGGAGGTCCCGCAGCAGTTGTTGAAGAGCACGTGCAGCCGCTCGACCCGTCCGGCCAGGGCGCGCAACCGGGGCAGCCAGGCGCGCAGTTCGGCGTCCTGGTACGCGTACCGGAAGCGGTCCTCCTTGCTCCCGGTGCCCCAGGCGGCGCTGCGGCCGTGGAAGCGCACCACGGACAGCCGGGGCGAGGTGACCGGGGTGACGGGCGGGACGGAGACCGGCAGCGCCTGGGTCATGTCCACGGCGACGGCGGCCATGCCGTGCCGGGTGAGCAGCGCACGCGTGGCCCGCTCCTGCTCGCCCCGCCACCACGCGGGGTGCCGGAACTCCACGGCGAGCGGCCAGCCCGCGGTCCGCTCGGCGGTCCGCTCAAGGAAGTCCTCGGCCCGCGCCCCGGGCCGGAACCACGGCGGGAACTGGAACAGCACGGCGCCCAGCCGCCCGGCCTCGCGCAGCGGCTCGGCCCCCGCCGCGAAGCGCGCCCACACCTCGTCCAGCACCCGCGGGTCGCGGGCATCGGCCGGCAGCCCGTCCGGCAGCAGCGCGGCGCGGGTGGGATGCCCGGTGAGCAGCGAGAACGCCTTCACGTCGAACACGAATCCGTCCGGGGTGCGCTCCGCCCACAGCCGGCTGTTCCGCTCGCCGGGCAGGGCGTAGTAGGTGGCGTCGACCTCCACCACGGCGAACCGCCCGGCGTAGTGCCGCAGACGCCCCTCGGCGTCCCGCCGCCCCGGCGGGTACCAGCCGCTCCCGGTCAGCTCCCGGTCCGTCCACGAGCACGTGCCCACAAGGATCTCGCCCATGGGGGCGCGGATACCCGGCGGCGCCGCGCCCAGTCGGACCCGGTGCGCACGGCCGGGTCCGGTACGGCCGCGGCGGTCCGGGACGAACGGCGGGCGACGAGCGATGAACGACGAGCGACGAATTGCGAGTGACGAGGGACAAGTCGCGGGTCACGAGGGACGAGTCGCAGGTCACGAACGACAAGTCGCGGGTCACGAGCGACGAGTGCGGACGGCAGGGGCCGCCCGGCGGCCGGGAGGGCTTAGGATTCCGGGCCATGGGCCTGACCGTGGACGACGTGGACCGGTTCGAGGCATCCAGGCCGCGCCTGGAGGCCATCGCCTACCGCCTGCTCGGCTCGGCGAGCGAGGCCGAGGACGCCGTGCAGGACACGTTCCTGCGCTGGCAGGCCGCCGACACCGGCCGTGTCGAGGTCCCCGAGGCATGGCTGACCAAGGTCCTCACCAACCTCTGCCTCAACCAGCTCGCCTCCGCCCGCGCCCGCCGCGAGACCTACGTCGGCCAGTGGCTGCCCGAACCGCTGCTCGCCGGTGACCCGATGCTCGGCCCCGCCGACACCGCCGAACAGCGCGACTCCCTCTCGTACGCGGTCCTCGTCCTGCTGGAGCGCCTCTCCCCGGCCGAGCGCGCGGTCTATGTGCTGCGCGAGGCGTTCGGCTACACGCACCGCGAGATCGCCGCGATCCTCGACCTCACCGAGGCCGCCAGCCAGCAGACCTTCCACCGGGCCAGGAAGCATGTCGCGGACGGCAGGCCCCGCGCCGAGATCGACGGCGCCGCCGCCCGGCGGGTCGTCGAGGAGTTCCTGGCCGCGGCCACCAGCGGCCGGACCGAACCGCTGGTCCGGCTGCTCACCCAGGACGCCGTCGCGGTCGGCGACGGCGGCGGGAAGGTGCCGGCGCGGGCCACGGCGTTCGAGGGCGCCCGCGCGGTCGCGACGTTCATGCGCGGCCTGTTCAAGGCCGGCCCGGCCAAGCGCGCCCTGGCCGGCGGCTCGCCGGAGGTGTACATCGGCACCGCCAACGGCGGCCCCGCCGTGGTCGCACTCGTCGACGGGCGGGTCATCGGCGTCATCTGCCTGGAGATCACGGCCGAGGGCATCGCCGCGTTCCGCAGCCAGGTCAACCCCGACAAGCTGGAGCGCGCCACCCGGCAATGGGCGCAGGAGGACCACGGAGCGCCCCTCTTCCGCGCCTACTGACCCCTCCCGAGGGGATGTGAGGTGCTTCACATCCCCTCCCTGTCAGGAAACGGCGGCCCGCCCGGTTCAAGGGGCGAACCCGCTCAAGACAGGAGCATGGAGATGCAGCACCGCATCATCGTCCTCGGAGCCGGATACACCGGAGCCAGCGCCGCCGGACGCCTCGCCAGGCGGCTGCGCCGCGAAGACGTCGCCATCACCCTCGTCAACGCCGAGCCCGACTTCGTCGAGCGCGTCCGGCTGCACCAGCTCGCGTCCGGCCAGGACCTCGCGCCCCGCCCGCTGCGGAAGATGTTCGAGGGCACCGGTGTCACCCTGCGGATCGCGCGGGTCACCGGCCTCGACGCCGACCGCCGGACCGTGACCGTCCGCGACCCGGACGGCACCGGCGAGGCCGAGGAACTGACGTACGACACCCTCGTCCACGCCCTCGGCAGCGCCTGGGACGGCCGCGGTGTACCGGGCGCCGCCGAGCACGCCCACGAGGTCGCCTCCCGCGCCGGGGCCCTCCGGCTGCGGGAACGCCTGGCCGGGCTGGCGGCGGGCGCGCCCGTGGTCGTCGTCGGCGGCGGGCTCACCGGTCTGGAGGCCGCGACCGAGATCGCCGAGGCCCGACCGGACCTCGACGTCGCCCTCGCCGCGCGCGGCGGGCTCGGCGAGCCCCTCTCGCCCAAGGCGCGCCGCCATCTGCGGAAGGTCTTCGACGGGCTCGGCATCACCGTGCACGAGCACACCGCCGTCACCGCCGTCGAGGCCGCTCGCGTCCGCACCGGCGACGGCACGCCGATCCCGGCCGAGGTCACCGTCTGGACCGCCGGGTTCGCCGTCCACCCGCTCACCGGGGACACCACCCTGGAGGTCTCCGGCACCGGGCAGATCGTGGTCGACGCGACCATGCGCTCGCTCTCCCACCCGCAGGTCTACGCCATCGGCGACGCGGCCCTCGCGGCGGGCCCCGGCGGCAAGCCGCTGCGCATGTCGTGCGCCACGGGCATCCCCTCGGCGTGGCAGGCCGCCGACGCCATCGCCGCCCGCCTGACCGGCACCAAGCTCCCGAACGTGCCGCTGCGCTACTTCAACCAGTGCGTCTCGCTGGGCCGCAGGCAGGGCCTGATCCAGTACGTCACCGCCGACGACCGAGCGGTCCGGGCGGCCCTGACCGGACGGACGGCCGCCCTCTACAAGGAGATCGTCTGCAAGGGAGCCGCCTGGGGCGTCGCCCACCCGACGTTCGGACTCCCGGTCCGCCGCCGCCCGGTCCTGCCCGTGCCCGCCGGGACGGACCCGGCGGCCGGGGCGGAGGCGGCGGTGCGGACGGATCCGGTGGCCGAGGCGGGCGCCGCCGCCGAGTCCCCGGCCTGAGCGGCGCGAGTCCCCGGCCTGAGCGGCGCGGCGGGGCCGCGCGCGCTCAGCCGGACGGCGGCGCGTCGCGGTCCCCGCCCCGCTCGCGCGTGGCACGGCGGTACTCCGCGTTGATGCGCTGGGCCTCCTCCAGCTGGTCCTCGAGGATGACGATGCGGCAGGCGGCCTCGATGGGGGTGCCCTTGTCGACGAGTTCGCGGGCCCGCGCGGCGATCCGCAACTGGTAGCGGGAGTAGCGGCGGTGGCCGCCCTCGGAACGGAGCGGAGTGATCAGACGGGCCTCGCCGAGTGCGCGCAGGAACCCCGGGGTGGTACCGAGCATCTCGGCGGCCCGCCCGATCGTGTAAGCGGGGTAGTCGTCGTCGTCCAGTCGATCGTTGAGCGGATTGCCTGCTGTCATGTCACCTCGTTGCGCAACGCTTCGAGGGAAATTGAACACCATGCGCCCGCTCCGCCGCCCGGCCAGGTCGGCGGACACCCGTGCGATCCCGGCCGCGGTGGGATCACCGCGGCCGGGTTCAGCGCTGCTGGGCCGTCCGCGGCGACCCGGACGACGACCGCCGTGCCCCGCGGCGCGGCGCCTCACCGGCGGACCGGCCCTGGGCGCCGCCGCCACGGCGGCCGCCCCGGGACGACGCCGGAGCGGAACGTTCCGCCGCCGCGCCCGCAGCAGCGGAACGGGAGGGGGAAGCACCGGAACGGGAGGGGGCGGCGGCGCCCGCCGCCGTGCCGGAGTCCGCCGCCGCGCCCGACCGGGACGAGGACCGGCGGGACCGGGAGCGGGAGGAGCGCCCGGAGCCGGACGACCCGGACGCACCGGACGTACCGGACGACGACCGGCCGGAGCGGGGACCGGCCTGCGCAGGGACCGGCGCCGTGACGACCACCGGGACACCGGAGGGCTCCTGGGCGCCCGTGATGCGGTGCAGCTCGCTGTCGCCCGCGCGCACCGGGGTGATCCGCGGGGTGATCCCGGCCGCGGCCATCAGCCGGCTCACGTCCCGGCGCTGCCCGGGGGTCACCAGGGTGACGACGCTGCCGGACTCGCCGGCCCGCGCCGTACGCCCGCCGCGGTGCAGGTAGTCCTTGTGGTCGGTGGGCGGATCGACGTTGACGACGAGGTCGAGGTCGTCGACGTGGATCCCGCGGGCCGCGACGTTGGTCGCGACCAGTACGGTCACCTGCCCGCTCTTGAACTGGCCGAGGGTCCGGGTGCGCTGCGGCTGGGACTTGCCGCCGTGCAGCCCGGCCGCGCGGACACCGCTCTTCAGCAGGTGCTTGGTGAGCCGGTCCACCGCGTGCTTGGTGTCCAGGAACATGATCACCCGGCCGTCGCGTGCCGCGATCTCGGTGGTGGTCCGGTGCTTGTCCTCGTCGTGCACGTGCAGCACGTGGTGCTCCATCGTGGTGACGGCACCGGCCGAGGGGTCCACGGAGTGGACCACCGGGTCGTTCAGATAGCGGCGGACCAGCAGGTCGACGTTGCGGTCGAGGGTGGCCGAGAACAGCATGCGCTGCCCGTCCGGGCGCACCTGGTCGAGCAGGGCGGTGACCTGCGGCATGAAGCCCATGTCGGCCATCTGGTCGGCCTCGTCCAGGACGGTGACGGCGACGTCGTCCAGCCGGCAGTCGCCGCGGGTGATGAGGTCCTTGAGCCGCCCCGGGGTCGCGACGACGACCTCGGCCCCGGCCCGCAGCGCACCGGCCTGGCGGCCGATCGACATCCCGCCGACCACGGTGGCGGGCGGCTTGAGGCCCACGGAGCGGGCGTACGGGGTGAGGGCGTCGGTGACCTGCTGGGCCAGCTCGCGGGTGGGCACCAGCACGAGGCCGAGCGGGCGCCGGGGCTCGGCCCGCCGGCCCGCCGTACGGGCCAGCAGCGCGAGTCCGAAGGCGAGGGTCTTGCCGGAACCGGTGCGGCCCCGGCCGAGCACGTCCCGGCCGGCCAGGGAGTTCGGCAGCGTCGCGGCCTGGATCGGGAAGGGCGTGCTCACGCCCTCCCGGCCGAGGGTGGCCAACAGCTCCGGAGGCAGGGCGAGCTCGGCGAACGACTCGACCGCGGGCAGCGCGGGGGTGCGGGTGCGGGGCGGGGCGAAGTCGCCCCGGGCGGCGGCAGGGCGGCGTACGCGGCTCTGGGCGCGGCTCATACGGGAACCTTCCTTGATGCGACACGTATCAAGGAATTCCCGCAGCGGTGGAGCGGCGCGGAGAATCGCGAGAACGGGCCGAAGAGGCGAAGGGTGAAGGGAGAAGGTGACGCAGGGTGAAAGTTGGAAAGGCGCGGGACGGAGGTCGGGAGGAAATGCGGACGGTAAAGCGGTCGGGCACACCTGAAACTGCCCGAATCAGTCCCAACACCGCCCGGACGGCAGAAATTCCCGTGCCGCACCCGGAAACGCAGCGAGCTGGGGCCCGCACCTCACGGTGCGGGCCCCAGCTGCGAAAGTACGCGTCTGCGCGGGTGGGCGTCAGGCGGGAACGATGTTCTCGGCCGTCGGGCCCTTCTGGCCCTGACCGATGTCGAACGACACCTTCTGGCCCTCCAGCAGCTCACGGAAGCCGGACGTCGCGATGTTCGAGTAGTGGGCGAAGACGTCGGGGCCGCCGCCATCCTGCTCGATGAAGCCGAAGCCCTTTTCCGAGTTGAACCACTTCACGGTGCCGGTAGCCATTTGTTTCTCCTTCGGGACGGTGCTCGGAGTTCCGCCCTGTGCGGACTCCGGTCGCCGTGATGATCACCCCGTCGAGAAAACGGTCAGGCAACCACAACTGCAACTGCTGTCGAGACTAGCACGTCCCTCACCTGCCCGCGCGGGGTCCATAATTGCCTTCCGCACACCGCCCGGGAATACTTCCCGGGCGGCATGGCAATTCCTCACCCGGCCACCACAGATATTGCGCCGCCCCGGCCGCAGGGTCGCGGCGGGAGCGGGGCGGTCACAGAACGCGGACGTCGATCGCGGTGTCCCAGAGCATGTCGCCCATCGGGGCGTCGACGGAGCCCTTGCCGTTCCCGTGATAGAGGAAGAGCTGGTAGCCGACGGGCCGCATGATGTCGGACCGTCCGTCGCCGTCCACGTCACCGGTCGCGATGACCGGCATGTCGGCGGGCCAGGCGTACGGCAGCTTCTTGCGCGCGCCCAGGCCGCCCTTGCCGTCGCCCGGGTAGAGCCACAGGGTGCGTGACCCGTCGCGGGCGAGCAGGTCGGCCCTGCCGTCGCCGGTCATGTCACCCGGTGCGGCGAGCTGGTTCATGGAGTTCCAGCCGCTGGTGCCGATGATCCTGCGGGTGCCGAAGCCGCCCTTGCCGTTGCCCGGGTACAGCCACAGCTTCCCGGTGGTGTCGCGGGCCAGCAGGTCCCGGCGTCCGTCACCGGAGAGATCGCCGGCCGCGCTGATCTCGCGCATGCTGTTCCAGCCGCTGCCCGCCTGGACGCGCTTGCCGAAGGTGGCGTCGCCGCGGCCGGGGTAGAGCCAGAGGTTCCCGGCCTTGTCCCGGGCGTACAGGTCCTCCTTGCCGTCCCCGTCGTAGTCGCCGTGCCGGACCAGCTGGATCATGCTGTTCCAGCCGCTGCCGACGAGCTTGCCCTTGGTCACCGTGTCGGCGTTGCCGATGCCCGACAGGAACCACAGCCGGCCGTCGGCCGCGCGCTCCAGCAGATCGGCGCGGCCGTCGTCGTCCAGGTCGCCGAAGCGGGACACGGCGGGCAGCCCGGCGGGCCGCCGGTACTCCGCCCTGCGGTACCAGTCCATCCAGGGAACGCCCTGGGTGACCTCGTACTCGGTGGTGGCGACCCGGATCGAGCTGATCGTGTTGTCCAGACGGCCGTCGAACGCGCCGTCGCTCAGGTCGACGGGTCCGTTGTGCGGGGTGATGAGCAGCATGTCACGGTCGCTGCCGCTGTACTTGGCCCCGGGGAACGCCATGGCGTACATCGAGCTGTTGTTGACCAGCGACGAGGTCGTGTTGTCGAACCCGCGCAGGGTGGGCTGGCTCGACGAGACGATCCTCATCGCGCCCTTGTAGCCGCCGTACTGGAACAGGCACAGCTGACCGGAGGGGCAGCGGGCGGAGTCGTCGGCCGCCGCCTGCGGGGCGGTGGTGACCAGCGTGGCCACGGACGCGGCCAGGGCGACGGCGGCGCCCAGGACGCGCCGGGCGGCGGTGCGCCGGCTCGGCCGGGGCGAGCCCGGGGCTCACCGGCTCCGGGAAGTGCGAAGCATGGATGGGTCTCCGTTCGGTCAGGAGGTTGCGGGTCCGGGGGCGCGGGGGTGAGAGGGGGCGGGGGGGCGCGGGAAGCGCGCGAGCAGGGAGCGCCGTCGGAGGTCGGGGCCGGTCAGAACGCCAGGACGTCCGACGGGAGACCGGCGAGGTCCTTCGGGGCCTTGAGGCCGCCGTCGGACGCGCCGGTGCCCGGGTACACGCGCAGCGAGTGCGAGCCGGGAGCGTGGGCGACCAGGTCGGGGCGCCCGTCACCGGTGACGTCGCCCACTCCGGCCAGTCCGGTGACCGAGTTCCAGCCGCTCTTGCCGATGAGCCGGCGCGTACCGAAGGAGCCTTTGCCGTCGCCGGGGTACAACCACAGCCTCCCCGCGGTGTCGCGGGCCACCAGGTCCGCCCGCCGGTCGGCGTTCATGTCGCCCGCGCCGACGAGTGCGTTCATCGCCTTCCAGCCGCTGCCGGTCTTCACGCGCGCGCCGAAGCCGCCCTTGCCGTTGCCCGGAAACGTCCACAGGGAGCCCGTGCCGTCGGCCGCGAGCAGGTCGGCCCTGCCGTCGCCGGTCAGGTCACCGGCAGCGCTGATCTCGCGCATGCTGTTCCAGCCGCTGCCCGCCTGGACGCGCTTGCCGAAGGTGGCGTCGCCGCGGCCGGGGTAGAGCCAGAGGTTCCCGGCCTTGTCCCGGGCGTACAGGTCCTCCTTGCCGTCCCCGTCGTAGTCGCCGTGCCGGACCAGCTGGGCCATGCCGTTCCAGCCGCTGCCGGCCAGCAGGTCCTGGCCCGCGCTGCCGTGGCCGTGCGAGACCCACAACTGGCCGAACTTGTTGCGGGAGACGAGGTCGGCGTACCCGTCGCCGTTCATGTCGCCGAAGGCGCCGAGGGCGGTGGTCGCCGCGGGCCGGTGCCTGGGCGCGTTGTCCCACTGGAAGGCCGGGTAGCGGCTCTCGCTCCCGCAGAACCAGTCGGCCTCGGGCCCCAGGTCGAGGGAGCTGACCGCGTTGTCCAGTTCGGGTGTGGCGCTCTCATCGAAGGAGCCCTGGCTCGGGTACGCGTGGACGGCGCCCTGCCGCGGATCGAGACCCGGGGCGAGGGTGAAGCACACCGGCCAGTCGGTGTAGTTGGCGTAGGAGCTGATGCGGTTGTCCCATGAGCCGAGGCCCAGCATGCTGCCCTTGACGACCAGCATCCGGCCCTGGCCCAGCGGATCGCTGAAGACGCAGAGCTGACCCGACGCGCAGCGGTCGTATCCGCTGGCGGCATGGGCGGGCGCGGCGGTCGCGGTCCCGAGGAGCGCGGCCGCGGCAGCAGCCGTCAGCGCGCCGCGGAGGACGCGCGAAGAAGTCGGACGCACTCGGATCCCCACAATGTGCGCGATGTCCGGGACATGACTGTCCCGGACCTGTGAATGTTATGTGCATGATATAGACCCGGTGTTTGTCTCAAACGCACGTGCGCCGGGGGGAGTTCTAACCGCTGCGGCCGGTCAGGCCGTCCTCCCAGCCCAGCGGGAAGGGCTCGCCGGTGGGGGCGGAGGGTTCGCCGCCGGCCTGGTTGAAGGCGGCCAGGGCGTCGATGAGGGCGGTGCGCTGGGCGGGGTCGAGGCGTTCGACGATGGCGGCGATCTCGGTGCGGCGTCGTGCGGTGACGTTCTCGACGGTGCGGCGGCCCTCGTCGGTGAGCTGGAGCAGGGTCTCGCGGCGGTTGACGGGGTTGGGGCGGCGGTCGGCCAGTCCGGTGGCGATGAGCCGGTCGATCATGCGCATGGCGGTGGAAGGCGCCACCTGGAGCAGTTCGGCGAGGGCGACGAGTTTGGTGGCGCCGCGGCTGGAGAGTGCGACCAGCATGCGGAACTGGGGGAGTGTCACCCGGTCCTCGACCTCGGCGAGCGAGCGGGCGGAGACCGCGACCAGCAGCCGGGAGGCGGTCAGCACCGCCCGGGTGACCGTATCGACATCGTCCGTCGTCCCCGCGGGGGTCTCACGCTCCGGCATGCCTCCTTTCTACCGTGGACCCTGCCGAAGACCCTCCCCATGGACGAACTCAACCTTTAGACTGTGCAAAGGTACGGGGCTGAAGCATCACCGTAGACGGCCGGGGTCCCGGCCCCGACCTCATCCGTCCGACCAGCGGAAGGCGCCGATGGCACACCCCAGCTCACCGGAACCGCACCGCCCCCGGCTGCCTTCCGGCCCGCGGCGCCTGGTCGCGCGCGCACCGATCCTTCTGTTCCGCGCGGGGCTCGGGTGGGTGTTCGGCGGGCGGCTGCTCCTGCTGCACCACACCGGCCGCGTCAGCGGACTCGACCGCCGGGTGGTCCTGGAGGTCGTGCACCATGACGCGTCGGGCTGGACCGTCGCGTCGGGTTTCGGGCCGCGGGCCGCCTGGTACCGCAACCTGCGCGCCCAGCCGAAGACCGTCGTCCAGGCAGGCAACCGGCACCACGCCGTCACCGCCCATTTCCTCACGCCCGACGAGGGCGCCGCCATCATGTCCCGCTACGCCGCCCGCACCCCCCGGCTCGCCCGCCGCCTCTGCGCGTTCATGGGCTTCCACGCGGCCGACGACGAGACCCTGTTCCGCGAAGCGGGCCGGGCCATCCCGTTCGTGCACCTGACGGCTGATCCCGGACGCGCGTCTGACCGCTGATCGCGATCCCGCGTCACCGCCCGGGGAGCCGCCGGTAGGTACCGGGTGCGGGGTGCGGGGCGCGGGCTGCGGGGTGCCGGGTGGTGGATCTGAGGGGCCCCGGCCCGGGGCCCCGTCGCCCGTGCGGGTCCGCGGGTGTCACCAGCCGAGCGGGTCCTTGTCGGTCCCCATGAGCCCGGCCGACGCGGACGGAGCCGCGGGCGCGTCGTGGCAGGTGAAACCGAGCCGGGTGAGGGCCCGGCGCATCTCAAAGGTTGTGAAGTCGCGGCGGTTCTGGCGGGTGATCACTTCACCGACCTGCATGACGGGGTAGACCCGGCGGCCGATGGTCACGGACACACCGGTGACGGTCTCGGGGGTGATCCCGCTCATGGACTGCTCGACCTCGCTCTTGAGCAGGTCGAACGGGAAACGGGCGATGACACAGCGCATGGATGCCTCCACAGGGGATGGGGAAGGCCGCCGGGGCGGGCGGCCGTGTGACGGCGGTCGGAAGGGGGCACGGACCCGGACCGGGAACGGTCCGGAGGAGCGGACCGGGCCGGGCCCGTGCGGGGACCGGCGGGCGGTCAGGGGGTGAGCGCGAGGACGCCCAGGGCGTAGCCGTGCTCGTCGACGACGGGGGACGCGTCCAGGGTCCTGCCCCGCATCGTGGCCTCCGCCTCGCTCAGGGACGACCGGGATGGAGTGAACGGCCCGCGGTCGAGCGGGATGTCCCGCAGCCGCGTCCGGTCGCTGAACCACGAACCGCCGCGGTGACCGGCGAGCTGCGCCCGGGTGACCAGCCCCGCGCAGCGCCCGTCCTCGTCCCGCAGGAGCAGATGCTGGACGCGTGCGCCGATGAGCACGGACAGGGCCACGTCGACCGCCATGTGGTCGTCGACCTGCGGCCCGAGGGCGTGCATGGCGTCACGGGCAGTCAGGCCGGTGCCGTCGTCGTGGCCGGCCCGCTGGGTGCGCGGCGGAAGCGGGAAGGACGTCAAGGGCTTCTCCTCTTCGACTTCGTCGGACGGGTCGTTCGTCTTCGTCTTCGTCTTTGTCTTTGTCTTCGTTGTTCGTCTTCGTCGTACGCGGTACTCGCGGTACTCGCGGTACTCGCGGTACTCGCGGTACTCGCGGTACTCGTTGCTCGTTCGTCTTCGTCGTGCCGGGGCGTGCCCGTGCCGCACGGCGCGGTCTACGCGATGTTCCCCCGCGCGGCCCCGCGGACCTGCCCGGAGACCCGGCCGCTCCCGCCCCGCCCGGTACCGCGGCCGCTGCCTCGCGCCCCGCCCGTACCGCGCGCTCCGCCGCGCCCCCTGCGGTGGCGCCCGGCGGACCCCTCGTCCTCGCGCCGGCTCTCGGCCGGTGCGGCGAGGATGACGGGGACGCCGGAGGGGGTCCGGGCGCCGGTGATGCGCTGCAACTCGTCCTCGCCCGGACGGATCCGGGCGGAACGCGGCGCGATACCGGCGTCTGCCATCAGCCGGTCCATCGCGCGCCGCTGGTGCGGGAGGACCAGGGTGACGACGGTGCCGGACTCACCGGCGCGTGCCGTACGTCCGCCGCGGTGCAGGTAGTCCTTGTGGTCGCCGGGCGGGTCGACGTTGACGACGAGGTCGAGGCCCTCGACGTGGATCCCGCGGGCGGCGACGTTGGTGGCGACCAGCGCGGTGACCTGGCCGCCCTTGAACTGGGCGAGCGTCCGGTTGCGCTGCGGCTGGGACTTGCCGCCGTGCAGGGCCGCGGCGCGCACGCCGACGGACAGCAGGTGCTTGGCGAGCCGGTCGGCCGCGTGCTTGGTGTCCAGGAACATGATCACCTGACCCTCGCGGGCGGCGATCTCGGTCGCGGCGGTGTGCTTGTCGGCGTCGTGCACGTGGAGCAGATGGTGCTCCATCGTGGTGACCGCTCCGGCGGACGGGTCGACCGAGTGGACGACGGGGTCGTTCAGGTAGCGGCGGACCAGCAGGTCGATGTTGCGGTCCAGGGTGGCCGAGAACAGCATCCGCTGGCCGCGCGAGGGGACCTGGTCGAGCAGGGCGGTGACCTGCGGCATGAAGCCCATGTCGGCCATCTGGTCGGCCTCGTCCAGCACGGTGACCGCGACCTGGTCCAGCCGGCAGGCGTCCCGTTCGATCAGGTCCTTGAGCCGGCCGGGCGTCGCGACGACGACCTCGGCGCCGCCGCGCAGCACATGCGCCTGGCGGCCGATCGAGACGCCGCCCACCACGGTCGCGAGCCGCAGGCGCAGCGCACGGGCGTACGGGGCGAGCGCGTCGGTGACCTGCTGGGCCAGTTCCCGGGTCGGTACGAGGACCAGCGCGAGCGGCTGGCGGGGCTGGGCCCGCTGCCCGTCCAGCCGGGCCAGCACCGGCAGCCCGAAGGCGAGCGTCTTGCCCGAGCCCGTACGGCCCCGGCCCAGGACGTCCCGGCCGGCCAGCGTGTTCGGCAGCGTGGCCGCCTGGATCGGGAAGGGCACGCTCACGCCCTCGGCGACGAGCGCGGCCGACAGCCCTGCGGGCAGGTCGAGTTCGGCGAACGTCTCGACGGCGGGCAGCGGTTCGGTGAGGGTGACCGGGAGGGCGAACTCCTGGCGGCGCGGGGCGCTGCGGGCACTCTGCCGGGCCGGTCGCCCGGTGCCCGCGCGGGGAGCCTGGCGGCCCGATCCCTGACCGCGGAAGCGACTGCCGGAAGAAGAGCCGGACGAGCCGGACGAGCCGAATGAGCCGGACGAACCGGAAGAGCGAGAAGCACCGGACGTGCCACCGGTGCGGCGGGTGCGGTTCATGGAGGAACCTTCCTCGATGCGGCGTATCGAGGAATTCCGTCCAGCGGCGTCGGCCGCACGAGGATTCGCAAGAATGAGCCGAAGAAAAAGAAGAGCCGGGCCTCGTGGCGCTGAAGGCCGGGACGGCCGGCGGTCCGGGGCGATCCGGACGGGAAAAATCAACGAGCTGGGACCCGCACCCCAAGAGCGCGGGCCCCAGCCACGTGATGCGCGGGCCCTGGGCCCGCGACGATGCGCGTCAGCGTCAGGCGGGAACGATGTTCTCGGCCTGCGGACCCTTCTGGCCCTGCGTGACGTCGAAGGTAACCTTCTGGCCTTCCTGAAGCTCGCGGAAGCCGGAGGTGGCGATGTTCGAGTAGTGGGCGAACACGTCAGCGCCGCCACCGTCCTGCTCGATGAAGCCGAAGCCCTTTTCCGCGTTGAACCACTTCACGGTGCCAGATGCCATATTGAATCTCCCTTGAGGGGCAGTGCCGGACTCCGCACTTTACGAAGGCCGAGTCGCCGCGATGATCACCCCTCCGGAAAGATCCCGGAAAGCTCTGCAAAGAATGAATCTCTGGCAACCAAAACTGCAACTGCTATCACGCTAACACACGTCCGTTGGCGGCGCCCATGCCTTTTCCGTGGTGTCCGCGAATTCCTGCCATGCCCCGGCGGGTAATCCTGTGCTCGACGCGGCCGGTAATCCTGTGCCGACGGCAGCAGGTTTCCGCGCCGCACGCACCCAGTTTTCCGGCGCACGGGGAGGCTCGCGCGCACGGGCCTCCCCGTCCTGCGGCAACGCCACCTCCGCCCCGCGGCACCGCTGCCCCCGGTCCACGGCCCCGAAGCCGCCGCCCCCGCGCGGAACATAGATCTGTCGACCCCGAAAACCTGCCGCAGCAACAACAGATTTCCGACCCCGGCAGGACGCCCGCACGGTCGAGGGGAGAGGCCACCCCGCCCCTGCCCTGCCTGCGTCTCCCCGGCCCTCAGTTGGCTCTTGGTCCTTGGCCCTCAGGTGCGCTGCATCACCACGAGCAGCACCACCAGCGCGATCAGCAGCGCACCGGCCACCGACGCCAGGGCGATCTTCGCCGCGCTGTACGGCCGTTCGCCGATGACCTCGCCGGTACGGGCGTTGACCATCACCGGCCACGCCCTGCCCGCGTGGAGATAGGTCAGGAACCAGACGGGCAGCAGCACCAGCTTGTAGGTGAGACCGCTGTAGGAGGTGGACATCGAGTGCACCCGCTGCTCGTCGCCGCCGATGTCCCGCCGGCAGTCCGCGCGGATCACCGGCTCCATCCGCGCCTTCGCCGACTCCAGGCCCGCCTCCGGCTCGACGTCGTAGCGGACGGTGCGGAAGCCCGCCAGGTACTCCTCCTGGTACGGGACCGTCTCCGCCAGCGGCCAGGGCGTCAGCCTGTCCAGTTCCGCCATCGGGACCTGGCCGCTGCCGGGCACCAGCACATCGTCGAAGAACCGCTCGACCGTCCCGGAGGTGTGGTGCCAGCGGGTGTGCCGCACCTTCCGGGTCTGACCCTCGGAGTCCTGCTCCTCCACCCAGTAGTACTCGCCGCGCTCGCCGCTGTAGTGGGTCGTCGTCTGCGCGTCGTACGTCCAGTGCGGGAGGTAGCTGCCCCGGAAACTCTCCGCCTCGGTGACCTTCTTCAGCTCGCCGGGCGCGAACCAGCGGGACCTGGTCCACTTCGCCAGCGCCTCACGGGCCTGCTCGCGGCCCACCCCGAAGGGCAGCACCGCCTCGGGCACCACGCGCTCGGTGCCGGAGGCGTCCGCGACCAGCGGGGTCGCGCAGAACTGGCACTTGTCGCTGAGCGTGTCGCTCTCGGTCACCGCGTGGCAGCCGGGGCAGGTGTACACCTTCACCCGGTCCGGCGCGACCGCCCGGAGGGGCAGCGCGGCCAGCTCCTCGAACGGGTGCTCGGTCACCTGCCGCGGCACCGGCGTGATGCCCTGCTCGTGCCGGCAGTACGGGCAGCGCAGCGCGTACGTCCCGGGCGCGTACTCGCTGACCCCGCCGCACGCCTCGCAGTGGAACGCCCGGTCGGGCGCCGGGACGACGTCCTGATCCGTCAACTCACTTCTCCTTGTGACCTGTTGCCGGAGAATTCCGGCAGGCGTGACGGATCTCAGCCCTGCGGGGGCAGCGGGGGCAGCGGCGGCGGGACGTCGGCGAGCAGCGGCGCCAGTTCCGGGATCTGGTCCGCGGGCTGCCAGGCGGCCTGCCCGTTGCGCCAGACCAGTGTGGTCCGGTTCAGGTTCCCGGCCGCGACCTGCCCGGCCAGCGCGCTCTCGTCGTACGGGCCCCGCTGCTGCCCGCCGACCGCGAGGAACCAGCGCGGCGCGGTGGGCAGCGGCGGCGGGACGCCGGGCCCGGCGGGCTGCGCCGGGGGCGGGGCCGGGGCCACCGGTGCGGCGGGGGCCTGCGCAGCCGCCGTACCGGCCGCGGTGCTCTGCACGATCCGCTGCCCGAGCGCCATGCCGACGCCCAGTCCGAGCGCCTCGCCGCCGGTGCCGGGGTTGGCCGCGGCGATCGGGATCGCGTCGGCCGCCTGGAGCTTGGCGTAGTCGTCGAGGTTGCCCGTGATCGTCATCCGGGAGCGGGTGTCGATCGCCGCCTCGATCTCCGGCGGGACGCTGATGTTCTCGATGTAGAACCGGGGGATGGCGATGCCGGTGGAGGACAGCTCCAGGGTCAGCGCCTCGGCCAGCTGCCGCCCGATGCCGTCCTGCCGCGCGGCCAGGTCCAGCAGCGGTACGCCGGACGAGCCCAGCGCGGAGCCCAGCTTGGAGACGATCAGCTGCCGCAGGTGCTCGCCGACCTCCTCGGTGCGGAACTGCGGGTCGGTGCCCACCAGTTCGCGCAGCAGCGCGGCCGCGTCCACCACCTTGGCCGCGAAGGTGCCGAAGGCACGGACCCGGACCATGCCGAAGTCGGCGTCCCGCAGGATCACCGGGTTCTGGGTGCCCCACTTGAAGTCGGTGAACTGCCGGGTGGTGACGAAGTAGACCTCGGCCTTGAACGGTGACTCGAAGCCGTGCTTCCAGCCCTTCAGCGTGGACAGCACCGGCATGTTCTGCGTCGTGAGGGTGTACGTGCCCGGCTGGTACACATCGGCCAGCCGCCCCTCGTTCACGAACACGGCCACCTGCGACTCGCGCACCACGAGCCGCGCGCCCATCTTGATCTCGTTCTCGTACCGCGGAAACCGCCACACGATCGTGTCCCGGCCGTCGTCGGTCCACTCGATGATGTCGATGAACTCACCGCGGATACGGTCCATCAGCCCCACGACAACCCCCCACTCCCCGCGCCCCCCCACGACCACCGCCCTCCCCGGCCGGTCCCGGGGCGATGACTGCACGGCGACTGCACGGCGATCAGAGACCAGCCGACAGTATGCCCACCCCCCGAACACAGCAAAAAGGCCCAGGTCTCTGACCTGGCCCTCGACGGACCGGCCGCCCACACCGACCCATGCCCGCTGACAGCACCACGCGGAAGGGATCTGTAAGTGCCTCTCGCCGTTCTCCTCGCCGGCCCGACCGGCTCCGCCAAGACCACCGTCGCCCAGGCCCTGGCGGCACGTGGCTTCACGCGGTTGTCCGTGGACGAGGAGGTGCACCGCCTCCACGGCAGGTACGGCGTGGACTACCCCGAGCGCACCTACTTCGAGCGGGAGCGCCCCGTCGTCGAGGCGATCCGGCAGAGGCTGATCAAGGAGGTCCAGGCCGCCCTCTTGTCGTCCACCTCCCCGCCGACCGCGACGAACTGCTGCGTCGCCTCGTGGTGCACTTGGCCGTCCGCTATGCCATTTCCAATGGCATACTGGGAGCGTGACTGATGACGATGTGGACTTCCCGCCCGGCGACGGCCCCGCCAGCGGTATCTCCGTCACCCTGACCGCTGGAACCCTGCACGCAATCCGTGAGCGGGTCGGAAAGCGGGGCGTCTCGGCCTACCTGGAGAAGGCAGCCCAGCGGCAGATCGAGCGGGACAGCCTGGGCGAGCTGATCGCGGACTTCGACAAGGTGCACGGCCCGGCCGATCCCGAGGCCGTGGCGGCCAAGCGCGCCCGGCTGACCGGGGGCGATTCACAGGCTGGGACGGCTGCATGAGCGGTGTCCTGGTCCTGGACAGCGAGGGCCTGGCGAAGGCCGTGCAACGCGATCGGGAAATCCACGAGTGGCTTACGGCGGCTCGCGACGCGGACTTGCCCGTGATCACCTCGGCGGCCGTGTTGGTCGAGGTGATCCATCCGAAGATCAACGACGCCGCACTGAAGTGGACCCTGTCCCGCTTGGGCGTCGAGCCCGTAACCCAAGCCGTCGCGCAATCCGCTGCCGCCTTGCTGCGGGCAGCGGGGCTGCACGGCCACAAGTACGCCATCGACGCCATGCTGTGCGCGACCGCCCTCCAGCATCCCGGCCGGGTGACGATCCTGACTTCCGATGTGGAAGACATCGGCCTGCTCACCGCCGAGCATCCGCGCCTGAGTGCCGAGAAGGTCTGAGCCGCGACACCGCGACGCCCTTGGTAAGCCGCGCAAGCAGTTCCTGCGCTCGACCGCCGAGGACCTCGGGTCGGCCCCGATCCTGCCCCCGATCATGTAATTGAGTGGTGCGCTTGGGCGTAGGTGTGCGCTCATGGTGCGCCACCCGCCCACCGGTCCAGACAGCAAAGAACCCCCGGGTCACTGACCTGGGGGTTTCTCGTGGAGCGGGTGACGAGAATCGAACTCGCGCTCTCAGCTTGGGAAGCTGATGTTCTACCATTAAACTACACCCGCGTAAGACGCCGACGGAGTCGGTGTCCGGTGCTCGCTCACTCTACCCCATCGCTGACCCCCGGCGCCGTCGTGCCGGGGGTCGGTGGTGTTTCGGGTGGGGGCAGGAGGGCACCGGTGGGGCGGAGTTGGGCGTACGGTGGAGGTGCGGGGGAGGGTGCCGGCGGGGCCGGAGTGCCGCCTGGTGGGTCGTCTCCTGCATCCCGTAATGTGGCTTTTGTCGTCAGGTGGCAGAAGGCCAGACGGGGTTCTGGGGAAGGGACTTGAGGGCTTGATGGAGCGCACCGTCGTCCGTTGTGCCGAGGGGCACGTGTTCAGCACCGCTTCGTTCCCGATGCAGCAGGCCGAGCGGCTCGGCCCCGGGCGGCTCGTGCGGTGCCCCCGGTGTGCCCGGCTCCGCAGTGCGGTGCCGGTGCCCGTGCTGCTCGGGAAGCAGTAGAGGGAAAGCAGGAGCGAGCGGCTGAGCCGGGGCGTGGGTCCGTCCGATTGCGGGGGGTCCGCGCCCCTTGCGTATCCTCGGGGAGTGCTTCTCTCAGACAAGGACATCCGGGCCGAGATCGACGCGGGCCGGGTGCGGATCGATCCCTACGACGAATCCATGGTGCAGCCGTCGAGCATCGACGTGCGGCTCGACCGCTACTTCCGGGTGTTCGAGAATCACCGCTACCCCCACATCGACCCCTCGGTCGAGCAGCCGGACCTCACCCGGCTCGTGGAACCGGACGGCGACGAGCCGTTCATCCTGCACCCCGGTGAGTTCGTCCTCGCCAGCACGTACGAGGTCATCGGTCTGCCCGACGACCTCGCCTCCCGGCTGGAGGGGAAGAGCTCGCTCGGGCGGCTCGGGCTGGTGACGCACTCCACCGCCGGGTTCATCGACCCCGGCTTCTCCGGGCACGTGACGCTGGAGCTGTCGAACCTCGCCACCCTGCCGATCAAGCTGTGGCCGGGGATGAAGATCGGGCAGCTGTGCATGTTCCGGCTGACCTCGCCCGCCGAGGCTCCGTACGGCAGTGAGCGCTACGGGTCCCGCTACCAGGGGCAGCGCGGTCCGACCGCCTCGCGCTCCTATCTCAACTTCCACCGGACCCAGGTCTGAGCCGAGGGGCACCACCACATGAGCGACGTACGAGAGAACCTCACCTACGAGCGGTTCGGCACCGCTGTCCGCGAACTCGCGCAGACCATCGCCGACGACGGGTTCCGGCCGGACATAGTGCTGAGCATCGCCCGCGGCGGGGTCTTCGTCGCCGGTGGGCTCGCCTACGCCCTGGACTGCAAGAACATCCACCTGGTGAACGTCGAGTTCTACACCGGGGTCGGCACCACGCTCGAGATGCCCGTGATGCTCGCGCCCGTGCCCAACGTGATCGACTTCTCCGACAAGAAGATCCTGATCACCGACGACGTCGCCGACACCGGCAAGACGCTCAAGCTGGTCCGCGACTTCTGCCTCGACACCGTCGCCGAGGTGCGCAGCGCCGTCGTCTACGAGAAGTCCCACTCGCTCGTGAAGTGCGAGTACGTCTGGAAGCGCACCGACGACTGGATCAACTTCCCGTGGAGCGTCTTGCCTCCAGTACATAGGTCGGGCGAAGACCCCAAGGTGAACAAGGAAGCGCTCTAGCGTTTCAACGACTAGTGGCTGGGGCGAGTCCGTAGGGGGAGATGTGGGGCTCACACTTGTCAGAGGTGAGCGGTCCCGGGTTCGTATTGAGACGTTGGGACCGGTCAGGCTTAACCTTGACGACCTCCAAGACCTGAGAACCCTGATCGCTGATAAGACAGGGGAGCCGTTCAGGTGTCAGTTGGTCGATACGACGCCGATGAGGTGTTTGATCTGACGGATGCCAGCGATGCTGGTCTAACCGAAGTCCGTCTCTCAGCAAGCTCAAATTCACTTAACGTGCATCTCACTCCGGACGGTGCCGCCGTACTGTGCGAGTCTCGCAGGCAGGATTTGCTAGACCTTGCTGGCGACATCAAACACTTCGTAAACGGGCGCCCTCTTGCTTGGCGGATCGTGTTTCCAGCAGAAGCTGTAATCGCTCTACTGGCACTGTGGGGGGTGGTCGCTTGGGTTACGCTGTGGTTCGCTATTGCAGACGATAAACCGTTCGGGTATGGGATCCTCGCGACTTCCACCGTCATATGGGGCGTGAGTTGACGTGGTGGCTGAATGCAATACTTCCGGATTGTTTCCTAGATGGATCGGGCCGGTCCGGAATCAGTGGAGAGGCGCTGGATCGCAAGACTCTCGCGGATTACGCACATGCCCACGCGGACCATAGAATAAGAACGCATGTCACGGAATGGGATCGCATTGATGCCATTCTTGCCTTGAAGCGTGCCATGCAGCTACGCGCGTCGGCGCAGCGCGGGCGGAGCGGGCCGAAGGCAGGAGCGGCGCCCGCAGCGGAGCCGGGAAGCGCGCCCGGCGGAGCGGAGCGCAGCCGGGGCTTGATGAGTAAGGACGTCAAGCGGCCACAGTCCCGGAAGGACACGGGGAAGTCCGAGGTCATGAGTACAGATGAGTGGATCCAAATGCATCTGTGTCGAGCCCCTGAGCGTGACGAAGAGTGGGTACGCCGGGCGCTCGTGTTGCAGGGGCGGCTCTGATCGTCAGCGCCAGACTGGTTCGATCAGGCTGGGGTCGAACTTGCGTCGCCCTCGGCCGGCCGGATGGATGATCACAGCGGAGAGGCTGTGCAACACGATCTCTTGTTGGCGTTCGACGGGCAGAGCCAAGAACTCATCGACGGTCACGTTTGTCGTGTCGTTCTTGGCCTCTGCCTGCTTCTGCTCCTTGTAGAAGCGGGCTCGCTCCAACTTCAGCTCGTCGCGCTCTCGCTCCTTGGGGGGCAAGAGTTGCAAGAGCGTGGTCACGGTGATCTGCTTCGACCTCTCGGCCGCGACGAGCTGGGCAATGTCTTCATTGATCTGCTGCAACTCCGCCTCCCTCGACCATCGTTGGTCGACAGGTACGGCAGTTACTGCGGCTCGCGCGCGTTGTTCCTCAAGAACAAGTTGAGCTATCAGCCTGTCGACCGGATCACCCACGCGTCCGACCTTGCCGCAACCGCCGTTCACCACGGAGCACTGATAGGTGAAGCGTGCAGCCTTTGAGCCCGGTTGCCACTTTTGGTTGATCTGGCCTCGGATCTTGGTCTTGCACAGTCCGCAACGGGCGATCCCTGAGAGCAGGTACTTCCGGGCGAGCGTCTTGCCAGGGTGCTTCCTCTTGCGCTCGGCGACCGCCGCGCACACCGCCTCCCACTCCTCAAGGGCGTTGATCGGCTCCCACTCGCCCATGACGGGCCGACCGTCTTCTCCGTGCAGGATCTCGCCGTGGTAGGTCCGGTATCCGACCAATCGCGGGTTCGTCAGGATGTGTTCGACGTGGTGGTGGGCCATGCGCTTCGTGCCTGCCCGCGGGTTGCCCAAGCCTTGTTCCTGCCACCTGGTCCGGATGGTTCCGATGCGGACGCCGGCCAGGATCTCCCGCTGTGCCTCGCGGATGGCCTTGGCCGCGTCCGGGTCGACCTTGGTCCGGTCGTCCTTCCGCCATCCATACGGTGCCGGTCCGCCGCTGTCCTTGCCCTGCTGGGCCAGCTCCAGGTGCTTGCGCTGGATGCGGCGTGAGGCGTCGTGCGACGACTTGTTGGCGAACGCGACCATGATGCGCGCCATTGTGCGGCCGTCCGGCGTTCCGATGTTGATGTCGTTCGTGACAGTGGCGAACTCCAGGCGCGGGCGCTCGTCGTAGATCTCGATGAGCCGTTCCAGGTCGCGCGGCTGTCTTGCGAGCCGGTCAAGGTCGTACGCCACGATGCCGTCGATCAGGCCGGCACGGAGGTCCGTCAGCATCAATTCGAACTCTTCGCGCACGACGTGGCGCTTGAACGCGGACACGTCGTTGTCCTCGTAGACCTTCACGGCCTGCCAGGATCGGAGGTCCGCCAGACACTCGCAGTCCTGTTGCTGTCGTGCGACGCCGAGCGCTTCGCCTTCGTCGTCCCGCGAGACGCGGGTGTAGATCCCCACCCTGCTTGCCACGTCCGGGCCTCCCCTGCCTCCAGAGCAGGCGTCAGACTACTACCGTCATGGAGTCAAGTCAGCCCGGAGCGTCGAGCCGCCCGTCGTGCGCCGGGCCGGACAGGTCCTCGACGCCTGAGAGGCAGAAGAGGGCAAGAGGGCAGAAGAGAGCAGAAGAGGGGGTGGTGTCCGGCGCGGTCGCCGGGTGCCACCCCCTCTTATGTCCGCGGTCTCACGTCTGCGGCCTAGAACGTCCCCAGCTTCACGATCGACAGCAGTGCGATCAGCTGGATCGCCGACGCGCCCAGGGCCTTCGGCCAGGGCAGGTCGTGGGAGCGGCTGACCATCAGGGTCAGCAGGGCGCCGCCCGCGACCCAGGTGGCCCAGCCCAGGAGCTGGACGAAACCGGCGTCGCCGCCGAGGAACATGGCGAAGACCAGGCGCGGCGCGTCCGTGAGGGACATGATCAGCATGGACAGGCCGACCGTGGGCTGCCAGGCGCCGTCGCCGCCGAGCTGGCGGGCCAGGGTGTGGGTGACCACGCCCAGGACGAACGCGCTGACCATCATGGCCACGGCCGTGATCAGGACGATCGGGACCGCGTTGGAGAGGGTGGCGTTGATGGCGTCCGCGCGGGCTCCGTCGAAGCCGAAGACGGCCAGCAGGCCGTAGAGGAACGTCACGACGAGGGCAGGGCCCCACATCGTGTAGTCGCGCATCTGGAGGAACGTCCGGTTCGGCGCGACGACGATCCCGCGCAGCAGGTCCTTCCAGTGCAGACGCGGTCCGATCGGGCCGGCCGGGGCCGAGCCCGCCCGGTACATCTCGCCCTGCGAGTACGGGTCCTCGCCGATCGCGAACGCCTGGGTGCTGCCCGGGTTGTCGGCCGCGTACGGATCGGGTCCCGAGCCCGCGGGACCCGCGCCGTCACCGAAGTACTCCGGCTCGCCGTGACCGCCGTGGCCCCCTTGACCTCCGTACCCGCCATGACCGGCGTGGCCGCCCTGTCTTCCCTGTCCGCCGTGTCCGCCGTGACCGGCGGGGCCTCCGGGGGCGCCGTAGCCGCCGCCGTTCGCCGCGGGCCAGCCACCGCCCGCGCCGGGGCCGGCGTGCGGGGGACGGCCGTACTGCGGTTGCTGCTGCGGGTACGGCTGTGGCGCCGACGGGTAGCCGTGCGACGGCGCCCGGGGCGGCGTCTGCTGTCCGTACGGGGGTTGTTGAGGGCGCGCTTGCGGGGCCCGGTCGTCCCGGCCGCCGCGTCCGATCCTGAATCCAGCCACGTCGTCGAACGTACCCGCTCCCGGCGAACGGCGTGCGGGGGCCGGGGTGTACGGGCCGGGTTTGCGGCCGAGCTGTGACATCCCCTAGGGGAGGCACCGGACGCCTCTCAGGGGGCCGTCGGGGGCGCACGGAGAGACCCGCGCGGACCCCGCGCCCCCGGCGCGCGGGCGCTGCGCGGGATGCCGTGGACCGCTTCCGGCCGCCTTCCGTGGGGCGCGGGCGGTCCGGGGGTGCGGGAGGGGCAGGATGGAGGTATGAGCGTAGTCAAGATCAACGTACTGACCGTGCCCGCCGAGCAGCGGGAGACGCTGGAGAAGCGGTTCGCCTCGCGGGCGCACGCCGTGGAGAACTCCGACGGGTTCGAGTGGTTCGAGCTGCTGCGGCCCGTCGAGGGGACCGACACCTACCTCGTCTACACCCGGTGGCGGGACGAGGAGTCGTTCAAGGCCTGGATGGAGGGGCCGATGAAGGCCGCGCACCAGGGCGGCGGGGAAGGCGGCGGCGCGGGCGGCGAGCGGCCGCGCCCGGCGGCCTCCGGGTCGACCCTGTGGTCCTTCGAGGTGGTGCAGCAGGCGGCCCCCAGGACCGCCTGAGTCCGGAAGTCCGGAAGTCCGGAGACCGGAAGACCGGAGACCGGCCGGGAATCACTCGACGGACCCCACGACGAAACAGACGACGAAACAGACGACGAAACACACGGCGGCGCCCCCCTGCCTGTGCGGGTCAGGGGGGCGCCGCCGTGTCTGTCCTCTTCGGTGGCGAGCCGTCACTTCACCGGTTCGGGCTCCGGCGCGTTCTCGCTCTCCGCCTCGCCGGCCGGGTCCACCGGCGTCCTGACGGAGTCCAGCAGCAACTGGGCGACGTCGACGACCTGGATGGACTCCTTGGCCTTGCCGTCGTTCTTCTTGCCGTTGACCGAGTCGGTCAGCATGACCAGGCAGAACGGGCAGGCGGTGGAGACGATGTCCGGGTTGAGGGAGAGGGCCTCGTCGACGCGCTCGTTGTTGATGCGCTTGCCGATGCGCTCCTCCATCCACATCCGCGCGCCGCCGGCGCCGCAGCAGAAGCCGCGCTCCTTGTGGCGGTGCATCTCCTCGTTGCGCAGGCCCGGGACGTTGGCGATGATCTCGCGCGGCGGGGTGTAGATCTTGTTGTGGCGGCCCAGGTAGCACGGGTCGTGGTAGGTGATGATGCCCTCGACCGGGGTCACCGGGACCAGCTTGCCCTCGTCGACGAGGTGCTGGAGCAGCTGGGTGTGGTGGATGACCTCGTAGTCGCCGCCGAGCTGCGGGTACTCGTTGCCGAGGGTGTTGAGGCAGTGCGGGCAGGTGGCGACGATCTTCTTGGCCGACTTCGGCTTGCGGGACTCGTCGGTGACCTTGCCGTCGTCGTCCATCTCCTCGCCGAACGCGGCGTTGAGGGACATGACGTTCTCCATGCCCAGTTCCTGGAACAGCGGTTCGTTGCCCAGGCGGCGGGCCGAGTCACCGGTGCACTTCTCGTCGCCGCCCATGATCGCGAACTTGACGCCCGCGATGTGCAGCAGCTCGGCGAAGGCCTTCGTGGTCTTCTTCGCCCGGTCCTCCAGCGCGCCCGCGCAGCCGACCCAGTACAGGTACTCGACCTCGGACAGGTCCTCGATGTCCTTGCCGACGACCGGGACCTCGAAGTCGACCTCCTTGAGCCACTCCAGGCGCTGCTTCTTGGCCAGGCCCCAGGGGTTGCCCTTCTTCTCCAGGTTCTTGAGCATCGTGCCCGCCTCGGACGGGAACGCGGACTCGATCATCACCTGGTAGCGGCGCATGTCGACGATGTGGTCGACGTGCTCGATGTCGACCGGGCACTGCTCGACGCAGGCGCCGCAGGTGGTGCACGACCACAGGACGTCCGGGTCGATGACGCCGTTCGCCTCGGCGGTGCCGATCAGCGGCCGCTCCGCCTCGGCGAGCGCGGCGGCCGGGACGTCCTTCAGGGCCTCCTCGGACGCCTTCTCCTCGCCCTCCGCGTTCTTGCCGCCACCGGCCAGCAGGTAAGGGGCCTTGGCGTGCGCGTGGTCGCGCAGGGACATGATCAGCAGCTTGGGGGAGAGCGGCTTGCCGGTGTTCCAGGCCGGGCACTGGGACTGGCAGCGACCGCACTCGGTGCAGGTGGAGAAGTCCAGCAGGCCCTTCCAGGAGAAGTGCTCGACCTGGGAGACGCCGAACACGTCGTCCTCACCGGGGTCGGTGAAGTCGATCTCCTTGCCGCCCGAGGTCATCGGCTGGAGCGCGCCCAGGGCCGTACCGCCGTCGGCCTCGCGCTTGAACCAGATGTTCGGGAAGGCCAGGAACCGGTGCCAGGCCACGCCCATGTCCGTCTTCAGCGCGACGGTGATCATCCAGATGAACGACGTGGCGATCTTCAGGCCGGCGAAGAAGTACGTGAGGTTCTGGAGGGTGGAGACGTCCATGCCGCGCAGCCAGGACACCACCGGGTAGGAGATGAAGAACGACGCCTCGTAGCCGCTCACGTGGTGCTGGGCACCCTCCAGGGCGTGCAGCATGAAGATGCAGACGCCGACGATGAGGATGACGGCCTCGACGAAGTACGCCTGGCCGAAGTTGGAGCCGGCGAAGCGGGACTTGCGGCCCGGCTTGTCCGGCCGGCTCAGCTGGCGGATCCCGATGAGGACCAGGATGCCGAGCACGGTCATGGTGCCGATGAACTCGACGAAGACGTTGTACGGCGCCCAGTCGCCGATGACCGGCAGGATCCAGTCGGCCTTGAACAGCTGCCCGATGGCGTTGACGATCGTCAGCAGCAGGGAGAAGAAGCCCACCGCCACGAACCAGTGCGCCACGCCGACGATGCCCCAGCGGTTCATCCGGGTGTGGCCCAGGAACTCCTTGACCACGGTGACGGTGCGCTGTGCGGGGTCGTCGGTCCGGGTCCCGGCGGGTACGGACTGCCCGAGCCGCAGGTAATGGAAGATCTGGAGGACGGCGCGGCCGAACAGTGCCACGCCGACCACGATCAGGACCAGCGACACGATGATCGCGGCGAGTTGCATTGGGGCTCCTGTGAGGCGGCCTCGACATTACTAAGCGGTAACTTATGCAGTCCGTCTGAGACTACCCCCATCCTCCGTCGCAATGTAGCCGGGCGCGGGGTGATCTGGGTCGCTGAGGGTCACCTGAGAGCCGCGCGGGATCGCGCGGGCTGCTCGGGGGCGGTCCGGTGCGGCCGGGGCCTGTTCGGAGGGTACCGAGCGGGGGGCGTGCGAGGTGTGCGCGGGGCGTGCGCGGAGGGGTCTTCGAGGTGCTTCCGGGGGGTCTCCGGGGGTTTTGATTCGGTCAGGTTCGCATCCGATCGTGTTATTCACACCCAAACACCCGATATGCACCTAATTTAAGAACCGTGCTCTACGGGATCGCCACCGCCACCGCCGCCCTGTTCCTCGCCGCCGTGCTCTCCGCCCTGCTGCGGGTGCCCGCGCTGCGGCTCGGGCTGGTCGACCGCCGCAGGCTCCGGCCGGTGCCGCTGCTCGGCGGGGTGGCCGTGGTGGGCAGCACCTGCCTGGTCGCGGCGGCGGGCGGCTGGACGGGCGCCGCGCCGCTGAGCGACGGCGTGGGGAGGCTGCTGGCGGCGGGCGCCGGGGTCGCCGTGCTCGGCCTGGTCGCGGACGTGTGGCGGCTGAAGACCGTGCTGCTGCTGGTGGGAGCGGCCCTGGCGGCGGCGTGCGTGGTGCCGTACGACGAGACCGGGGTGCCGGGCGGGATCGCCGCGGTGGCCTGGATCGCCTGTGTGGCCGTCGCCTTCCGCGGGCTGGACCACGCCGACGGGCTGGCCGGCACCGTGGGGGTGCTGATGGCCTTCGGGGCGGGCGCGTGCGCGGCGGCCGAGGTGATGGACGACCTGGCGGTGCTGCTGAGCGTGCTCGCCGCCGCCCTCACCGGCTTCCTCATGCACAACTGGCATCCCGCGCGGATCGCCTTCGGCGCCTGCGGCTCGCTGTTCACCGGTTTCGTGCTGGCCACCTCCGCGGTGCTCGTCCGTACGGGGTACGAGGCCGGTCCCACCGCCGCGGTGCTGTTCGCGCTCACCGCCACGGTGACCGCCGACGCGGTGCTCGTCGTCCTCTCCCGGCGGCTGGCCGGGCGCGCGGTGGCGCGCCGCGGCCCCGACCACCTCGCCCACCGGCTGCGCAGGCTCGGCCTCACCCCGCCGGGCGCCACGGTCGCGCTCGGCACCCTCACCTTCGCGACGGTGCTGGTCGGCGTCCTGGTGCACGCGGGCTGGCTCACCCCGACGAGCGCCCTGTGGACGGCGGGCGCGCTGCTGCCGGTCGTCCTCGGGCTGCTGCGCGTACGGGTGTACGGGCCGCGCCGGGGCACCGGGCCGCACACTGGCGTCACCGGCACGCACACCGGCGTCACCGGCACGCACAGGACGGGCGCGTACGCGACCGGTGCGTACGCGGCCGGTGCGGGTACCCGCGCCGGGACGGCCACCGGTGCGCGCGCCAGGGCGGGGGCACCGGCAGCCGCGGACGCGGGTGCGCGCGGGCGCGCGGGGAAGGCGGGTGCGGGGGCGGGTGCCGCGCTGGGTTTCCTGCGGGCGCTGGGCGGCGGTGTGCGCGGGGGCGTGCGCGGCCTGCGCGCCTCCGGTGGCACCAGCGGCTCCGGCGGCTCCGGCGGTTCCGGGCGGGCGAGCCGGGGCGGCGGCGGGGCTTCGGCGTCCGGCGCCCGGGGCGCCCGCACGGCCGCGCCCGGTCCGCGCGGTGCCCGTACGGCGGCGGCCGTGGTCCGTGCGCCACGGGCGCCCTCGGCCCCGCGCGCCACACCGCCCGGAGGGCGCTACGGGCCCAGGAGCGGGGCCCGTCCGGCCTTCGGGTATCCGGTTCCTCCGCCTCAGCAGACGGCGTCTCCGCAGGTCAGAGAGGCATTGCGTGTAAGGGATGGATAAGACTTGAGCCTGCTGGACTCAGGTCTGTTGACCCCGGCGCCGTCGTCGTGCACACTTGAGTCCGTTGCACTCAAGTCAGCTGGAGGAACTCACCATGGCACGTGCGGTCGGCATCGACCTGGGCACGACTAACTCCGTCGTCAGCGTTCTGGAGGGCGGCGAGCCCACCGTCATCACCAACGCAGAGGGCGCCAGGACCACGCCGTCCGTCGTCGCCTTCGCGAAGAACGGCGAGGTGCTCGTCGGCGAGGTGGCCAAGCGCCAGGCCGTCACCAACGTCGACAGGACCATCCGGTCGGTCAAGCGCCACATGGGCACCGACTGGAAGATCAACCTGGACGGCAAGGACTTCAACCCGCAGCAGATCAGCGCCTTCGTGCTGCAGAAGCTGAAGCGGGACGCCGAGGCGTACCTGGGCGAGAAGGTGACCGACGCGGTCATCACCGTCCCGGCGTACTTCAACGACGCCGAGCGCCAGGCCACCAAGGAGGCCGGTGAGATCGCGGGCCTCAACGTCCTGCGCATCGTCAACGAGCCGACCGCCGCCGCCCTGGCGTACGGCCTCGACAAGGACGACCAGACGATCCTCGTCTTCGACCTCGGCGGCGGCACCTTCGACGTGTCCCTGCTGGAGATCGGCGACGGCGTCGTCGAGGTGAAGGCCACCAACGGCGACAACCACCTCGGTGGTGACGACTGGGACCAGCGCGTCGTCGACTACCTGGTCAAGCAGTTCCAGTCCGGCCACGGCGTGGACCTGTCCAAGGACAAGATGGCCCTCCAGCGGCTGCGCGAGGCCGCCGAGAAGGCCAAGATCGAGCTGTCCTCGTCCACCGAGACCTCGATCAACCTGCCCTACATCACGGCCTCCGCCGAGGGCCCGCTGCACCTGGACGAGAAGCTCACCCGCGCCCAGTTCCAGCAGCTGACCGCGGACCTGCTGGAGCGCTGCAAGACGCCGTTCCACAACGTCATCAAGGACGCCGGCATCTCGATCAACGAGATCGACCACGTCGTCCTGGTCGGCGGCTCCACCCGTATGCCCGCCGTCGCCGAGCTGGTCAAGGAGCTGACCGGCGGCAACGAGGCGAACAAGGGCGTGAACCCGGACGAGGTCGTCGCCATCGGCGCCGCCCTCCAGGCCGGTGTCCTCAAGGGCGAGGTCAAGGACGTCCTGCTGCTCGACGTCACCCCGCTGTCCCTCGGCATCGAGACCAAGGGCGGCATCATGACCAAGCTGATCGAGCGCAACACCACGATCCCGACCAAGCGCTCGGAGATCTTCACCACGGCCGAGGACAACCAGCCGTCGGTGCAGATCCAGGTCTACCAGGGCGAGCGCGAGATCGCGGCCTACAACAAGAAGCTCGGCATGTTCGAGCTGACCGGTCTGCCCCCGGCGCCGCGCGGTGTCCCGCAGATCGAGGTCGCCTTCGACATCGACGCCAACGGCATCATGCACGTGACCGCGAAGGACCTGGGCACGGGCAAGGAGCAGAAGATGACCGTCACCGGCGGCTCCTCGCTGCCGAAGGACGAGGTCGACCGGATGCGCCAGGAGGCCGAGAAGTACGCGGAGGAGGACCACGCCCGCCGCGAGGCCGCCGAGACGCGCAACCAGGGCGAGCAGCTCGTCTACCAGACGGAGAAGTTCCTCAAGGACAACGAGGACAAGGTCCCGGCCGAGATCAAGACCGAGGTCGAGGAGTCCGTCGCCGAGCTGAAGGAGAAGCTCAAGGGCGAGGACAGCGCCGAGATCCGCACCGCCACGGAGAAGGTCGCCGCCGTCTCCCAGAAGCTCGGCCAGGCGATGTACGCCGACGCCCAGGGCGCGCAGGCCGCCGGCGGTGCCGGTGAGGCCGGTGGCGCCTCCCAGGCGAAGGCCGACGACGACGTGGTGGACGCCGAGATCGTCGACGACGAGCGCAAGGACGGTGCCGCGTGACGGAGGAGACCCCGGGCTTCGACGAGCAGCAGCCCGACGTCCCCTCCGGCGCCACCTCCGACGACGCCGAGCCGAAGGACGCCCCCTCCGCCAAGGAGGAGGGGGCGGCCCCGGCCGGGGACGCCGCTCAGACGGCCGGTCTGACGGCCCAGCTGGACCAGGTCCGTACCGCGCTCAACGAGCGCACCGCGGATCTCCAGCGGCTCCAGGCCGAGTACCAGAACTACCGCCGCAGGGTCGAGCGCGACCGGGTCGCGGTCAAGGAGGTCGCCGTGGCGAACCTCCTGTCCGAACTGCTGCCCGTGCTCGACGACATCGGGCGGGCGCGCGAGCACGGCGAGCTGGTGGGCGGGTTCAAGTCCGTCGCCGAGTCGCTGGAGACCGTGGCGGCCAAGATGGGACTCCAGCAGTTCGGCAAGGAGGGCGAGCCCTTCGACCCGACGATCCACGAGGCCCTGATGCACAGCTACGCGCCGGACGTCACCGAGACGACCTGCGTGGCGATCCTCCAGCCCGGGTACCGGTTCGGCGAGCGCACCATCCGCCCCGCGCGGGTGGCGGTGGCCGAGCCCCAGCCGGGCGCGCAGACGGTCAAGGCGGCGGACGAGTCCGGTACGGACACGTCCGACGACAAGGCCGACGAGAAGGACAGCGGTGGCCCGGACGAGGGCTGACGCTGCGGCAGGCATCGACGCACGAGAGGAGGGACGTCGGGGTTGAGTACCAAGGACTTCATCGAGAAGGACTTCTACAAGGTCCTCGGCGTCCCCAAGGACGCCACCGAGGCCGAGATCAAGAAGGCGTACCGGAAGCTCGCCCGCGAGTACCACCCGGACGCCAACAAGGGCAACGCCAAGGCCGAGGAGCGCTTCAAGGAGATCTCCGAGGCGAACGACATCCTCGGCGACCCCAAGAAGCGCAAGGAGTACGACGAGGCCCGCGCGCTGTTCGGCGGCGGCGGGTTCCGTCCCGGTCCCGGGGCGGGCGGCGGCTCCTTCAACTTCGACCTGGGCGACCTCTTCGGAGGCGGCGGCCAGGCCGGCGGGACGTCGGGCGGTTTCGGCGGCGGCATCGGTGACGTCTTCGGGGGCCTGTTCAACCGGGGCGGCGCGGGCACCGGGCCGCGCACCCAGCCGCGGCGCGGCCAGGACATCGAGTCCGAGGTCACGCTGAGCTTCACGGAGGCCATCGAGGGGGCCACGGTCCCGCTGCGGATGTCCTCGCAGCAGCCGTGCAAGGCCTGTTCGGGCACCGGCGACAAGAACGGCACGCCGCGGGTGTGCCCGACCTGTGTCGGCACCGGGCAGGTGGCGCGCGGCTCCGGCGGCGGTTTCTCGCTGACCGACCCGTGCCCGGACTGCAAGGGCCGCGGGCTGATCGCGGAGAACCCGTGCGAGGTCTGCTCCGGCTCCGGGCGCGCCAAGTCGTCCCGGACGATGCAGGTGCGGATCCCGGCCGGGGTCAGCGACGGCCAGCGCATCCGGCTGCGCGGCAAGGGCGCGCCGGGCGAGCGCGGCGGTCCGGCGGGCGACCTGTACGTGGTGGTGCACGTCGGGGAGCACGCGGTCTTCGGGCGCAAGGGTGACAACCTCACCGTCACCGTGCCGGTCACGTTCGACGAGGCCGCGCTCGGCGGCGAGGTGCGGGTGCCCACGCTGGGCGGCCCGCCGGTGACGCTGAAGCTGCCCGAGGGCACGCCCAACGGCCGGACGATGCGCGCCCGCGGCAAGGGCGCGGTCCGCAAGGACGGCACGCGCGGGGACCTGCTGGTCACCGTCGAGGTGAGTGTTCCCAAGGACGTGTCGGGGAAGGCTCGTGACGCGCTGGAGGCGTATCGCGAGGCGACCGCGGGCCAGGACCCGCGGGCCGAGCTGTTCGAGGCCGCGAAGGGAGCATGAGGGAGATGGACGGCCGCCGTCGCAACCCGTACGAACTGACGGAAGACACACCGGTGTACGTCATCTCCGTGGCGGCGCAGCTGTCCGGACTGCACCCGCAGACCCTCCGTCAGTACGACCGGCTGGGCCTGGTGTCCCCGGACCGCACCGCGGGCCGGGGCCGCCGGTACTCCGCCCGTGACATCGAACTGCTCCGCCAGGTGCAGCAGTTGTCGCAGGACGAGGGCATCAACCTGGCCGGGATCAAGCGGATCATCGAACTGGAGAACCAGGTCGCCGCGTTGCAGTCCCGGGTCGTGGAGCTGCAGTCGGCCCTGGAGGGAGCGGCGGCCACCATGCGCCAGCGCGAGGCCGCCGTGCACGCCTCCTACCGGCGGGACCTCGTCCCGTACCAGGAGGTGCAGCAGACCAGCGCGCTGGTCGTCTGGCGGCCCAAGCGGCAGCAGTCCCCGGACTGACGCCCGCGGCGCGCAGGCGCCCGCGGCGAAGCCGTCTCCCGTGCGGCGCGAAGGGGCCCGGATCACTCCGGGCCCCTTCGCTTTGCCAAATGGTCCGGACCAAGTGCCCGTAAAAGGCAAGTTCGGTGCGGATTGCGGTCGTTACCGCAAAGTTTCCGTACAGAAAGCGGAACGTGGTGTTGTCATCTCGTTAGCCGGTTCCGCTTGACGCCGGCGGGGGCCGCCGCGTTGGCTTTTCTGGCACCTGGGCCGCAATGCTGCGCCCTCGTCCGGAAGGCACCAGAAGTGAGTACCTCGATGCGCCGTACCGCCCTGGCCGTGGCCGCCGCCACGCTGACGTTGCCGCTGACCGCCTGCGGGGCGTTCGGAGGGACGGGCAGCAGCAAGGCGAGCCCGGCCAAGGGCGACGACGTGACGGTGGGCCTGCTGCTGCCGGAGACGGCGAACACGCGCTACGACCGGTTCGACGCGCCCGCCCTCAAGAAGAAGGTCGCCGAACTGACCCACGGCAAGGGCCGGGTCACCTACGCCAACGCCGGGGCGAGCGCGAGCAGGCAGGCGAGCCAGATGCAGCAGATGATCGACGACAAGGCCGACGTCATCGTGCTGGACGCCGTCGACTCGCACGGCATCGCCGGACAGGTGAAGAAGGCCAAGGCCGCCGGTATCCCGGTCATCGCCTACGACCGGCTCGCCGAGGGCCCGATCGACGCGTACATCTCCTTCGACAACGAACTGGTCGGCGAGGTGCAGGGCCGGGCGCTGCTCCAGGCGCTGGGGTCGGACGCCACCAGTTCCGCCAAGGTCGTCATGATCAACGGCTCGCCCACCGACCCGAACGCCAAGCAGTTCAAGGCGGGCGCCCTGGCCCAGCTGAACGGCAAGGTGACGATCGCCAGGTCCTACGACACCAAGGACTGGAAGGCGGAGATCGCCCGTTCGGAGACGGCCGAGGCGATCGAGGCGCTGGGCAAGCACGGCATCGACGCCGTGTACGCCGCCAACGACGGCATGGCAGGGGGCGCCATCGAGGCGCTCAAGGCCGCGGGCGTGACGAAGCTGCCCCCGGTCGTCGGCCAGGACGCCGAACTCCCCGCGGTCCAGCGCATCGTGAGCGGCGAGCAGTACATGACCGTGTACAAGTCCTATCCGACGGAGGCCGAGAACGCCGCCGAGATGGCCCTGGCCAAGGCGCAGGGCAAGGACATCCAGTTCGACTCGCTGACCCGGGACCGGGTCGACAGCCCGACCACCAAGGGCATTCCGTCGCAGCTGGTCTCCGTGGTCGCGCTGACCAGGACCGACATCAAGGAGACGGTGATCGCCGACGGCGTCTACAAGGTCTCCGACATCTGCACGGCCGGCCACCGGTCGGACTGCACGGCGGCCGGGCTGAAGTGACGGGCCGGGAGTGACGGGCCGGGAGTGACGGGCCGGGAGTGACCGGACGGCGCCCGCTTCGGAGCGGGGTCCCCCGTACGGGTCGTACCGGGGTGCCGCACCTGCCCCCAGCTTGTTGCAAGGGGTGCCCCGGAGGCCCGTACATACCGGGTGGGAACGGTGTATTCCGCCGCCCGGCCGGAGCGGACCCGTGTTGCACAGGCGGTCCCGGCCGCGCATAGTTGCGCTGCGGAACCACGCGGAAACCGGGGGTGTGATGAGCCATGGCCGGGCACGGGGCGCAGCAGCATCCTCACGGCGCCGACCGACTGTGCGAGGCCGGGGATCGGGTGTATTCCCGGGCCGTACGGCGCGGCCGGGTGCCGCGCGGCGACGCCGATCCGGTGCCCTGCCTGCTTGAACTGGCCCTGCTGCACCCGGATCCGGACGACATGGACTTCCTGGTGCCGACCGCGCCGCAGGAGGTCATGACCCGGCTGCTGCGCGGGATGTACGACGAGGTCAGCGAGAGCCACCGGCGGGTCGGGTCGGCGGTCGCGGCCTTCGAGCGGTACGCGGGCCTCGGCGGCCCGGTGCGGATGCCCGCCGCGGGCGCCGAGGGCGCCGCGATCCGGGTCCTGGACGGACTGGCGCGGATCCAGGCGGCGATGGACGAGGCGACCCAGGTGTGCACCACCGAGGTGCTGACCGTGCAGCCGGGCGGGATCCGCCGGGAGCACGAGCTGTCGGAGGGGCTGCCGCGGGCGCTGGCGCTGCGCGCCCGCGGGGTGCGCATGCGCGACCTGTACACGCATGTGGCCCGGCACGGGCAGGGCCTGCTCAACTACATGGAGCTGATGGGCGAGGCGGTCGAGGCGCGCACCCTGGACGAGGTGATCGACCGGCTGATCCTGTTCGACCGCACGGTGGCCTTCATCCCGGCCAACGCCGATCACACCATGGCCCTGGAACTGCGCCACCCGGCGCTGGTGGAGTACCTGGTGACGGTCTTCGAGCGGCAGTGGCGGCTGGCGATCCCGCTGTCCGCCGCGCTGCCCGACACCGGGATCGAGGGCATCTCGCACCGGGAGCAGTCGATCGCGGCGCTGCTGGCCGACGGGCACCAGGACGCGGTCATCGCCGAGCGCCTGGGCATCAGCGTGCGCACCTGCCGGGCGCACATCGCCCGGCTGTCGGAGACGCTGGGCGCTGCCAGCCGTACGCAGCTGGGCGTGCGGATCGCCCAGGCGGGCCTGGACGGGCCGCCGCGCGCGGTGGGGGCGGCCGTGGTCAGGGTTCCCGGGGCTCGGGGTCCAGGATCCCCGACCGCCCGATGAGATAGCCGAGCTGGGCCCGGCTCTCGCTGCCCAGGGTGGCGGCGAGCTTGGCTATGTGGACGCGCGCGGTGCGGACGTTCATGCCGAGCCGGTCGGCGATCACCGAGTCGGTGTGGCCCTCGACGAGCAGGCCCGCGATGGCCCGCTGGCGGGCGGTGATGCCGCCCGGGGAGGGCTGCTGGACGGCCGTGGGGTACATCGGGGTGGCCAGCCGCCAGAACCGCTCGAACGTGGTGACGAAGTACGAGACCAGCGCGGGGTGGCGGACCTCCAGGGCGAGGGTGCCGTCCGGGTTGGCGGGGACGTAGGCGACGGTGCGGTCGATGACGACGAGCCGGTCGGTGACCTCGTCCAGGGAGCGGGCCTCGACGTCGCCGTCGAGCTGCTCGTAGCGGGCGTGGGCGAGCGGGAGGTGGCGGTGGGTGTGCTGGTAGAGGGTGCGGATGCGGCCGCCGCGGTCGAGCAGGTCCTGGTCGCGGACCATGGCGATGGCCTCGGCCGCCTCGGCGCGCTCGTGGCTGACGCGGCGCACCGGCGGCTGGACGCACAGGCTCTCGCGGGAGGCGGCGGCCATCGTCTCGGTGATGGCCCGGTTGATCCGCTCGGTGCCGCTGAGCAGCCGTATGGAGGCGCTGTCGGCGGGGCGCGCGGGGCGGTCGTCGATGCGCATCAGGGGCGCGAAGCTCTCGGTGAGGCGCTCCTCCCGGCGGCGTTCGTCGGCGATGCGTTCGGCGGTGGCGCGCAGCAGCCGGTGCAGCGCGGTGGCCGGGGCGACGGGCTCCAGCCGGCCGGGGTCGTCGACCGCGGGGTGCAGCAGGCCGAAGTCGACCAGGCAGGGGGCCTCGTCCGCGGCCTCGACGGGCAGCCGCCCGTCCCGCAGGGCGCGTTCGTACAGCGTCGTGCCCGCGGAGCACAGCTCGGCGGCGCCGTGCTCCGGGTGCGGTGCCGGGCTCACTGGGTTTCCTCCCGTCGGTTTCAGTGTCCCTGCTCCAGGATCCCGGACTGCGCGATCAGGTAGCCGAGCTGGGCCCGGCTGCCGCTGCCCAGGGCGGTGGCCAGTTTGGCGATGTGGGCCCGGCAGGTGCGCACGTTCATGCCGAGCCTGCGGGCGATGGCCTCGTCGACATGGCCCTCGACGAGGAGCTTGGCGATGGAGTGCTGGATCTCGGTGATGCCGTCGGGGGCGGTCTCGTAGGGGGTGCCGGCGCTGAGCGGGACGGCGCGGCTCCACATGAACTCGAAGACCTTGATCAGGTAGCGGACCAGGCCGGGGTGGCGCAGTTCCAGGGCGACCTGCTGGTCGTCGCGGGTGGGGATGAACGCGACCGACTCGTCGCAGACGATCAGCCGTTCCACCAGTTCGTCGATCGAGCGGTACTCGACCTTGCCGTCGGCGAGCTGGGCGGCGTAGGCCAGCTTCTCCTGGCTGTAACGTGCGGTGTGCTGGTACAGGGTGCGGATGCGGACGCCGCGCTCGATCAGCGGGCGGTCGCGTTCCAGGCCGCGCAGCACGCTGCGCTCCGAGACGCGGTCGCTGGGCTGGACGGTGAGCATCTCGGTGCGGCACTGGGCGGTGGCCAGGTTGAGCGCCGTGTTGATCCGCTCGCCGCCCTCCAGCACCGTGATCGAGTCACCGCCGGAGGTGGTCTGCGCGCTCAGCGCCATGAACGGCTCAAAGGCGTCTGCGAGGTCGCTCGCCGCGCGGCGGCGTTCGGTGATCTCGCGTTCGATGGGGTTGAGCCGCTGGGCGAGGGCGAGCGCCGGGGGTACCGGACGCAGCCAGTCGGGGTCGTCCGGATCGGGATGGAGCAGGGCGAACTCCATCAGACAGGGAGCCGGTTCCGCGTCCGTTCGGGTGATACGTCCCGCGCGCAGAGCGGCCGCGTAGAGGCGGCTGCCGTCCCCGCACAGCTCGTTCATCGCATGGGGATGTGTCGGATTTATGTGATTCGTTGTCAAATCTCCACCCCCCAGGGTCCTGAACATGCAGGAACATGATGCACCGATTGTGTGGCCATGACGTGCCCGAATGAGCCATCGTCGTACGTGACGGGGGAAAAGGGGACCTTCAAGTGAGGACGAAGCCGATTATGGGTAACAGACTGCTTCGCTCGGTGCTTGTCGCCGCCTTCTCCGCCGTTGTGGCCCTCGGCGCGCTGAGTGGCATCCACAGTGCGAAGAGTGATGTTCAGGCGAACAGCACCTGGCCGTCGGTGGCGGTGAACTCCGCCACCACCGGTGAGCGCGCCGCTGCTGCAGATGGAGCCGGGAGTTGATGTGACCACACCACCCGACGACCGTTCCTTCCGCCGTGAAATGGCCACCGCCTACCGCTCCGGCTGGCACTTCATCGACCTGGTCACCGCCATCCCCCACAGCGGTGACTCGCTGATGGTGACCGTCTTCGGAGAACCGGTCGTCGTCACGCGGGACGAGGACGGGGACGTACGGGCCTACCGGTGCCTGCGGCGTCCTCGGGGGGCGCCGCAGCCCGTACGGTGTGCCATCCGCTACGGAATGATCTTCGTGAATCTGGACCAGCGGGATCACCGGCAGGTGGCGCCGGAGCCCGCCGACATCAGGACCATCTCAGCCACCCCCCGCAGTGCCTGACGCGATTCCCCCGTCGTAACAGATCGCTCAGGCGCTTCCCCCCGCAGCGGCGTCACCGTGACCTGAACACGGTGACGCCGCTGCAGTTTCGGGACGATTCCTCCGGATACCGCCGCCTTGATGCTCTGGCCGGAAACAGCCGCTCGGGGCGCGCGGGCTCAGCCGCGGCCCAGCGCCCGGGTCAGTTCGATCTCGATCACCACGCGCTGCGGGTTCGGCCGCGGCGCCCGCCGGTAGCGCTCCGTGTAGCGGCGCTCCGCCTCCGCGACCCGCTCCGGCTCCGACCGGACGCGGGCCCGCCCCTCCAGCGTGGCCCATCGCCGGCCGTCCACCTGGCACACCGCCGCCGGCGCGCCCTCCTCGCCGGCCGCCAGCACATTGCGCGCCTTGGTGCTGGTGCTGCTGGTGATCACCCGCGCCAGCCGCGCCTCCGGGTCGTACGTCACGCCGACCGGCACGACGTGCGGGGTCCCGTCCGGGCGCAGGGTGGTCAGGGTGCACACATGCCGCTCGCGCCAGAAGCTGAGGTACGGCGCGTCGGGAACCCCCGGGTCGAGGGCGTACGTCGTGGTGGCCATGGCAAGAATGTAGGCGCCGTTCACCCTTGAGTGGAATAGACTCAACTTTGTGCACGTTGATTGAGTCAGTACTGGGAGACGTGGCAGACCGCTGACGCCGAGGAGGAGAGAAGCGACCGTGGACGCCGAGCTGACCAACAGGAGCCGGGACGCCATTCAGGCGGCCGGGAACCGGGCCGTGACCGGGGGAAACCCGGATCTGACCCCTGCCCACCTGCTGCTCGCGCTGCTGGAGGGCAAGGACAACGAGAACATCATCGACCTGTTGTCGGCCGTCGACGCCGACCAGGCGTCGGTCCGCGCGGGCGCCGAGCGGGTGCTCGCGTCGCTGCCCAGTGTGACCGGGTCCACCGTCGCGCCGCCGCAGCCGAACCGCGAGCTGCTGGCCGTGATCGCGGACGCGCAGAACCGGGCGCGGGACCTGGGCGACGACTACCTGTCCACCGAGCACCTGCTGCTCGGCATCGCCGCGAAGGGCGGCGCGGCCGGCGAGGTGCTCACCGGGCAGGGCGCGAGTGCGAAGAAACTGCAAGAGGCGTTCCAGAAGGCGAGGGGAGGGCGCCGGGTGACCACACCCGACCCCGAGGGCCAGTACAAGGCCCTGGAGAAGTTCGGCACCGACTTCACGGCGGCGGCCCGCGAGGGCAAGCTGGACCCGGTCATCGGCCGGGACCAGGAGATCCGCCGGGTCGTCCAGGTGCTGTCACGGCGTACGAAGAACAACCCGGTCCTCATCGGTGAGCCCGGCGTCGGCAAGACCGCCGTCGTGGAGGGGCTCGCCCAGCGGATCGTCAAGGGTGACGTGCCCGAGTCCCTGAAGGACAAGCGGCTGGTCTCCCTGGACCTCGGGGCGATGGTCGCGGGCGCGAAGTACCGAGGCGAGTTCGAGGAGCGGCTGAAGACGGTCCTGGCCGAGATCAAGGACTCCGACGGCCAGATCATCACCTTCATCGACGAGCTGCACACCGTCGTCGGCGCGGGCGCCGGCGGCGACTCCGCGATGGACGCGGGCAACATGCTCAAGCCGATGCTGGCCCGCGGCGAGCTGCGCATGGTCGGCGCGACCACGCTCGACGAGTACCGCGAGCGGATCGAGAAGGACCCGGCCCTGGAGCGCCGCTTCCAGCAGGTGCTGGTCGCCGAGCCCAGCGTCGAGGACTCCATCGCCATCCTGCGCGGGCTCAAGGGCCGCTACGAGGCCCACCACAAGGTGCAGATCAACGACTCGGCGCTGGTGGCAGCCGCGACCCTGTCCGACCGGTACATCACCTCCCGCTTCCTGCCCGACAAGGCCATCGACCTGGTCGACGAGGCCGCCTCCCGGCTCCGTATGGAGATCGACTCCTCGCCGGTCGAGATCGACGAGCTCCAGCGCGCCGTCGACCGGCTGCGGATGGAGGAGCTGGCGCTCGACAAGGAGACCGACGCGGCCTCCCGCGAGCGGCTGGAGAAGCTGCGCCGCGACCTCGCCGACAAGGAGGAGGAGCTGCGCGGCCTGACCGCCCGCTGGGAGAAGGAGAAGCAGTCCCTCAACCGGGTCGGTGAGCTGAAGGAGAAGCTGGACGACCTGCGCGGGCAGGCCGAGCGCGCCCAGCGCGACGGCGACTTCGACACCGCCTCCAAGCTGCTGTACGCCGAGATCCCGGAGCTGGAGAAGGAACTGGAGGCCGCCTCGCGCGCCGAGGAGGAGGCCGCCAAGGACACCATGGTCAAGGAGGAGGTCGGCCCCGACGACATCGCCGACGTGGTCGCCTCCTGGACCGGTATCCCGGCCGGCCGGCTGCTGGAGGGCGAGACCCAGAAGCTGCTGCGCATGGAGGACGAGATCGGCAGGCGGCTGATCGGTCAGGGCGAGGCCGTGCGCGCCGTCTCCGACGCGGTGCGGCGCAGCCGCGCGGGCATCGCGGACCCGGACCGGCCCACCGGCTCGTTCCTCTTCCTCGGCCCCACCGGCGTCGGCAAGACCGAGCTGGCCAAGGCGCTGGCGGACTTCCTCTTCGACGACGAGCGGGCCATGGTCCGCATCGACATGTCGGAGTACAGCGAGAAGCACAGCGTGGCCCGGCTGGTCGGCGCCCCGCCCGGATACGTGGGGTACGAGGAGGGCGGCCAGCTCACCGAGGCGGTACGGCGCCGCCCGTACAGCGTGGTCCTGCTGGACGAGGTGGAGAAGGCGCACCCGGAGGTCTTCGACATCCTGCTCCAGGTGCTCGACGACGGGCGGCTCACCGACGGCCAGGGCCGCACGGTCGACTTCCGCAACGTCATCCTGGTGCTGACCTCCAACCTGGGCAGCCAGTTCCTGGTCGACCCGGTCACCAGCGAGGCGGAGAAGAAGGAACAGGTCCTGGAGGTGGTCCGGACCTCCTTCAAGCCGGAGTTCCTCAACCGCCTGGACGACCTCGTGGTCTTCTCCGCGCTGACCAAGGAGGAGCTGAGCCGGATCGCGAAGCTGGCCATCGACCGGCTGGCCAAGCGGCTGGCGGAGCGGCGCCTGACGCTCGACGTCACGCCCGAGGCCCTGACCTGGCTCGCCGACGAGGGCATGGACCCGGCCTACGGTGCCCGGCCGCTGCGCCGCCTGGTGCAGACCGCCATCGGCGACCGGCTGGCCCGGGAGATCCTGTCCGGCGAGATCAAGGACGGCGACACGGTCCGGGTGGACCGGTTCGGCGAGGGGCTGCTGGTGGGACCGGCGACGGGCAAGACGCTGTAGGCACCGGCGCGGGATCCGGCCGCCGAGCCTGCTCGGAGGGTGCGCGGATCCCGCTCAGACGGTGAACGCCGTGAAGGTGACGAGAGCCCGGTCCGGGCCCTCGTACACCACCTCCACCTGGACGGCGGCGGCGCCGAAACCGGGAGCGGCGCTGCCGGGGACCCGCCCGGCGTGGTTCCCGTCGCCCTCGGTGAGGCCCAGGTCGAGGCAGAGGTCAGCGGGGCCCGCGGAGTCCGCGGAGTCCGGGACGCAGGACGCCGTCCCGGACTCCGGCGCGTCCGGGTAGGTGGCGCGCAGCCAGCCGCGTACGTCGCGGCGCGGCATCCGGAACCCGGCCTCGTACTCGGTGTCCAGCCAGGTCCGTACGGTGCACCGGGCGTCGTGGGCGCCAGCCGGGAGCCTCGCGCCGCCGAAGGCGAGCGCCTCGGCGCAGTCCGCCTGCCGGGGGTCGCCGGGCTCGTCCCGCGCCTCGCCCGCCGCTGCCGCGACGAGAACACCCAGGGCCGCCAGGGCCATCACGATCGGCACCGCGAGGACCGCCGCGACCGGCCACCACAGGCGCCCGCGCGTTCCGTTCCGTCCCGCCGCCGCGCCGGGTCCGCGTGCCATGCCGTCCCCCGTTCCCCGTACGGTGTCACCCCGTGGGCCGGATCATGTCAGCCCACGGCTGACAGGCCCCGCCGGGGCTTGCCACCCCCCTCCCCGCATGGGGGAGGATGGCAGGATCCGTACGAAGGGAAAAACACGGTGAGCATCGACCCGTCCTCGATTCCGAACTTCGGGGGCCAGCCCGAGCCGCAGCCCCAAGGACCGGCGGGCCCCGTCGTCCCGGATCAGGATCTCGTGAAGCAGCTCCTGGACCAGATGGAACTGAAGCACCTCGTCGACGAAGAGGGTGACCTCGTCGCGCCGTGGGAGCAGTTCCGCACGTACTTCATGTTCCGCGGCGAGGACGACCAGCAGGTCTTCTCGGTGCGGACGTTCTACGACCGGCCGCACAAGATCGACGAGAAGCCGCAGCTCCTGGAGTCCATCGACGACTGGAACCGGCGCACCCTGTGGCCCAAGGTCTACACCCACACCCACGACGACGGCACCGTCCGCCTCATCGGCGAGGCACAGATGCTGATCGGCATGGGCGTCAGCATCGAGCACTTCGTCTCCTCGACGGTCAGCTGGGTGCGGGCCGCGCTGGAGTTCGACCGCTGGCTCATCGAGCAGCTCGGCCTTGAGGGCGAGTCCGGCGAGGCCGCCCAGCCCGAGGAGGGCGACGGAGAGGCGTAACCACCGCCTCTCCTTCGGCGAACGAGAGCCCGGCCGGGGCGCGGACCGTCACCGACGGACGCGCCGGGGCCGGGCTCTCGCCCTGTGCGCCGGGGACCGGGTCCGCGCACCGCTCGTCCACAGGCTGTGGAGAACCCGCGTCCGCGCGGGGCGGCGGGAAGGGGCTCAGCCCGCGAGCTTCCTGAGCCTTTCCGCGGCCTCCTGGAGGACCGGGATCTGCTTGCAGAAGGCGAAGCGGACGAAGGGTGCGCCCTCGTCGCGGTGGTCGTAGAAGACGGCGTTCGGGATGGCGACCACGCCGGCGCGCTCCGGCAGGGCGCGGCAGAAGGCGAAGCCGTCGCTCTCGCCGAGCGGACGGATGTCGGTGGTGACGAAGTAGGTGCCCGCGGGCCGGAACACCGTGAAGCCCGCCTTGGTGAGCCCGGCCGTCAGGACGTCCCGGCGGGCCAGCATCTCGGCGCGGAAGCCGGTGAAGAACGACTCGGGCAGGGCCAGCGCCTCGGCGACCGCGTACTGGAAGGGGCCCGAGGCCACGTACGTCAGGAACTGCTTGGCCGAGCGCACCGCCGTGACCAGGCCGGGCGCCGCGGTGATCCAGCCGACCTTCCAGCCGGTGAACGAAAACGTCTTTCCGGCTGATCCGATCGTGACCGTGCGCTCGCGCATGCCGGGGAGGGTGGCGAGCGGGATGTGGACGGCGTCGTCGTAGACCAGGTGTTCGTACACCTCGTCGGTGATCACGAGCAGATCGCGTTCCACGGCGAGCTCGGCGACGGCCGTCAGCTCCTCGCGGGTGAGGACCGTGCCGGTGGGGTTGTGCGGGGTGTTGATCAGCAGCAGCCGGGTGCGGTCGGTGACCGCGGCGCGCAGTTCGTCGAGGTCCAGCCGGAACGCGCCGTCGTGCGGGCGCAGCGTCACCGGCACGCGGCGCCCGCCCGCCATGGCGATGCAGGCCGCGTAGGAGTCGTAGTACGGCTCCAGGGCGACCACCTCGTCACCGGGCTCCAGCAGCCCCAGCAACGCCGCCGCGATGGCCTCGGTGGCGCCCGCCGTGACCAGCACCTCGGTGTCCGGGTCGTAGGAGAGGCCGTAGCGGCGCAGCTGGTGGGCGGCGACGGCGGTGCGCAGCTCCGGGACGCCGGGGCCGGGCGGGTACTGGTTGCCGCGGCCGTCGCGCAGCGCCCGCACGGCGGCCTCGCGGATCTCCTCGGGGCCGTCGGTGTCGGGGAACCCCTGCCCCAGGTTGATGGAGCCGGTCGCGGCGGCCAGGGCGGACATCTCGGCGAAGACGGTCGTCCCGAACTCGGCGAGCCGGCGGTTGAGCAGGGGGCGTGCGCTGGAGGTCATGCCGGTCATCCTGCGCCCAAGCTCTGGACTTCCTCAAGTGTGCTTTGGGCCGGGCGGTGGCCGGGCATCTCCCGGGCACGCAGGGAGCGGAACGCCCACGGGGGGCCGTTTCGGGGGACCGCGGGCACCGCCCGCGGGATCGGAAGGGAGCGTGGAGCCCATGGGGGGTGCGGTGATTCTGGTACTGGTCGCGGCGGTGTTCGGCGCGGTCCTGGTCGGGGCCGTGCGCCGGGGCCGCGGGCGCGGGCGGAGGGTCGCGCTGTCCAAGGGGCGGCGCGTACGGCGCGGGGTGAGCGGGGGCGGCGCCGGGGGAGCGGGGTGGTGGGCGTCCTCGGACGGCGGCTCCGGCGGGGACTCGTCCTCCGGGCACCACTCGGGCGGCCATCACTCGGGCGGTCACTCGGGTGGCCACCACTCCTGCGGGGGCCACTCCTCGTGCGGCGGCGGGTCCTCGTGCGGCGGGGGTTCGTCCTGCGGTGGCGGGTGCGGGGGCGGCTGACGCGCGCCGCCGGAACGGGAGAAGGACCGCGCCTCGGCGCGCGCCCTGTGCGCGCCGAGGCGTACGCCGTGGTTGAACAGTTGAGCAGGTAGGCCCTCTGAGGGATGGAAACCCTCCGAAGTTGGGTAAAAAGGCTGTGGCGGCACCGCCGTTCATGGTTCGCTCTACTCGCCGACGCAGCCCCCAGGACATCCTGCTCACACCTCTTCCGAACTGGTTTCTGGACCGGTTTCCGAACTGGTTCCGAACCGGGGTGGCCGGGCCGACCTCCTCGTGTCGACCGGGGTGCGCCGGGCCCCAAGCCTTCTTTCTTCTGCGTGCTAGCGGAGCCGATCCATGCTCACGACCCTGAACACCTCCTACACCGATACGAGCGCCGCCGACCTCGCCTGGGCCCTGGGGCGCGAACCACTGCCCGCCCTGGCCGTGCTCGACCTCGAAATGGCCGAGGCGAAACTCCAGTTGAGACTTCTCGGCGCCTCCCACCAGGTCCTCCTGGAGGAGGAGCGGGGCGCGTGTTCGGAGACGGTCGCGTGCATCGCGGGCTCCAGCACGCCCCTTCCGCTCGGCGTGGCCAAACGCGTGGGCGACTGGGAGTACGAGTTCGCGGCGCGCGTCGAGGAACTCACGCCCGGCTCGTTCGCGGGCCGCGCCCAGGAGTTGCTGGCCCTCGTCTCCGACCATCCGCACGGACTGGCCGGCGTCTTCCCGGGCAGCCCGCACGCGTTCACCGCGATGCTGGCGCAGCGCCAGGGCGGCCAGGTCCACTGGCGCACCTGGCACGCCTATCCGCAGGACGGTCAGTTGGTGGCGACCCGCACCCGGGTCGGCGCCCGCCGCCGGGCACCGGTTCCGGTCAGGTGAGGGGGTCCGTCAAACGCGGGGGGCAGCCACAACTCCGGTTTCCACACGTATGGGTGACGATACGTGATGGATCTGTGACGTAACGTCACAGCTGTGATCGAACCGCACGCCCCGGCACCGCCCGGTCCGGCCCCGCCCCCCTCAGCCCTGCCTCCCTCAGCCCTGCCTCCCTCGGCTCTGCCCTCTTCGGCTCTGCCCTCTTCGGCCTCCTCGGCTCCGGGCCGCCGTCCTGACCCGTCCCGTCCTGACCCGTCCCGTTCGGACTCGTCCCGCCCGAAGCCGCCAGGCGCCACGGCGTCCGGCGCGAAGGCGTCCGCCGGCAAGGCATCCGGTCCGAAGGCGTCCGGTCCCAAGGCGTCCGGTCCGAAGGTGTCCCGTCCGGCACCTTCCAGGAACTGCGCCGATCCCGTGTGGCTGCCCGTGCGGCCCGGCACCGGGCGGTTCCTCGTCCTCGCGGGCGTCTTCGTCTGCGCCGCCTGCGGCCTGGTGTACGAACTCGAACTGGTCGCCCTCGCCTCGTACTTGATCGGCGACTCGGTCACCCAGGCGTCCGTCGTGCTGTCCCTCATGGTGTTCGCCATGGGGATCGGCTCGCTCGCCGCGAAGCGGCTGCGCCGGCACGCCGCCGTCGCCTTCGGCGCGATCGAGGCGACGCTCGCTCTCGTCGGCGGCCTGAGCGCCATGGCGCTCTACGCCGTGTTCGCCTGGACCGGCGCCTGGGGCGGCCTGTGGACGAACGGCCCGCGCTGCCTGCTGGTCGCCTTCTCGCTGGCGATCGGGCTGCTGATCGGCGCCGAGGTGCCGCTGCTGATGGAGCTGATCCAGCGGATCCGCCGCCAGGACGCGGGCGGCGCCGTCGCCGACCTGTTCGCCGCCGACTACGTCGGCGCCCTCGTCGGCGGCCTCGCCTTCCCCTTCCTGCTGCTGCCGCTGCTGGGCCAGTTGACCGGCGCGCTGCTCACCGGCGCGGTCAACATCGTGGCCGGGGGCGCCCTCGTGCTCGGACTGTTCCGGCGCGACCTGAGCCGCCGTGCCCGCTGGCTGCTGCTCGCCGTCAACCTCGCCGTGCTCGGGCTGCTGGCCTCGGCCGCCGTCCTGGTCGACGACTTCGAACAGGCGGCGCGGCACGCGGTGTACGGCGACGACGTGCGCGTGGCGGCGCAGAGCGACGTCCAGGAGATCGTCCTCACCGGCGGCACCCGGGGCCGCCCGCTCGACCTGTTCCTCGACGGGCGGCTGCGGGTCGGCGGCCAGGACCAGCGTCGCTACCACGAGGCGCTGGTCCGCCCCGCGATGAGCGGTCCGCACGCACGCGTGCTGATCCTCGGCGGCGGCGACGGTCTCGCCGCCGCCGAGGTGCTGCGCCACCGGGGCGTCGAGCGGGTGGACCTCGTGGAACTGGACCCGGCCGTCGTCCGCCTCGCCCGCACCGACCCGGCGCTGGCCCGGCTGAACGGCCACGTCTACCGCGACCGGCGCCTCCATGTGACCACGGCCGACGCCTTCGGCTGGCTGCGCGGGGCACCGGCGGCGGCGTACGACGTCGTGATCGAGGACCTGCCCGATCCGGGCATCACGGCGAGCACCAAGCTGTACGCGCAGGAGTTCTACGGCCTGGCGCGGCGCACTCTGGCGCCCGGCGGGCGGCTCGCGGTGCACGCCGGGCCCTTCTCCTCCCGTCCGCGCGTCTTCTGGACGGTGGACGCCACGGTGCGCGCCGCCGGGCTGCGGACCGTGCCCTACCGGGTGACCGGCCGCGACTCCGGCTTCGCCGCGGGTCCCGACCGGACCACCGGCGCGGCCCGCGCACCCCGCGACTGGGGCTTCCTGCTGGCCTCGCGCACCGCACCCGTCCTCACCCTGGACCCCGGGGCGCCGCGCGCGAGCACCCTCACCGCCGGCGCTCTGGCCGCCGACGCCCGCGCCGCGGCCCGTGCCCGGGTCCCGGATCTGCCTCCCTCGACACTCGTCCACCCGCGGTACGCCGACTGAGGCAACGTTCCTGCGGAACGGGCGGCGACGCGCGGGGGCCGGCGCGCGGGGGCTGTGGAGGCCGTGGGGCCCAAAAGGAGACCCGGGGAGAGACCCGGGGGGAGAGACCCGGGAGGAGAGAGGGGAGCGGGCCGGGGGGCGTGGCGGGCCGTCCCCCTCTCCCCCCGGGAGCGGGACGGGCCGCCGTACCCCCAAGCGCCTCCCCCGTCGGACGGCACCCCGCGGTCCCGCGTACGTCCCCGGTATCCCCGGTACGTCCCGTACGTCCCCCGTACGTCCCCCGTACGTCCCGCGTGACGCCGTCGCCGCACGAACCTACGGGCCGCCACGGACCCGCGCATCCCGCCAGGGGTGGAGGCGCCGTCAACCTGTGCGGTACTCCCGCCGTCCGCCTCCACCTTCCGCGGTACGGCGCAGGGGTGACGCCGCGGCCCCTGCACGGGGTCTACGCTCCGGCGATGCGGATCCACCCCCGCGCGGTCGACGGCCTGACGGCCCTGGTGGCGACGGCCGTGGCGGCCCTGCTCGGTGCCGAGGCCGCCGCCCGGGGGTGGCCCCCGCCCGACCCCGCCGCCTGGACGCTCGTCGCCCTGGCGAACCTGTCGCTGGCGGTGCGCGGCCGGGCCCCGCTCGGCGTCTTCCTCTTCGTCCACCTGTGCTGGATCGCGTACGTCGCGCTCGGTCACTGGCCGGTGGTGGGCGCGCCCGCTGCCATGGTCGCCCTCTACACGGTGGCCGCCACCCGCTCCGCCCGGACCGCCGCCGTCTGCGCGGTGCTGCTGGGCGGGACCTGGGTCTGCGCGGGAGTGGCCGGCGGCTCCGGCGCGTTCGGCGCCAGGGCGTCCCTGGTCGGCCAGGGCGTCGGCTGTCCGCTCGTCCTGTGGCGGTTCGGCCAGGTCGCCCGGCGGGCCGCCGAGCTGACCGTACGGCTGCGGGCCGAACAGGCCGAGCGGGCCCGGCGCGAGGTCGCCGGGGAGCGGGTGCGGATCGCACGCGAACTGCACGACGTGATCGCCCACCACATGGCCGTGATCACCATTCAGGCGGGCCTCGCCCGGTTCGTCCTCGACACCGACACCCGCACCGCCCGCCAGGCACTCACCACCGTCGGCGCGGCGGGCGGCGAGGCGCTGGCCGAGCTGAGACGGATGCTGGGGCTGCTGCGCGCCGAAGGAGCCGAAGGCGTCGGCGGGACCGGCGGGACCCGCGGCCTCCGGGAGGGCGGCCCCGCCACCGAGCCCGCCCCCGGCCTCGACCGGCTGGAGGAGCTGGTGGAACGGGTCCGGGCCGGGGGCGTGCACGTCGGCGTACGGATCCGGGGCGCCTCCCGGCCGCTGCCCCCGGGCGTGCAGCTGTGCGTCTACCGGGTGGTCCAGGAGGCCCTGACGAACGTGCTGAAGCACGCCCCGGGCGCCCGCGCGGACGTCGAACTCGTCTACCGAACCGACGAGTTGGCGGTCTCGGTGACCGATGACGGAGGAAATCGAGCCAGAACGGCCGGGACCGGCGGCCATGGCTTGATCGGTATGCGCGAGCGCGCCAAGCTCTACGACGGGACGATCGCCGTCGGACCGCGGCGCGAGGGGGGATTCGGCGTGCACCTGACCCTTCCGACACCACCGCCGGAACAGGCCGCACGCCGGGGAGGCGCCGTCACGGAATGATCCAAGTGCTGGTGGTGGACGACCAGTTCCTCGTCCGCAGCGGACTGGCCGCGCTGTTGCGCGCCGCCCCCGGGATGGAGGTCGCCGGGGAGGCGGCGGACGGCGCCGAGGCCGTGGCGCTGGCCGCGCGGATCCGCCCGGACGTGATCCTCATGGACATCCGCATGCCCGGCACGACGGGCATCGAGGCGACCCGCCGGATCCTCGCCGAGGCGCAGGGCCCGGCACCGCGCATCCTGATCCTCACCACCTTCGACCTCGACGAGTACGTGTACGACGCCCTGCGGGCCGGCGCGTCGGGCTTCCTGCTGAAGGACGCAGGGCCCGAACGGCTGCTGGCCGCGGTGACCGCCGTGCACGGCGGCGACTCGCTCTTCGCGCCCGGCGTCACCCGGCGCCTGGTGGAGGCGTTCACCCAGCGCCCTGACACCCCGGCCGAGCCGGCCGACCCGCCGTCCCGGCTGGGCGCGCTGACCTCCCGGGAGGTCGAGGTGCTGCGCCTGGTCGCCCGCGGCCTGACCAACACCGAGGCCGCCGACCGCCTCTTCATCAGCGAGGCCACGGTCAAGACGCACCTCAACCGCACGATGACCAAGCTCGGCCTCGCCAGCCGCGCCCAGGCGGTGGTGCTCGCCTACGAGACGGGGCTGGTGCGGCCGGGGAGCGAGACCTGACCGTCGGAGGGTAATCCGGCGCGCCACTGGGTAACCTCGGCTGACATGGAGCACGAGGTGTTCGTTCCGGTTCCGGCCCGGCGGCTGCGGGCGGTGCTCGCCGATCCCGCGCGGGTGGCCCGCGCGGTTCCCGGGCTTCAGCAGGAGGCGGGTGCCGAGCCCGTCGCCGGCCGGCTGAAGGTGCGGATCGGCGGCCACTCCATCACCTACCGGGGCACGCTGCGCGTCCGCCCCCGCGACGACGGCGGGTACGCCGTCGAGGGCGAGGCGACCGAGTCCCGCGGCAGCGGCGCGGTGAAGATCGGGCTTACCCTCGGCCTCCGCGACACCGACGAGGGCACCGCCCTCGTCTTCGGCGGCACCGCCTCCGCCGGGGGCCGGGCCGCCGGCCTGGCCCCGGACGCCGTACGGTCCGCCGCGATCCGGCTGCTGCACCGCTTCGCGCACAATCTGGCGGCGGGCGCCGCCGAGACCGCCCGCTCGCTCGCCACGGAGGATTTCACCCCGGCGGCGACCGGTGACTTCGAGGCCGGTCCGGACGCGGACGACGCCCCGGTGCCCCCGCCCGGTCCGGACGCGGCCCCGGTGCCCCCGCCCGGCCCGGACGCCGGGGAGGGCATGGACACGGCCGCCGCCGACCGTATCGACCGTACGGAACCCGCCGGACCGTCCGGGCACCGTTCCGTCTTCGACACCGAGGTCCCGCCGTCGTCCCTGGACCCGCTGGCCGACGACGAGGACGCCGAGAACGCCGAGAACGCCGAGGACACCGAGGACACCGAGGACACCGAGGACATCAAGGACGCCGATGACACCGACGTCACCGACGCGTCCGATGTCACCGGCGACGACATCGACGACATCGACGACACCGACGAGGACGCGGCCGAGGACCTGGGCCAGGATCCCGGCGAGGGCCTGGAGGCGAGCGGGGGCGCGGCGGCCGGCGGCGGGACCGACCAGGGCCTTCCCGCCGTCGGCGGCGGGCTGTCGGCCGACGACGACCTCACCTCGGCCGGCACCCCGCCGGCCGAGGCGGCGCACGCCCGGCGCACGATGATCGGACGCAGCGCGGAGGAGGTGGACCACGCCCCGCCGCGCGGTCGCTACGCCCCCGTGCCCGCCCCCCTCACCGTCTCCGCCAACTCCACCCTGCGCTGGGCCGCCCCCGCCGCCGCCCTGGTGGTGGCCGGCGCGATCGTCGTGGGCCGGGCACTCAGGCGGCGCCGCTGACCCGGCGTGGCGGGGGCCGCCGTACGGATGCCGCTGCGCCCCCGGTGCGGGCCCGGGGCGGGTCAGGCGCGGGCCCCGGCGCGCGTCGGAGGGGCGGCCGGTAACGGCCGTGTTCTCCCGACCGGCCCAGTAGCCTCGTCGCGTGAGCGACGACGACATCACGCTGACCGCGGGCGACGCGGAAGCGACCGTACGGCCGGGGCACGGCGCCCGCATCGGCGGACTCCGGGTGGGCGGGCTCGAACTGCTCCGCCAGGGCGACCGGTTCGGCTGTTTCCCGATGGTCCCCTGGTGCGGCCGGATCCGGGAGGGCAGGTTCCGGGACGGCGCCACCGTCCATCAGATGCCGCTCAACTCCCCGCCGCACGCCATCCACGGCACGGCGCGCGACGGCGTCTGGAAGACGGCCCGCGTGTCGGAGAACGAGGCGGTGCTGACGTACGACCTCGGCGACCCGTGGCCCTACCCCGGCCGGATCACCCAGGTGGTCGCGCTGTCCGAGGACGCGCTGACGCTGTCGATGGCCGTGGAGACGTACGACTCGTCGTTCCCGGCGCAGATCGGCTGGCACCCGTGGTTCAACCGCACCCTGGACGGGCAGGACGTGCGCCTCGACTTCACGCCCGCCTGGCAGGAGGAGCGCGGCGGCGACCACCTGCCCACCGGCCGCCGCATCGACCCGCTGCCCGGTCCCTGGGACGACTGCTTCGGCATGCCCGGCGGCGTCGGCGTCACCCTCACCTGGCCCGAGCGGCTGGAGCTGGAGGTGACCAGCCCCGAGGAGTGGGTCGTGGTCTACGACGAGCAGGAGGCCGCGGTGTGCGTGGAGCCGCAGACCGGTCCGCCGGACGGGCTCAACACCTGTCCGCGCCTGGTCACGCCCCTGGAGCCGCTGGAGGCGACGACGACCTGGGCCTGGCGCCGCCTTTAAGCTGACTGCCATGAGCGACGTTCGCGGCGAGCTGCTGCAGCAGATCAAGGACAAGGCCGTGGTGCACGGCAAGGTGACCCTGTCGTCGGGGAAGGAGGCCGACTACTACGTCGACCTCCGCCGCATCACCCTGGACGGCGTGGCGGCCCCGCTGGTCGGTCAGGTCATGCTCGACCTGACCGCCGACCTGGACTTCGAGGCGGTCGGCGGCCTGACCCTGGGCGCCGACCCGGTGGCCACGGCGATGCTGCACGCCGCCGCCGCGCGCGGCAGGACGCTCGACGCGTTCGTCGTGCGCAAGGCGGGCAAGGCGCACGGCCTCCAGCGCCGGATCGAGGGCACCGAGGTGGCGGGCCGCCGGGTGCTCGCCGTGGAGGACACCTCCACCACCGGCGGTTCGGTGCTGACCGCCGTGGAGGCGCTGCGCGAGGCGGGCGCCGAGGTCGTCGCCGTCGCCACGATCGTGGACCGGGCCACCGGCGCCGCCGAGGCGGTCGCCGCGCAGGCGGGTGTGCCGTACGTGTTCGCGTACTCCAAGGACGACCTGGGTCTGGACTGAGACGGCTTGGGTCTGGACTGAGACGGCTTGGGCCTGGACTGGCGGGCTGGGCCTGGACCAAGAAGACCTGGGCCTGGGCCTGGACCGAGACGGGGCCGGGACGCCCGCCGCGACCCCGCGTGACGGTTGTCCACAGGCGGGGCGACCCGGTCATCCACAGGCTGGACAGGGTGTCCGAACCATCCGGCTCCGTCTGCGAAGATGGGGCCGACGATGACGTCACTCCCTAGGTCAGGGCCGTAAGTACGCAGAACGCACCCCGCACATACAAGGAGCGGACAGATGCCCATCGCAACCCCCGAGGTCTACAACGAGATGCTCGACCGGGCGAAGGCAGGCAAGTTCGCCTACCCGGCCATCAACGTGACGTCCTCGCAGACCCTGAACGCGGCCCTGCGCGGTTTCGCCGAGGCGGAGAGCGACGGCATCGTCCAGATCTCCACGGGTGGTGCCGAGTTCCTGGGCGGCCAGTACAGCAAGGACATGGTCACCGGTGCCGTGGCCCTGGCCGAGTACGCGCACATCATCGCCGAGAAGTACCCGGTCAACATCGCGCTGCACACCGACCACTGTCCCAAGGACAAGCTCGACGGGTACGTGCGTCCGCTGCTCGCGCTCTCCAAGAAGCGCGTCGAGGCCGGTCTCGACCCGCTGTTCCAGTCCCACATGTGGGACGGCTCCGCGGAGACCCTCGCCGACAACCTCCAGATCGCGCAGGAGCTGCTGGAGCAGGCCCGCGCCGCCAAGATCATCCTGGAGGTGGAGATCACCCCGACCGGCGGCGAGGAGGACGGTGTCTCCCACGAGATCAACGACTCGCTGTACACCACGGTCGACGACGCGGTCCGCACCGCCGAGGCGCTGGGCCTGGGCGACAAGGGCCGCTACCTGCTGGCCGCCTCCTTCGGCAACGTGCACGGTGTGTACAAGCCGGGCAACGTCGTCCTGCGCCCCGACCTCCTCAAGGAGCTGAACGAGGGCATCGCCGCCAAGTACGGCCGCCCCGCGGGCAGCAAGCCGTTCGACTTCGTCTTCCACGGCGGCTCCGGCTCCACGGAGGACGAGATCCGCACCGCGCTGGAGAACGGCGTGGTCAAGATGAACATCGACACGGACACCCAGTACGCCTTCACCCGTCCGGTCGTCGACCACATGTTCAAGAACTACGACGGCGTCCTCAAGGTCGACGGCGAGGTCGGCTCCAAGAAGACCTACGACCCGCGCACCTGGGGCAAGCTGGCCGAGGCCGGCATGGCCGCGCGCGTGGTGGAGGCCTGCGGCAACCTGCGCTCGACCGGCACCCGGATCAAGTAGCCGACCGGGGCGGCCCGTTCCGCGCGCCCGCCCCCGACGCACCAGCGAGCCCGCGCCTCACGGCGCAGGGCTCGCTGTGCGTAGGGGGGTGTCCCGAGGGTGGTGTCCCGGGCGGGTCAGCGCTTCAGCTCGGCGTACGCCTCCGCGCTGCTGTCCTGGAGGAACTGCCGGCACCGCTCCGCCTCGTCGGTCTCCTCGATCTCCCCGGCGGCACGCGCGAGGGCGGCGAGGCAGCGCAGGAAACCGCGGTTGGGGCGGTGGTCCCAGGGGACGGGGCCGTGCCCCTTCCAGCCGGCCCGGCGCAGCTGGTCGAGACCGCGGTGGTAGCCGGTGCGCGCGTACGCGTACGACTCGACGACCCGCCCCTCCTCGAACGCGTCGTCGGCGAGCATCGCCCAGGCCAGCGAGAACGTCGGATGCTTCGCCGCGACCTCGGCCGGCGAGCGGGACTCCTCGCCCAGCAGGCGGTAGGCGTCCTCGTTCTCCGGGAGGTAGGTCGGCTCCGGGCCGCCCAGCAGGTTCTTGTGCGTGGTCATGAAAGCAGTCTGCCACTCGGTGATCGGCCACCGGGACGCTGCTGCCCGGCCGGGTACGGGGCGCTGTCGTCCGGCCGGTACGGGGAGGCTGCGGGTCGGCCGGTCCGCGTGTGCGGGCGCGCGTGTGTGCGGGTGGGGTCCGCGCCGGTGCCGGACGGGGGCGGACGGGGGCGGGCCGGGCGCCGGACGGGCGGGCCGGGGGCGCCGGCCGGCCTTGCGATCCGGCCTTGCGATCTGTGCCGATGCTGCGCAGGATGCGGGTGGGGACCGGGGCCCCCGTGCCGGCATCGGCAGGGGCGGACCGCTACCCGGAGCACATGCAGGAGACAGCGATGTCCCACCAGGCTCGACCGACCCCACGGCCCGCCGAGGCAGCTGAGCCCGAGACCCCGCATCTCGACTTCGAAGGCACCACGCCCTACGAGGACTACGTCAGGGCGGACGTCCTCACGCACCTCCAGCACACCCTCTCCGACGACCCCGGCGAGATGGTCTTCCTGGTCACCTCCCAGGTCATGGAGCTGTGGTTCACCGTCATCGTCCACGAGTGGGAGACCGCGGCCCGCGCGCTGCGCGCCGACGACGTCCCCACGGCGACCGCCGCGCTGAAGCGGTCCGTACGCGAGCTGGAGGCGCTGAACGCCTCCTGGAAGCCGCTCGGCCAGCTCACCCCCGCCCAGTTCAACAGCTACCGGAGCGCTCTCGGGGAGGGCTCCGGGTTCCAGTCGGCGATGTACCGGCGCATGGAGTTCCTGCTCGGCGAGAAGTCCGCGTCGATGCTCGTCCCGCACCGCGGCGCCCCCCGCGTCCACGCCGAGCTGGAGAAGGCGCTGCACGAGCCGAGCCTGTACGACGAGGTCCTGCGGCTGCTCGCGCGGCGCGGGCATCCGGTCCCGGACGCCGTCCTGCACCGCGACCTCACCCAGCGGTACGAGCCGTCGCCTGAGGTGGAGGCCGTCTGGACGGCGCTCTACGCCGGTGACGAGGCCGATCAGCTCGCCCGCCTCGGCGAGGCGCTGACGGACGTGGCCGAGCTGGTGTGGCGCTGGCGCAACGACCACCTGGTCGCCACCCGGCGCGCGATGGGCGCCAAGTCCGGCACGGGCGGCTCCGCCGGGGTGGCCTGGCTGGAGAAGCGCGCGCAGAAGAACGTCTTTCCCGAGCTGTGGACGGCGAGGTCCCATGTCTGAGATCCGGGTGTCCGAGACCCAGGTGGCTGAGGTTCAGGTGGCTGAGGTTCAGGTGCCGGACGGCGCCCTCGCGGGCAGGGCGGAGAAGCTGGACGCGGCCGACGCGCTGGCCGCCGTGCGGGAGCGGTTCGTCCTGGACGACGTCGTCTACCTCGACGGGAACTCGCTGGGCGCGCTCCCGGCGCACGTACCGGACCGGGTCGCCGACGTCGTCCGCCGCCAGTGGGGCGAGCTGCGCATCCGCTCCTGGGACGAGAGCGGCTGGTGGACCGCGCCCGAACGGATCGGCGACCGGATCGCTCCGCTGGTCGGGGCGGCGCCGGGCCGGATCGTGGTGGGCGACTCGACGAGCGTCAACGTCTTCAAGGCGCTGGTCGCGGCCGTGCGGATGGCCCGCGAGACGGGCGGGGGCGACGGGAGCGGTCTGGCCGGCCAGGCCGGCCAGGCCGGCCAAGGCGACCAGGCCGACCAGGGCGGCGAGGGGTCCGGGCGGGACGAGATCCTGGTCGACGCGACCACCTTCCCCACGGACGGGTACATCGCGCGGTCCGCGGCCCGGATGACCGGCTGCGAGGTGCGCCCCGTGGCGCCCGCCGAGGTGCCGGGCGCCCTGTCCGACCGGACCGCGGCGGTGCTGCTCAACCACGTCGACTACCGCACCGGCCGCCTGCACGACCTGCCGTCGCTCACGGCCGCCGTGCACGCGGCGGGCGCGTACGCCGTCTGGGATCTGTGCCACAGCGCGGGCGCGCTGCCGGTCGGCCTGGACGAGCACGGTGTCGCCCTGGCGGTGGGCTGCACCTACAAGTACCTGAACGGCGGCCCGGGTTCACCGGCCTTCCTGTACGTCCGCCAGGACCTCCAGGAGCGGTTCGACTCGCCGCTGCCCGGCTGGAACTCGCACGCCGAGCCCTTCGGCATGCGCCCGGAGTACGAACCGGCGCACGGCGCGCTGCGCGGCCGGGTCGGCACGCCCGACATCCTCTCCCTGCTCGCCCTCGAAGCCTCCCTGGAGGTCTGGGACGGGGTGCCGATCGAGGCGGTGCGGGCCAAGTCCCTCGCGCTCACGGACTTCTTCCTGGAGTGCGTCGCGGCGTACGTACCCGCCGGGCGCGTGGAGTGCGTGACCCCGGCGGAGCACGACCTGCGCGGCAGCCAGATCGCCCTGCGCTGCCCCGACGCCGGGCCCGTGATGAAGCGGCTGATCGAACGGGGCGTGGTCGGCGACTTCCGGCGGCCGGACGTCCTCCGCTTCGGCTTCACGCCGCTCTACGTCGGCTTCGGTGACGCGGAGCGCGCGGCGCGGGTGCTGGGGGAGGTGCTGGCGGAGGCATCGGACGAGGGGTAGGCGCGGGCGCCGGCGTCCGGTGAGGTGCGGGCGGCGGGGCGGATCCCCGGCGGTCCTCGGGCGGTGCGGGCGGCGGGACGGCCCCCCGGCGGTCCTCGGGCGGTGCGCGCGGGGGCCGCTGCCGTCCTCCGCCACCCTCCGCGCGCACCTCACCGAGCGTGACATCCGTGTGTAGGCCCACGTCACCGGCCTGATACCGTCCCGGCCAACGGCCGAACACCATTCCTCGTCCGTCTCAAGTACGTTACGCCGCTGAGAGGTTGGAGCATGCCGGACGCCGCCGCACCCCGCGATGCCGCACAGTCGCAGAACACCGCGGGCGGTGCCGCCGCGGACCGTGCCGGGGCCGCTCGTACGGCGGAGGCGCGTGCCGCGGCGGAGGAGGCGGCCCTCCTGTCCCTCCCGGCCGTGGACCCGGACGCCACCGCCGCGTACGGCGAGCATCCGGACCAGGTGATCGACTTCTACGCCCCGCGTGCGGGGGCCGGTGCGGGCGCGGGTGCGGCTGCGGGTGCGGATTCCGGGGCCGGGGCCGGGGCCGGTGCGGTGCCTGGGGAGGCGCCCGGGTCGGCTCCGCTGGTGGTGGTGCTGCACGGCGGCGCCTGGCGGGCGCCGTACGACCGCCGCCACATCACCCCCTTCGCGGGCTTCCTCGCGCGCCGGGGCTTCGCCGTGGCCAACGTCGAGTACCGGCGCGGCAGCGCGTCCGCCGCGCAGGCCGCGGGCGGGGCGGACGCGAGCCCGGTGGCGGGGCGTTGGCCGGACACGTTCGACGACGTGGCCGCGGCGCTCGACGCGCTGCCCGCCCTGGTGCGCGAGGCCCTGCCCCAGGCGGACCCGCGGCGCACGGTGCTGACCGGGCACTCGGCGGGCGGCCAGCTCGCCCTGTGGGCGGCGGCCCGGCACGTCCTGCCCGCCGACGCGCCCTGGCGCACGGACCGCCCCGTCCCGCTGCGCGGCGTGGTCGCCCTCGCGCCGATCGCCGACTTCGAGGTCGCCGGGAAACTCGGCGTGTGCGGCGGGGCCGCGCTCCAACTCCTCGGCGGTGCGGACGGGTTCGCCGCCCGCAGGGCCTACGCCGATCCGTCCCTGCTGCTGCCGACCGGCATCGCGACGACGGTCGTGCAGGGACGGTCCGACGTGGAGGTGCCGCAAGCGGTCGCGGAGTCGTACACGGAGGCGGCGGCCAAGGCGGGCGAGGTGGTGGGCCTGACCCTGCTGGGGGAGGTCGGCCACTTCCCGCTGATCGACCCGGCGGCGGACGCCTGCGCGGTGGTGGCGGAGGAGATCGCCCAACTGGCCTGGTGAGGCGGCCGGGTGCGGGGGCCGGACGCGTTCGCGGTCCTGGGGCTGGACTGGGGCTGGGGCCGGACCCGGTCATACCCCTAGTACCTGAGAGCTACGGCGAAGGACAGCTCCGTGGCGGGACGCGAGCGACGTCCCCCGATCCGTAATTTCCCTTCCAGGCGAGCCCGGTGAGCGGGCCGGGCGGAGGGGGAGACGGGCCATGGGGCTTGAGCCGGTGCGGGGGCGAGGACAGGGACGGGGACGGGGGCCGACCCTGGGGCCGGGGTCCGGGCGGGAGCGGTCACCGGATGCGCCGGGGACGGGGCCGGTGGCGGCCGGGCCTTGTGCGGATGACGGGCCCCTTACGGCGGGCGGCACTTGCGCTGAGCCGGAGCCGGAGCCGGGTCCGAGGCACGGGCAGGGGCAGGGGCAGGGGCCGGGGCCGGGGCCGGGGCACGGGCAGGGGCAGGAGGCGGTGGCCCCGCCCCGCCGGAGGCATCGCGCACAGGGGTGGCGTCGCGCCCTGCTCGCCGTTCTCGTCATCGCGGCGGTGGTCGTGCCCCTGTCGGGGGCGGCCCGCCCGGAGATCCCCGCCCCGGCGCCCGCCGTCCTCGCCGCCCCGACCCGGGCCACGCTGGAGGCGGACTACGCGGCCAACCGCGCCAACGCCGCCCAGGCGTCCCGCATGGCCGCCGCCCACGGCGACACGCACCGCGCCGCGGTGGACCGGGAGCTGGCCTCGCCCGCCCGTCGGCTGCTGGCCTTCGACGGACGCGGACCGGGCCTGGCCACCGAGGTACTGGGCGACCTGGCGCACGCCGACCGGGTGGCCGTCCTCGTCCCCGGCTCCGACACCTCGCTCGACACCTGGGCCAGGTTCCGGTCCGGTGCGCTGTCCCTGTACGGCGAGCTGACCCGCCGGGCCCCGGCCGGGACGCACCCGGCGGTCGTCGCCTGGCTCGGCTACCGCACCCCGGCCACCGTCAGCACCACCGTCCTGACCCCCGGCCGCGCCGAGCAGGCGGCCCCGCAGCTGAGGCGGCTGGTGCGGGACCTGCGGACGGTCACGGATGCGCCGGGCCGACCGGCCCGCCTCACCCTGGTGTGCCACTCCTACGGTTCGGTGGTCTGCGGTGCGGCCGCCACCGGCCTCGACGTCTCCGACATCGCCCTCGTCGGCAGCCCCGGCACGGGTGCCGACTCCGTGGCCGCGCTGCACACCCCGGCCCGGGTGTGGGCGGCCCGCGGCGCCGACGACTGGGTGGCGCATGTGCCCCATGTGCGGGCCGACCTGTTCGGCACGACCGTCGGCCTGGGCCCCGACCCCATGGCCCCGGGCTTCGGCGCCCGGGTCTTCCCGGCCGGGACGGGAGGCCACAGCGCCTACTTCGCCCCCGGCTCCCCGTCACTGACCAACCTGGCCCGGATCGTGCTGGGCACCCCCGTCGACCGGGGAACTCCCGAGGAGAAGCGGTGACCGACACGACCCGTGCGTCCGGCCCTGCGCCCGCCGTGCGCGCCCGCATGACCCTGCCCGACCGGATACGGGCCGCGGCCCGGCGGACCGACGAGGCCACCCCGCCCCGGCGGGACCGGGCGGTGGACGCGCTGCGCGCGTTCGCGATCCTCGGTGTGGTCCTCGGCCACTGGCTGGTCACGGCCCTGGTCGCGGGCGGCGGCACCGGATCGCACCCGACGCTGCACACCGCGAGCCCCCTCCAGCACATGCCCTGGCTGGCGCCCGTCTCCTGGGCCTTCCAGACCCTCGCCGTGTTCTTCCTGGTCGGCGGCCATGTGGCGACCCGCGGGTATGTCTCGGCGCGCGCCCGGGGGGTCACCTACCCGCGATGGCTGAGCCTGCGGCTGTCCCGGCTGTTCCGGCCGGCCGCCGCGGTCCTGACGGTGTGGGCGCTGGCCGCGGGCGCCCTGCTGCTGACCGGTGCGGACCCGCTCACGGTCCGCGCCCTCGTCAAGCTGGCGCTGTCCCCCATGTGGTTCCTCCTGGTCTTCGCCGCGCTGACGGCCGCGACCCCGCTCGTGACCCGGCTCAACCCGCTGTGGCCGCTGGCCGTCGTCCTCCATGTGGACCTCCTGCGTTTCGGACTCGGCGCGCCCGGCTGGCTCGGCTGGCTGAACCTGCCCGCCGGCTGGCTGGTGCCGTACACCCTGGGCGCGGCATGGACCCGCGGCGAGCTGCACGGCCGCCGCGCGGCCTGGCTGCTGCTGGCCGGTGGCGCGGCGGCGACCGCGCTCCTCGTCGCGGGTGCCGGATACCCGGCGTCGATGGTCGGCGTCCCGGGCGCGGAGGTCTCCAACCTCGACCCGCCGACCCTGGCCGCCGTCACCTTCGGCCTGGCCCAGTGCGGCCTGGCCCTGCTGCTGCGGGAGCGGCTCGGCCGGGCGATGCGCCGCCCGCTGGCCTGGACGGCCGTGGCCGTGGTCAACCTGTCCGCCATGACGATCTTCCTGTGGCACCAGACGGCCCTCATGGCGGTCACGGCCACGGGCCTGTTCGCGGGCCGCCTCCCCGGGCTGCACACCGTCCCCGACGGCCCGGACTGGATCGCGTCCCGCCTGGTCTGGCTCCCGGTCTTCGCCCTGGCGCTCGGTGTCTGCCGGACCGCGTTCCGCGGCTGCGAACAGGGCCCGCGTCGCCCCCGGAACCGGCCGTCCCGGGTGATCCGCGTGCACCGCGGCAGACATCCGGCTTCCCGGCGGGGGCCGCGCCGTGCCTAGGCTGGGCGGCGTGCTGCGACGCCTCCGTACGACGCTGGGCGACCGCCCGTCACCGCTGTCCCCGCCCCTGTCCCGGTACCGCTGGCTGCGGGGGCTGGTCTATCTGGTGGTCCTCTGGCTCGCGCTGTTCCTGCCGCTGGAGGGCGGCCGGGAGATGGCCCACAACTACCGGTTCACCGCGCAGATCGGCTTCGCTGCGGGAGCCGCCCAGGCCACCGCCGTCGTCCTGGCCCTGTGGCGGCCGGCCTTCGCGTGGGCGCTGTCGCTGGGCGCGGCGGTGGCCACCGCCGCCTGGGGACGCGAGTCCCTGCTGCTCGCCTTCCACCTGGAAATGCCGGCCCCCGCCCCGACCGGCCTGGCACCGGGCGGCGGTCCGAGCTGGCCGTGGACCATACCGGAACTGGCCGCGCACACCGCCGTGCTGCTCCTGTTCGCGCTGCGGCTGCCGGCCCGGCACGCGGTCGCCGCGCTGCTGGTCACCGGGCTGGCGACCTACGGCCTCGAGGGCGTCGTCGGCGCCCAGGGGGTCACCGGCACCGGGATCGCGGCGTTCGCCGTGTTCGCCGTGGCCGTCCTGGTCGGCAGCGCCCTGCGCGGCCTGCGCGAGGCCCGCTCCCAGCTCGTCGAGCAGACCACGATCACGGCCGAGGAGCGGTCCCGGCGCACCCTCCTGGAGGAGCGCAGCCGCATCGCCCGGGAACTGCACGACGTGGTCGCCCACCACATGTCGGTCATCTCCATCCAGGCGCAGGTCGCCCCGCATCTCACCCCGCACCCCTCGGACGAGCTGAAGGAGAACCTCGCCGGCATCCGGCAGAACGCCCTGGAGGCGCTCGCCGAGCTGCGCCGGGTCCTCGGCGTGCTGCGTTCGGCCGACCCGGACGATCCCTACGGCCTGGGCGAGTCCGGCACGAGCGCCGCACCCCGGGCCCCGCAGCCCACCCTCGACCGTCTCGGCGCGCTCGTGGAGAACACCCGCACCGCGGGTCTGACCGTCTCCATGGAGGTCACGGACGCCCGGGACGCCGCGGAGCCCTATCCGCCGGGCGTGGAGCTGTCGGCGTACCGGATCGTCCAGGAGGCGCTGAGCAACGTTCTCCGGCACGCGCCGGGCTCGACGGTCCGCGTGGAGGTCGCCCACGACCGCGACGGCCTGCACCTGAGCGTGATCAACTCCCGTCCGCGGCATCCCGTCGCGCCGTCCCCGGGCGCCGGACACGGCCTGCTCGGCATGCGTGAGCGGGCGGGCATGCTGGGCGGGCACGTCACCGCTACCAGGACCCTGCACGGCGGTTTCGCGGTCTCCGCCCACCTGCCCCGTGACGGCACCGCGCCGGACACCACCCCGACCACCCTCCCGACAAGCGCCGTCACCGTGGTCCATTCGGCCCCGGACGGCCTTCCCGCCGTCTGCCTGGAACTGCCCGCCGGGACCGCCGCCCCCGAGGCCGCGCCCGACCCCGGCCCACCGCCCCGGACAGGAGAAGAGAACCCATGAGCAGCGGCAGCATCCGCGTCCTCATCGCCGACGACCAGCAGATGGTCCGGCAGGGCTTCACCGTGCTGCTCAACACCCAGCCGGACATCGAGGTGGTCGGCCAGGCCGTGGACGGGCTCGACGCCGTCGCCCAGGTCGCCGAGTCCGCCCCGGACGTCGTCCTCATGGACATCCGCATGCCCGAGCTGAACGGCATCGAGGCCACCCGCCGCGTCACCGCGGCCACCCCCGGCACGAAGGTGCTGGTGCTCACCACCTTCGACCTCGACGAGTACGTGTACGAGGCGCTGTGCGCGGGCGCTTCCGGGTTCCTCCTCAAGGACGCCTCCGCCGACCAGCTGGCCGAGGCGGTCCGCGTGGTCGCGGCCGGTGACGCGCTGCTGGCGCCGGGCATCACACGCAAGCTGATCGCCGAGTTCTCCCGGATGAACGGCAGACCCCGCGCCCCCCTGAAGGCCCGTGTCGGCGACCTCACCGAGCGGGAGACGGAGGTGCTCACCCTGATCGCCCAGGGCCTGTCCAACGCGGAGATCGCCGAGCACCTCGTCGTCGCCGAGCAGACGGTGAAGACGCACGTCGGCCGCATCCTGGTGAAGCTGGGCCTGCGGGACCGCACCCAGGCGGCCGTGTTCGCGTACGAGTCGGGGCTGGTCCGCCCTTCGGGGTACTGAGCGCGGGACGCGGCGGCCACCGGCGACCGGAACCCGCCGCCGTGGACCGTACGCGCGGCCGCGGACCGTACCCGTAGTACCTGAGAGGGACCCGGCAGGACCCCTCTCCAAGGGGACGACCGCGGCCCTCGCCGCCGCCTACCGTTCTCATCGTGACCGAGACGACTCAGACGCAGACGGCGCCGGACGGCGCGTTCAGCCCGTACAAACCCCGCAGCCCGGAGTACCGTCTCGCGGCCAACGCGCTGCGGGGGCTGCGCCAGGACCTGTTCCACGACGCCTCCGTGTACCGGCCGCTGCCCCGCATGAGGGTCGACGGCCCGCTGACCGGCCGGCTGCCGGGCCGCCTGCGGGAGTACGCGGCCCACACGCCGCACATCCTGGTGGCGGGCATCGGCGTGCTGACCATGATCTCCGCCTGGCTCGGTGCCCAGGGCGGCGTGGGGGCTCCGTTCTACGCGCTGGCGGTCCTGGTCCCGCCGCTGGTGACCCTCGTCCGTCCGGCCCTGGCCTTCTGGCTGGCGCTGGCCGTGACCGCGTTCTCGTCGGTGCTCTCCGGCGGCTACGGGCTGTGGCCCTGGCAGCCGCCCAACTTCATCTCCTACCTGACGGTGCTCACGGTCGTGGCCATACGCACCCGGCCGCGCACGGCGGCCTGGATGTGGCTGATCACCGTGTTCTACACGGTCGCCGCCGAGTCCGTGCTCGGTTACCACTTCAGCAACAACTCGGCGCCCATGCTGCTGGTGTCCGCCCTTCTGCTGCTGGCCGTCACCGTCTGGCACATACGCAGGGACGCCGAGCAGACGGTGAGCGCCCAGCAGACGGTGACCGCGCACGAGCGCTCGCGCCGCACCCTGCTGGAGGAGCGCACCACCATCGCCCGCGAGCTGCACGACGTCGTGGCGCACCACATGTCCGTGGTCGCCATCCAGGCCGAGGCCGCCCCCTACCGGGTCCAGGACCCGCCGCCGGAGCTGGAGAAGGCGTTCGCCACCATCCGGGAGAACGCGGTGGCGGCCCTCACCGAGCTGCGCCGGGTCCTCGGTGTCGTCCGCGCCGAGGACTACGAGGCTCCGGAGGCCCCGCAGCCCACCCTCGCCGACCTGGACCTCCTCCTGGAGAACGTGCGAGAGGCCGGTCTGAGCGTGGAGAAGGCCCTGACCGGCGCGGTGCGCGAACTCCCGCCGGGCGTGGAGCTGTCGGCGTACCGGATCGTGCAGGAGGCCCTGAGCAACACCCTGCGGCACGCGCCCGGCGCGAGCGCCCGGGTCGAGGTCGGCTATGTCCTCGGCGGCCTCGGCCTGCGGATCGTCAACGGTCCCGCGCCCGGCGGGTCCCTGGTCAAGCCCTCGCCCGGCAGCGGACACGGCATCACCGGCATGCGGGAGCGCGTCTCCATGCTGAACGGCGAGATGACGGCGGGGCCGGCGGACGGCGGAGGGTACGAGGTGGCGGTGTTCCTGCCGGTGCCCCGGGAGACCGACCGCGCGGCCGGTGACGGGACCGGCGGCGGGACCGGCGACGGGGCCGCGGCGTGACGGCGGACACGGGGAGCGCACCGGGCGCGGCGGCGCCCGCGGGCCCGATCCGGGTGCTGATCGCGGACGACCAGATGATGGTGCGGGAGGGTTTCTCGGTCCTGCTCAACGCCATGGCGGACATCGAGGTCGTCGGCGAGGCCGTCAACGGCCGCGAGGCGGTGCGGCGGGTGCGCGAACTGGCGCCGGACGTGGTGCTCATGGACATCCGCATGCCGGAGCTGAACGGCATCGAGGCGACCCGGGAGATAGTCGCCGCCGACGGCACCGCGAAGGTGCTGGTGCTGACCACCTTCGACCTCGACGAGTACGTGTACCAGGCGCTCAGGGCGGGGGCCTCCGGCTTCCTGCTCAAGGACGCCTCGGCACGGCAGCTCGCCGACGGGGTGCGGGTGGTGGCGGCCGGCGAGGCGCTGCTCGCCCCCTCGGTCACCCGGCGGCTGATCACGGAGTTCTCCCGGATGTCCGGCCCGCCGCGCCCGGCGGGCGGCGTGCAGGCGGCCTACGGTGACCTGACCGAGCGGGAGACGGAGGTGCTGGTGCTGATCGCACAGGGCCTGTCGAACGCGGAGATGGCCGAGCGGCTGGTGGTCGCCGAGTCCACGATCAAGACCCATGTGAGCCGGGTCCTGGTGAAGCTGGGCCTCAGGGACCGCACCCAGGCGGCGGTGTTCGCCTACGAAGCCCGGCTGGTCACACCGGGCTGAGCGGCGAGCCTGCACCCGCCCTGTCCCGCACCGCCCTGCACACCCCTGCTCGGACCCTGCTCCCGCCGTGGCCCCGCCCTGCTCAGACGCTGCCCAGGCCCTGGCCAGACCGGGAAGGCGGGGCTAGCGTCCGTGCATGGCTGTTCCTCGCGTACCGTCCGACCTCGGGTTCGACCCCTGGGACCCGGCGTTCGTCGCCGATCCGTATCCCGCCTACGCCGAACTGCGGGCCCGTGGACGGGTGTTCCACTACGAGCCCACCGACCAGTGGCTGGTTCCGCACCACGCGGACGTGTCGGCGCTGCTGCGGGACCGGCGCCTGGGCCGGACCTACCGGCACCGGTTCACGCACGAGGACTTCGGCCGTACCCCGCCCCCACCGGAGCACGAGCCGTTCCACGTGCTCAACGACCACGGCATGCTCGACCTGGAGCCGCCGGACCACACCCGGATCCGGCGGCTGGTGTCGAAGGCGTTCACCCCGCGCACCGTGGAGCGGCTGAAGCCGTACGTCCACGCGCTGGCGGACGACCTGGTCGCCGCACTCGTGGCGGCGGGCGGCGGCGATCTGCTCACGGATGTGGCCGAGCCGCTGCCGGTGGCGGTGATCGCGGAGATGCTGGGCGTCCCGGAGCCGGACCGGGACCTGCTGCGGCCCTGGTCGGCCGCGATCTGCGGGATGTACGAGCTGAACCCGTCCGAGGAGACGGCGGCGCGGGCGGTGCGCACCTCGGAGGAGTTCTCGGCGTATCTGCGGGAGCTGATCGCGGCCCGCCGCGCGGAGCCGGGGGACGACCTGATCTCCGGGCTGATCGCGGCGCACGACGAGGGGGACCGGCTGACCGAGCAGGAGATGATCTCCACGGCCGTGCTGCTGCTCAACGCCGGTCACGAGGCCACGGTGAACGCGACGGTCAACGGCTGGTGGGCCCTGTTCCGCAACCCGGACCAGCTGGCGGCGCTGCGCGCGGACCACTCGCTGATCCCGTCCGCCGTCGAGGAGCTGATGCGCTACGACACCCCGTTGCAGCTCTTCGAACGCTGGGTGCTGGACGAGATCGAGATCGGCGGCACCACGATCCCGCGCGGCGCCGAGGTCGCCCTGCTCTTCGGCTCGGCCAACCACGACCCGGCCGTCTTCACCGCTCCCGAACGCCTGGACCTGGCCCGCCGCGACAACCCCCACATCTCCTTCAGCGCCGGTATCCACTACTGCATCGGCGCCCCCCTCGCCCGTATCGAACTGGCCGCCTCCATGGCCTCCCTCCTCACCCGCGCCCCCGCCCTCACCCCGGTGACACGGCCACGGCAGAAGCCGAACTTCGTGATCCGCGGCGTGGAGGCGCTGGAGGTACGGACGGACGGGTGACCGGCTGTCCGTGGGTACCGGAGACCGGACCACCACGGGCAGCCGCGCGCCCGTCCGCAACCGGCTCTCACCCCCGGGCAGGCACCACCAGCCCCCACGCCCCCTCGCGCACCGTCCAGGTCCGGGTGCGGACCGGGCCCGAGACCACCGTGTCCGCGCGGTAGCGGTAGTGCGCGCCGGAGACGGTCACCGCGCGCCCCTCGGCGAGCAGGGGGGAGAGCTCCGCGCCCGGTCCCGACAGCGGCCGTACCTCCACCTCGGCCACGCCCCGGACACCGGGCACCACGGAGACCGCCTCCACCGGCTGGTCCAGGTCCACCAGCGTCACCCCGTCGACCTCCACCCGCAGTCGCGCGGGCCCGGTCCCCGCCTGGGCCTCGGCCGTCGTGCGGGGCGGGCGGGCCACCAGGGTCCGGACGAGCGACTGGCAGGTCCGCAGCCAGTCGCGGTGCGCTCCCGCGCCGAGCACCGCCGGATCCGCCGGGGGCGGGACCAGCGGCGGGATCCGCAGCGCGCCCAGCACCACCCCGTCGCTGTCGTCGACGAGCAGGTCGAGTCGGCGCACGGAGCCGTCGAGCACCGCCCGCGCGGAGGCGACCGGACCGGTCGGCACGCCCAGCGAGCGGGCCAGGGCCAGGGCGCCGCCGACCGGGACGACCGACAGCACGCATCCGGCCAGCTCCCGCCGCCGGTGCAGCAGGGTCACCGCCCGCAGCAGTGCCCGGTCGTCACCGACCACCACCGGCCGCCGCGAGCCCCGCCGCGCCAGTGCGCGGGCGAACTCCTCCGGCCCCTCCGGCAGGCACACCTTCGTGGCGGCACCCGCGCTGAGCACGTCTTTCGCGATCCGTACGGACTCCCCGTCGGTCCGCCGGGCGGCCGGATCGATGATCACGAGCAGCGGATCGGACGTCGGATAGGTCGCCACCTCGGTCCTGCCTCGCTTCCTCGGGTAGCATCTTTGTGCAAGAGCCCCTTGCGCTATTGCGCCAGGGGCTTCGTCTATTCCGGGGCATCCGGTCCGACGGTTGCGCGACCGACGAGGGTCGCGCGGTGCACGCGGCGGTGAACCCGCGTACGCCCCTGACCTTGGACATGCCCCGCCCGGAAGGGGTGTACGCGCGTGCCCGCACTTGTGCTGCTCGGTGCTCAGTGGGGTGACGAGGGCAAGGGGAAGGCCACCGACCTGCTCGGTGGCTCCGTGGACTATGTGGTGCGTTACCAGGGCGGCAACAATGCCGGCCACACGGTCGTCGTGGGCGACCAGAAGTACGCACTGCACCTGCTCCCCTCCGGCATCCTCTCGCCCGGCTGTACGCCCGTCATCGGAAACGGCGTCGTCGTCGACCCGTCGGTCCTGCTCTCCGAGCTGAGCGGTCTGAACGAGCGCGGCGTCGACACGTCGAAGCTCCTGATCAGCGGTAACGCGCACATCATCACGCCGTACAACGTGACCGTCGACAAGGTGACGGAACGCTTCCTCGGCAAGCGCAAGATCGGCACCACCGGCCGCGGCATCGGCCCGACCTACGCGGACAAGATCAACCGCGTCGGCATCCGGGTCCAGGACCTGTACGACGAGTCGATCCTCACCCAGAAGGTCGAAGCGGCCCTCGACGCCAAGAACCAGATCCTCACCAAGCTCTACAACCGGCGCGCCATCGCCGTGGACCAGGTGGTCGAGGAGCTGCTGGGCTACGCGGAGCAGCTCGCGCCGTACGTCGCCGACACGGTCCTGGTGCTCAACCAGGCCCTGGAGGAGGACAAGGTCGTGCTGTTCGAGGGCGGTCAGGGCACCCTCCTCGACATCGACCACGGCACGTACCCCTTCGTGACCTCGTCCAACCCCACCGCGGGCGGTGCCTGCACCGGCGCCGGTGTCGGCCCGACGAAGATCAGCCGGGTCATCGGCATCCTCAAGGCGTACACCACCCGTGTGGGCTCGGGGCCGTTCCCGACCGAGCTGCTCGACGAGGACGGCGAGGCGCTGCGCCGCATCGGCGGCGAGCGCGGTGTGACCACCGGCCGCGACCGCCGCTGCGGCTGGTTCGACGCGGTGATCGCCCGCTACGCCACCCGCGTCAACGGCCTCACCGACTTCTTCCTCACCAAGCTCGACGTCCTCACCGGCTGGGAGCGGATCCCGGTCTGCGTCGCCTACGAGATCGACGGGCGCCGCGTCGAGGAGCTGCCCTACTCCCAGACCGACTTCCACCACGCCAAGCCGGTCTACGAGTACCTCCCGGGCTGGCAGGAGGACATCACGAAGGCCAAGACCTTCGCCGACCTGCCCAAGAACGCCCAGGACTACGTCAAGGCCCTGGAGGAGATGTCCGGCGCCCCGATCTCCGCGATCGGCGTCGGCCCCGGCCGCGACGAGACGATCGAGATCAACTCGTTCATCTGACCCGCACCCCGGTTCCCGAACGGCGGCCGTCGCCCAGCGCGCCGGCCGCCGTCGGCGTTCCCGCCCGCCGCCAACCGGCCCGGCGGGTCACCGGTGCGGTGTTCGCCGCGCACCGGACGGCCGGCCCCCGGTCAGCTGAAGACGATCATCGAGCCCTGGGCCAGGCTGCGGGTGGCCGCCGCGTGCAGGCCGAGCCAGACGTGGCGTTCGCGGGCGAAGGGGCTGGGGTCGTAGGGGGCGGGCGCGGCGGGCTGTTCGAGTTCGGTGGGGCCCGGCGGCGGGGCCGGGGGAGCCGGGGGGGCGGCCGGATCGATGCCCAGGGCCGGGGCGACCTGCTGGAGTTCGCGCAGCAGGGCCTGGGAGGAGCCGAGCGGGCCGCCGCCGGCGAGGAGTTCGTCGTTGGACAGCGGGTGCGGGAAGTCCACGGGGACGTAGGCGCCCGCGTGGTCGTAGTGCCAGACCAGGTGGGACTGCTGTGCCGTCGTCTCGAACATCTCCAGCAACTGCTCGTAGTCGCCGCCCAGTTCGTCGACCGGGGTGAGCGGGAGGCCACAGAGCTGGAGCAGGTGGGCGCGGCGCAGGAAGTGCAGGGCGTCGTAGTCGAAGCCGGCCACCGGCGCCACGTCACCGGACAGGCCCGGCATGTACTGGTACACCGGCACCGGCGGCAGTCCGTTCTCCGCGAGCGCCTTGTTGTACTGCGCGAGTTCCTCGGCGAACGGGTTGTCGGGGGTGTGGCACAACACGTCGACGAGCGGTACCAGCCACAGGTCACAGGCCAAAGGAGGGCTCCTCACTCAGCGTTCGGCACGCGCGAAGCACAGTGGTCAACGAAGGGTAGTCGGTGCGGAGCGGACCGGCCCCACCCGTGCAGTTCCCCCGCCCGCCCCGCTCATGCGGCGCAGAGCCGCTCGACGAGGGCCAGGGAGTGCGCGTTGTAGGCGGAGACGAGGGTCTGCGCGGTGGTGATGTCGCGGGACGCCAGGGCGTCGACGAGTTCGGTGTGGCCGCACCATAGGACACCGCGCAGATCACCGAGCCTGCGGAGCTGCTGCACCGCGCACACCCAGGACTGCACGCGCAGCCGGTGCAGGAAGTCGGCGAGGTGCGCGTTGCCGTAGAGGGCGCTCAGCTCGCGCCAGAACCGCAGGTCGTAGCCGATCAGCACGGTCAGGTCACCGGCGGTCGCCGCCCGCTGGGCCTCCTCGCCGCGCCGGCGCACCCCGGCGAGCACGGCGGCCGTGCGCGGGTCCAGGGGCTCGCGCGGCATCGCCCGCGTCCGGGACCTCGCGCGGGCGCCCCCGGTCTCCGCGCCGCCGCCCGGTGCCTCGTCCGCGGCGGCCAGGACGCGGAACATGCCCTCGGTGACCAGGGCGCGGGCCTCGATCATCTCGCGGAAGGCGGCCGCCGAGTACACGCGCACCCGGAAGCCGCGGTGCTGGTCGGCGTCCAGCAGCCCCTGCGCGGACAGGTCCACCAGCGCCTCGCGCACCGGCGTCGCGGACACCCCGTACTGCTCGGCTATCTCCTTCACCGTGAACTCGCGCCCCGGCTGGAGCCGCCCGGACAGCACCTCGTCCCGCAGCGCGTCCGCGATCTGCTGGCGCAGGGTGCTGCGCGTCACGGCACCGGTTCCGCTGAAGCCGGGCATGGTCGGGGCGTCTCCCTCACGCGTGCGGTGGCGTACGCGTACGTCTGCTCGTACGTCTGTCTGATCATGTACTCGTACGGGTGTATGTGTACGAGCACGCCACCTTACGCACTCCGGGGCGTTTCGAGGGACTCCCCGGTGCTCACCGGTGCTTTCCGGCCTACTCCGTGTGCTCGTCGGCCACGGACAGGGCCGCGTCCAGCGCCGCGAACCCCTCCTTCAGCTCGGCCTCGGTCACCGTGCACGGCGGGACGACGTGCGTGCGGTTCATGTTGATGAAGGGCCACAGGCCGTGCGCCTTGGCGGCGGCGCCGAAGGCGGCCATCGGGCCGTTCGCCGCACCGGCCGCGTTGTACGGCACCAGCGGCTCGCGGGTCTCGCGGTTCCGCACCAGTTCCAGCGCCCAGAACATGCCGGTGCCGCGCACCTCGCCGACGCTCGGGTGCCGCCCGGCCAGCTCGCGCAGCGCCGGGCCCACCACCTCGGCACCCAGCCGCCGCGCGTTCTCGACGACGCCCTCCTCGGCCATCACGTTGATCGTCGCGACGGCCGCGGCGCAGGCCAGCGGGTGCCCCGAGTACGTCAGACCGCCCGGGTAGGGCCGCTTGCCGAACGTCTCGGCGATCTTCCCGGAGATCGCCACACCGCCCAGCGGCACGTACCCCGAGTTCACGCCCTTGGCGAAGGTCATCAGGTCGGGGACGACCCCGGACAGGTCCGCGGCGAACCACTCACCGGTCCGCCCGAACCCGGCCATGACCTCGTCCAGCACGAACACGATCCCGTACTTGTCGCACAGCTCGCGCACCCCGGCGAGATAGCCCGGCGGCGGCACCATGATGCCCGCCGTGCCCGGGACCGTCTCCAGGATGAGCGCCGCGATCGTCGCGGGCCCCTCGAAGGCGATCGTCGTCTCCAGGTGCTCCAGCGCCCGCGCGCACTCCTCCTCCTCGGTCTGCGCGTAGAAGCGGGAGCGGTAGAGGTAGGGCGCCCAGAAGTGCACGACACCCGCCGCGCCGTCGTCGGAGGCCCAGCGGCGCGGGTCGCCGGTGATGTTCACGGCCTGCTGGGTGCCGCCGTGGTACGACCGGTACGCCGACAGCACCTTCGGGCGCCCGGTGTGCAGCCGGGCCATGCGGATCGCGTGCTCGACCGCGTCGGCGCCGCCGTTGGTGAAGAAGATCTTGTCCAGATCGCCGGGGGTCCGCTCGGCGATCAGCCGGGCCGCCTCCGAGCGGGCCTCGACGGCGAACGCGGGAGCGAAGGTGGCCAGCGTCGCGGCCTGCTCCTGGATCGCGGCGACGACCTTGGGGTGCTGGTAGCCGATGTTGGTGAAGACGAGGCCGCTGGAGAAGTCCAGGTAGCGCTTGCCGTCGTAGTCCCAGAAGTACGACCCTTCGGCACCGGCCACCGCCGGCGGGTCGATCAGGTCCTGCGCGGACCAGGAGTGGAAGACGTGCGCGCGGTCGGCGGCCTTCACGGCCGCGCCGGCCTCGGGGTCCGGCTGCGGGGCCCGGTGGGCGGAAGAGGGCTGAGGGGTCATACCGCGAGCGTAGAGGCCGCCCCGGCGGTGCCGGTATCGGCGCCCTGTCTGCGGTGACGGCGATTTGACGACACCTTGTCGCGGGGAGCACGGGGAGCACAGGGGCGCGTCGGGGAGCACGGGGGCGCGGGAGAGCGCGTACGGCCGGGCGGCCCGCTGTTACGGAACCGTCGACGGCGGGCCGCTGTCCGCCCGTGGTCCCCGCACTATCCTCGGGCTGACGCGCAGGGGCGTACCGGGGCACATCGGGGGAGGCGGTTCTGCCATGGAGAAGCTGGCGTCCGGCGATCCGCGGGAGATCGGGGCGTACCGGCTGCTGGCGCGGCTCGGGGCGGGCGGCATGGGACAGGTGTACCTGGCCCGCTCCGGCCGGGGCCGTACGGCCGCCGTGAAGGTGGTGCGGCAGGAACTGGCGCAGCAGGAGGAGTTCCGGGCCCGGTTCCGCCAGGAGGTGCGGGCCGCGCGCCGGGTCGGCGGGAACTGGACCGCGCCCGTGCTGGACGCGGACACCGAGGCAGCCGTGCCGTGGGTCGCCACCGGCTATGTCGCCGGGCCCAGCCTCCAGCGGATCGTCGGCCACGACCACGGGCCGCTGCCCGAGCGGTCGGTGCGCGTCCTCGCCGCCGGTCTCGCCGAGGCGCTGCGGGACATCCACGCGGCCGGGCTCGTCCACCGCGACCTCAAACCGTCGAACGTGCTCGTCACCATCGACGGCCCCCGGGTCATCGACTTCGGCATCGCCCGCGCCCTGGAGACCGTCGCGGACAGCGGCCTCACCCGCACCGGGGCGCTGCTCGGCTCGCCCGGCTTCATGGCCCCCGAGCAGGTGCGCGGCGACCGGATCACCCCCGCCTGCGACATCTTCTGCCTGGGGTCCGTGCTCGCCTACGCCGCGACGGGCACCCTGCCCTTCGGTACCGCCGACAGCGGTGTGCACGCGCTGATGTACCGGATCGCCCAGGAGGAACCGGACCTGGACGCGCTGCCCGAGGGCATCGCCGACCTGGTCCGCGCCTGTCTGCGCAAGGACCCGGCGGCCCGGCCCGCGCTGGAGGAGATCCTGGAGCGCACCGGCGCCGAGGACACGGTGTGCGACGGCCGGCTCCGCGACCCGTGGCTGCCGAGCGCCCTGGTGGCCCAGCTCGGACGGCACGCGGTACGGCTGCTGGACGCGGAGAATCCCGAGGCGCCGCCACCCGCCACCCCCGGCGAAGCCACCGTCCCCATCGCTCCCTCCCCTCTCACGGGTCCCACCGTGCCCGCTCATCCCGAGGGGCTCCCGCAGCACGACTCCGCCGCCGCCTCCTCCTCCTTCTCCCATTCCTCCTCCCGGGAGCAGCCGCCTGGGCACACCCTCGCGGCCTCCCCGGGCCGCGCCCCGGGCCCCGCCGCGGAAGCCACCCCGTGGCCCTCCCCGGAGCACGCCGCCGCCGTCCGGCCCCCGGCCCCCGGCGAGCCCGCCGGCCAGGGCCACGCGCCGCCGGACCACCCGCCCACCCGGGCCGACGGCCCGGCGCCCGCACCGGCGCCCGGGTCCGCGCCCGTGCCCGCACAGCGGGCGTACGGCCATCCCCAGCACCCTGACCCCCACCAGCACCCGCATCCTCACCCGTACCGGCCCGCCGACCCTCCGTACTTCGCCCCGGCCCCGGACCCGGCTCAGGACGGGCCGCGGCGCGGTGGTACCTCCACGGTGGCGCTCCTCGCGGTGGCGCTGGTCGTCGCGCTCGGCGCGGGCGGTTCGGTCTACGCCCTGATGCAGGGCGGCGGGCACGAGGACCACCGCGGCGGCCCCGGCCCCTCGCCGACCGCCACCGCGTCCGGCACGGGCGGCCCGGACCCGTCCCCCACCGCCACGAGCGCGCCGCCCGGCCCCTCGGGCGGCGTGGTCCCCACCGGCTACCTCGGCACCTGGCGGTCGGCGATCGACAGCGAGCTGGGCTCGAACCCCCGGCGGCTCACCATCGCCCAGGGCGGTGTCGGGGACCGGGTGCTCACCCTGGTCGCGGACGGCCCCACCGCGACCGGCGGCACCTACCACTGCGTGTTCGAGGCCCGGCTGGTCCGGCGGCCGGACGCCGGCGGACCGCTGGAGCTCGGGCCCTCGACGGTCAGGAACGGCACGGGCGGCGCCTGCAATCCGGGCGCGGCCACCCAGGTGCTGCTGCTCCCGCAGGGCGGCCTCCAGCGCGTCAACAAGGACAGCGGAGAGCGGCTGACCTACACCAGGGAGTGAGCACGGGACGGGACACGGGACGGGAGAAGCCGCCGCGGTGCTCGGCATCGCCGCGTCCGTCCGGGACGCTCCGGTACGAGCGCCGGGTGCCGCGCCGCCGGGGGTACCCCTGCTCGAAGAGCTCGGGGGAGCGGTGTCAGGCCCCGCACCGGTGACCGGTGTCCCGGCCGGGGAGGCTCTACCGGGGCTCGGGGGGCCGCTGGCGCGGCATGTTCGGCCGGGTGCCGCCCGGCGGCAGCGGGAAGCGGCCCGGACCGGCCCCGCCGGGCTCCGGGCGCGCACCGCCCGGCACCGCCGGATGGATCCCCGCCGGTGCCGCCCCGACGCGGAACTCCACCATCCAGCCGGCCGTCTCGGCCCGCACCAGCTCGGTCACGTCCTCCGTGAAGCGCCGCAGCACCGCCAGGCACCGCTCGGCGGCCTCGCCCGCCGTGCCCTCGGCCGGGCCGAGCACCTCCCGCACGCTCTCGGTGGCCCAGTCGAACTGGAGCAGCTGAAGCCGCCGCTGCACGGCCTGCGCGGTCGCCACGTCCCGCATCCAGCCCGAGGTCAGGCCGAAGTACCGGTCGGCCGCGACGCACGCCACCGACAGCAGCAGCGCCAGATACCCCCAGGGCGCCGCGCCGCGGGCCGGCCCGGTCAGGTCCAGCAGCGGCAGCCCCGCCCCGGCCAGCGCCCCGGCCGCCGCCCCGCACCGCAGCGCCCGCGCCCCGCGCCGCTTCCACACCCGCTCCGCGAGGTACCAGGCGGCGGTCTGGAGCGCGCCGCGCTCCACCCACCGGTACAGCTCGTCCAGCCGCCGGGCGGGATCGCCCCAGTCGCCGGGCGGGAACACCCGCCCGGTCAGGTCCCCGGGCAGCGGCCCGGTCGCCGCCGCCGCCCCGTCCTCCCGCCCGTCCCGAGCCCCGCCCTCCCGCCCGTCCCGAGGGTGACGCTCGGGCTGCATCTCCGGCTGACCCACCCGGCACTCCCTACTGATCACCTACTGATCACGTGCTGTGACGCTGGCTGACCGCCGGACCCCTTCCTACCCCCCAACGGGTGGCGAAGCGGGGGAATGCGGTGCTTTTCCGCCCGGAAGAGGGCCTTGATCAGGTATAGGACGCACCCGGAACTCACTCGAAAGAGTGGCGGGGCGCCGCCCGCCGGGACCACGTAGGCTCGTGCCAGCGGGGAATCGCCGGTACGCCGGCGGACGGGCCCCGCCCGGAGACCGGGCCGTCCGGATCATCCGGACGCACGGAGGAAAGCAGGAGCTGATCGTGATTCCCGGTGGTGGCCAGCCCAACATGCAGCAGCTGCTCCAGCAGGCCCAGAAGATGCAGCAGGACCTGGCGCAGGCCCAGGAGGAGCTGGCGCGCACCGAGGTCGACGGGCAGGCGGGCGGCGGCCTGGTGAAGGCCACCGTCACCGGCGCCGGCGAGCTGCGCGCCCTGAAGATCGACCCGAAGGCCGTGGACCCCGAGGACACCGAGACCCTCGCGGACCTGGTCGTGGCGGCCGTCCAGGCGGCCAACGAGAACGCCCAGGCGCTCCAGCAGCAGAAGCTCGGCCCGCTGGCCCAGGGCCTCGGCGGCGGCAGCGGCATCCCCGGGCTGCCTTTCTAGGCGCCCCCCGGGCAACTACGGTACGTACCGAAGCAGCACACACCGAAACAGCGGCACACGCAGAGCAGGAAGGACGGGCGTCCGGTGTACGAAGGCGTGGTCCAGGACCTCATCGACGAACTGGGGCGGCTGCCCGGCGTCGGTCCCAAGAGCGCGCAGCGGATCGCCTTCCACATCCTCCAGGCGGAGCCGACGGACGTGCGCCGGCTCGCCCACGCCCTGCTGGAGGTGAAGGCGAAGGTCCGCTTCTGCGCCGTCTGCGGCAACGTGGCGCAGGAGGAGCTGTGCGGCATCTGCCGTGACAGCCGCCGCGACCAGAGCGTCATCTGCGTGGTCGAGGAGCCCAAGGACGTCGTCGCGATCGAGCGGACCCGCGAGTTCCGCGGCCGGTACCACGTCCTCGGCGGGGCGATCAGCCCGATCGAGGGCGTCGGCCCCGACGATCTGCGCATCCGGGAGCTGCTGTCCCGCCTCGCCGACGGCACGGTCACGGAACTCATCCTGGCCACGGACCCGAACCTGGAGGGCGAGGCGACGGCGACGTACCTCGCCCGCATGATCAAGCCCATGGGCCTCAAGGTCACCCGCCTGGCCAGCGGCCTCCCGGTGGGCGGCGACCTGGAGTATGCGGACGAGGTGACCCTCGGCCGCGCCTTCGAGGGGAGACGACTCCTAGATGTCTGACGCCACGCTGCACGCGACCAGCCAGAACCCCGACGACTTCGCGGTCCAGATCGCCGACCAGATCGAGAGCTTCCTGGTCGCCGTCACCGAGGTCGCCAAGGGCGACGAACCGGACTCCGCGGTGCCCTTCCTCCTGCTGGAGGTCTCCCAGCTGCTGCTGGCCGGCGGCCGGCTCGGCGCGCACGAGGACATCGTCCCCGACGAGCGCTACGAGCCCGACCCGGGCCCGGAGCAGGACGCGGACGTCCTCCGCGAGAACCTGGGCCGCCTGCTGGAGCCCATCGACGTCTACTCCGAGGTCTTCGACCCCTACGAGCCGCGCCGCGCCCCGGTGCCCGCGCGGATCTCCGACGACCTCGCCGACGTCGTCGCCGATCTGCGCCACGGCATGGTCCACTACCGCGCGGGCCGCACCACCGAGGCGCTGTGGTGGTGGCAGTTCTCCTACTTCTCCAACTGGGGCGGCACCGCCTCGGCGGCCCTGCGCGCCCTCCAGTCCCTGGTCGCCCATGTGCGCCTCAACCAGCCCCTGGAGGAGCTGGACGGGCTCGACACCGACCAGGCCATGGGCGACGAGACGCTGGAGTTCGAGGCGGGCCGGGTCATGGCGGAGGAGATCGGCGGTCCGCTCGGGCTGCCCGGGGCCAAGTGAACCCGGCCCGCACGCGCTGAGTCCGGCCCGCCCGCTCCTTCGCGTCCTTCGCGGCACGGCGGGAAGCACGGAAGCACCGGGCGTCGGCCGTCCCGGTCAGGGGCGTACGTCCCCGGAACCGGCGGCCGGGACGGAGACGGCCGGGACGGAGACGGCCGGGGCGGAGACGGCCGGGGCGGAGACGGCCGGGACGGGGGCCGAGGCCGCCGCGTCCCGCACATGGGCGGCGATGCCCCGCACCGTCGGGTCCTCGAAGAACTCCGCCAGCGTCATGTCCGCGCCGAACCGCCTGCTCACCTGGGCCAGCAGCCGGATCGCGAGCATCGACTGCCCGCCGGCCTCGAAGAAGTCCTCCTCGTGGCCGACGCCCGGCACGTCCAGCAGACCGCTCATGAGCGCGGCGATCTCTTCGTCCATCGCGTCCATCGCGTCCGCGCCCGCCGGGCCCACCGCGCCGCCCGCCGGGGCGGCCGGGGCCTGCGGGGCGGGCAGCCGCTCCCGGTCGATCTTCATGTTGGCGTTCTTCGGCAGCTCGGGCAGCCGGGTCAGCCGGGAGGGGAGCATGTAGTCGGGGAGCCGGTCGCGCAGGAACGCCCGCAGGGCGGCCGTGTCCGGGGCCTTTTCGCCCGCCCCCACGTAGTAGCTGAGGAGCGTCCGGTCCCCCGAGCGGGCGTCGGTGCCGGCGACCGTCACCGCCTCCCTGATCCCGGGGTGGCGCAGCAGCGCCGCGTCGACCTCGTTCGTCTCGACCCGGAAGCCCCGGATCTTGACCTGGAAGTCGGCCCGGCCGAGGAAGTCCAGTGAGCCGTCCGGCAGTTCGCGCACCAGATCGCCCGTGGCGTACATGCGGGCGCCGGGTTCGGCGGCGAAGGGGTCGGGCAGGAACCGCTCCTTCGTCAGGTCCGGGCGGCCGAGATAGCCGCTCGCCACGCCGTCACCGCCGACGTGGAGCTGACCGGTCTCCCCGGCGGGCACCGGCCGCAGCTCGTCGTCGAGCACGTAGCACGTGGTGTGCGAGACGGGCACGCCGATCGGCACCCGCACCTGGTCGGCGGGCATCGGCCTGACCCGGTGCGCGGTGGCGATCGTCGTGCACTCGGCGGGCCCGTACCCGTTGACCAGGTGGCAGCCCGGAACCGCGGCCACGGCGTTGGCCTGGTCGACCGCCAGGGCGTCGCCGCCGACCAGGACCTGGGAGACCGTGGCGAACGTCGCCGGGTCGTCCCCCGCGAGCTGGTTGAACAGCGGTGTCGCCATCACCACGGTGTCGATACGGCGTTCGCGCAGCGCGGTCGCCAGCCGGCCCGGCGAGAGGACGGTGTCGCGGTCGAACCCGATGAGCTCGCCGCCGTTGAGCAGCGCGCCCCACACCTCGACGGTGGCGGCGTCGAAGGCCGCGTTGGAGATCTGCGCGACCCGGTCGCCCGCCTCGAACGTGAGGTAGTCGGCGTCCCGGGTGCGCCGGACGACGTTGCGGTGCGTCGTGCAGATCCCCTTGGGCGTGCCGGTCGAACCCGAGGTGTACATCACGTAGGCCAGGTCCTCGGGTCCCGCGCCGCCGTCCGTGCGGACGTCCAGGGCGGCGTCGTCCCGTACGCTCCGCCCCAGGTGTCCGGCGGCCGTGAGCACCGGGATGCCGAGGCCGCTGGGGTCGTCCGTGCCGGCCTCGGTGAGCAGGGCCACCGGCTCGGACTCCTGGAGGATCATGCGCAGCCGGGCGGCCGGCTGCGCCGGGTCCAACGCGAGATAGGCGCCGCCGGCCTTGACGGTGGCGAGCATGCCCAGGATCACCCCGATGCCGCGGTCGGCGAGGATCGCCACCAGCCGGCCGGGCCGTACGCCCCGGTCGCGCAGCCGGATCGCCAGGGAGTTGGTGACCCGGTCGAGCTGCCGGTACGTCAGTGTGACGGAACCATAGGTGAGGGCGGGCGCCTCGGGCCGGCGTACGACGTGCTGCGCGAACAGGTCGCTCAGCGAACCGTCCTGGGGCCGAGCGGCGGGCTTGGGCATGGGCGTCCAGTCCTTTCTCGTCGGATGACACGTTGTCGGCGAGGCGGGGCCGGCCGCCACACCGGCATAATGCCGCCGGCCTGCCCGGTCATTCCGCGGCAGCAGGAACCAGGCCCCAGGACCTGTCCTAGCTGCGCTCGCCCACCGTGGCGGGCTCGGGGGCCGGGGGCGCGGCCACGGACGTCCGCCGTTCCACGACCCCGAGCGCCACCCCGGCGACGATGATCGCCCCGCCGAGCACCTGCCCGAGCCGGACCGTCTCCCCGTTGATCACCACGGCACCGAGCACGCCGAACACCGGTACCAGATTGAGGATGTTGACCGCGACGCTGGAGGTCATGCGGCGCAGCCCGTAGTTGTAGAGGAGGAAGCCGCCGACGGAGCACGCCACGGCCAGATAGACGAGCAGCAGCGAGGCCGATCCGTCCGGTACGTGCCAGTCCCCGGCCTCCAGGCAGGAGGCGAGCAGGAAGCCGGCGGCGCCGGCCACGGTCTGGTGGTAGGTGAGGTCCAGGGCGTCGTGGCCGCGGCCCATGGACTTGACGAGCACGTTGTACCCGCCCCAGAGCAGCCCGCCCAGCAGCAGCAGGACATCGCCGAGCCAGCGCGAACTGCCGCCCACCTGAGCGCCGTTGCGCACGACCAGGAAGGCGCCCGCGGTGGCGAGCAGGACGCCGCCGACCCGCAGCAGCGGCATCCTGGCCTTGAACAGCACCAGTTCCAGCAGCATGGTCATCAGCGGGTAGGTGGCCACGATCAGGGAGGCGTCGGAGGCCGTCGACAGTTCGACGCCGATGTTCTCCAGGACGAAGTAGGCCGTGATGCCGAGCAGTCCGCTGAGCTGGATCAGGCGCCGCTGCCGGGCGTCGAGCCGGGCCCCCGGGCGGCGGCGCAGCCGCATCATCACCGCGAGCAGCCCGGCGGCGAGCGTGAAGCGGATCGCGCCGATGCTCAGCGGTCCGACGTCCGACAGCACCTGCTTGGTCACCGCGTAGGAACTGCTCCAGAAGAGGGCCGCCGCCACCACGGCGCACAGCGCCAGGATCCGTCCTTTCCTCTCGTCCACCGCAGGTCTCCTTCTCCGTCGTCCGCACGCACAGGGTCCGCCCGGCTCGCGCCGCAGAGAGAGGCGAATCATGGACGGAATGGATGCAGTCATGCTAGCAATCCAACGGAGAACAGGGCATACTCGCCGAATATAATTCGGCCTCTCGGGAATTCGGCAGAACATGGATGAACTTAATTCGGCGTTGCTGCGCCTTCTCCAGCAAGACGGTCGGCGCACCAACCGCGAACTCGCGGAGGAGCTGGGCATCGCACCCTCGACCTGCCTGGAGCGGGTGCGCGCGCTGCGCGAGCGCGGGGTGCTGCTCGGCTTCCACGCCGAGGTGGACCTCACCGCACTGGGCCGGGGGCTCCAGGCGATGATCGCCGTACGGGTGCGGCCGCCGACCCGCGCGATCATCGAGCAGTTCCAGACCTTCGTGGCGCGGATGCCCGAGGTCATCTCGGTCTTCGTGCTGACGGGGACCGACGACTTCCTCCTCCATGTGGCGGTGCGGGACGCCGACCATCTGCACTCGGTCGTGCTGGACAAGCTGACCGAGCGCCCCGAACTGGCCGACGTACGCACCTCGATGGTCTACGGGCATCTGCGCAAGACGGTCATCGACCCGATCTGAGCCCCTCCAGGGTCGCGATCAGCAGGTCGTTCGCCTCCGGGGCGCCGACCGTGATCCGCAGCCCGGCCCCGGGGAAGGCGCGCACCAGCAGCCCGGCGCGCTCCAGGGCGGCGGCGACCGGGCCGGCGTCCTCGCCCAGCGGCAGCCACAGGAAGTTGGTCTCGCTCGGCGGCAGGGTCCAGCCCCGCGCGCCCAGAGCCGCGCGCAGCCGCTCCCGCTCGGCGGTGATCCCGGCCACCTGCCGGAACAACTCGTCCTCGGCGTCCAGCGCGGCCAGCGCCGCCTGCTCCGCGATCCGGCTCACCCCGCACGGCACGGCGCACTTGCGCAGCGCCTCGGCGATCCGCGGGTGCGCGACGCCGTAGCCGACCCGCAGGCCGGCCAGCCCGTACGCCTTGGAGAAGGTGCGCAGCACCACCAGGTTGGGCCGGTCGCGGTGGAGTTCCACCCCGTCCGGCGCGTCCGGGCCCCGGTGGAACTCGAAGTACGCCTCGTCCAGCACCACCGTGACATGCTCCGGCACCCGGTCCAGGAACCGCTTCAGCTCGGCGGCGCCGACCGCGGTGCCCGTGGGGTTGTTGGGCTCGCACAGCAGCACCATGGCGGTGCGCGGGGTGATGGCGGCGGCCATGGCCTCCAGGTCGTGCGCCGCGTCGCTGAGCGGCACCTCGACCGGGACGGCCCCGGCCATCCGCACCACGATCGGGTACGCCTCGAACGACGGCCAGGCGTAGACCACTTCGTCGCCCGGCGACAGCATGGCCTGGCCGATCTGCTGATAGATGCCGACCGATCCCGGGCCGGTGACCACGTGCGACAGCGGGACGTCCAGCCTGCGGGCGAGGGCGTCCGTCAGCTCTTCCGGGAAGATGCCCGGGTAGAGGTTGGTCCGCTGAGCGGCCCGGGAGACGGCGGCGAGGGCCGAGGGCAGCGGCGGGCAGGGGTTCTCGTTGAGGAACAGCCGGTACGAGGTGCCGGTGGCGGGCGGCTGCGGCGGCTTGGGCACATAGGCCGGTATGCCGTCGAGCACGGCACGCGGCGCGGGCGGGTGAGCACTCACTCCTGTCGTTCTCCTTAGCTGGGTCCCACTGCTGGGGTGCTCTGCCGGTGCCTGTGCCGGGCCGCTCCGCGGACGCGGGTCCCGGACGGGCCGGCGGGTCAGTCGAGCGTGACGGTCCGGCCCAGTCCGCGGGCCGCGGCCTCGCGGGCGACGGCGAAGCCGGACATGATGTCCTGCACGCCGAGGCCGAGCGATTTGAAGACGGTGATCTCGGTGGGTTCGGCGCGGCCGGGCCGGGTGCCGAGCAGCACCTCGCCCAGCTCGGCCCGGATGTGGTCCGGTCCCACCAGGCCCTCGGTGAGCGGCCCCCGCAGGTCCCCGGACTCGGCGAGCGCCGACTCCCGGCTGTCGACGAAGAAGGAGGCGTCCGCCACGGCCCGGGAGGACAGCTCCCGGTGGTCGGCGAAGGAGGCCCCCACGGCGTTGACATGGACGCCGGGCGCGAGGTCGGCGGCCTCGACGACGGGCTCCCTGGCCGCCGTCGTGGTGCAGACGAGGTCGGCCCCGGCCAGGGCCAGCGCCGGGGTGTCCGCGGTCTCCACCTCGATGCCCAGCTCCTTCGCCGCCCACGCCCGGTAGTCCTCGGCGTGCTCGGCGCTGCGGCTCCACACCCGGACCCGGCGCAGCGTCCTGACCAGGCGCATGGCCTCCAGGTGGCTGCGCGCCTGCACCCCGGAGCCGAGCACCGCGAGGTCCCCGGCGTCCGGCCGCGCCAGCGCCTCGGTGGCGACGGCGGAGACGGCCGCCGTCCGTACGGCGGTCACCGCGCCGGCGTCCATCAGGGCCAGCGGGGCACCGGTCGCCGGGTCGAAGACCATGACGACCCCGACGTGCAGGTCCAGGCCGCGGGCCGGGTTCTCGGGCTTGAGCATCATCGCCTTCAGCCCGTAGCCCGCCAGGTCGTCCCCGGCGACGAAGCCCGGCATGGTGCCCAGCAGACCGCTGTCCTTCTCGGGCCTCAGGATGGTCCGCAGCGGCAGTTCCGCCAGGCCGCCGCTGTAGCGGCGCATGGCCTCCGCCATCACCGGCAGGGCGCGCTCGACCGGGTACAGCTCGCGCACGGTGGCACGGTCGATCAGGAGCATGGAAGTACCTGTTTCCTTGGGCGGTCCGGACGGCTGCGGTGGGCCGGTTTCCTGTGGCGGCCCGTCAGGCGTCCGGGTCGGCGAGGGTGAAGACCGACCAGAGCATGCGGATCGGCCGGGTGCGGGAGATGAACTCCAGGGCGTGGGCCTTGGCCGCCGGGCGCGTGGTGAGCGCCAGGTCGGTCTCCCTGCGGCGGGCCTGGCCGGCCGCCGCGCTGGTGGAGGTGGCGTAGCGGATCTCCGCCACCGAGTAGGCGTCCGGGAGGAGTTCCCGGACGAGGGCGACCGGCGCCGGGTGGGTGGCGATCCGGGCGGCGTCGGGGATGCGGTGCCCCGGGGAGACGGCGATGCCGTAGTCCGGGGTGTCGAAGAGGAACGCCCCCGCGAACCGCAGCGACGGGTCCATGTAGAAGCTGTGCACCGACGCGTACGCGTTGGCGATGACGACATGGCTGACGGCGCCCTCGCGCAGCGCCGTGCCGGCCTCCTCGTAGGTGCCGTAGAGCCGGATGCCGGGCGGTCCGCCCAGGCCGCGGTCCGCCCAGAGGTACAGGGCCGCCTGCTCGCTGCTGGTGCCGGCGGGTCCCAGGGTCCCGATGGCCTCGATCTCTGGTCCCGAGGACAGGGCGGTGTCTATCCATCCCGCTGTCTGAATCATGTTCTCCCCCTGCGGTCGGCGGTCAGCCCGTGCCGGGGCCGACGCTCTGGAGCCAATGGCGGTAGCGCTGGTCCTTGCCGCGGACGACCTCGTGGTAGGCGGCCGTCAGGGCGGTGGTGAGCGGTCCGGGGACGCCGTCCCCGACGGGGCGGCCGGCGATCTCGGTCACGGGGACGATCTCCGCGCCCGTGCCGGTGAGGAACACCTCGTCGGCCAGACACAGGTCCTCGCGGCCCAGGTCGTGGAAGTCGGTCGGTACGTCCAGCAGGTCGGCCGCCAGGGTGACGGCGGTGTCCCGGGTGATGCCCTCCAGGAGGTCGGCCGTGACGGGCGGGGTGACCAGCCGGCCGCGGACGACGGCGAACACGTTGGACGTGCTGGCCTCCGCCACCTGGCCGCGGCTGTTGAGCAGGATCGCGTCGTCGTACCCGGCGGCGCGGGCCTCGTCCACGGCGAGCGCGTTGTTGACGTAGCCGCCGGTGACCTTGGCGCGGACCGGGAGCACGGCCGACTCCGGCCTGCGCCACGAGCTGATCGCGACCCGGATGCCACCGCGGTCGGTGTAGGACCCCATCCGGAACGCGTTGACCGACAGCGCGTCCGAGACGCCCGTGAGCTGGACACCGGGCGGTGTCCCGGGCAGCAGCGCGCGCTTGTACGCCAGCGGGCGGATGTACATGTCGGTGTCCGCGCCGATCCGGCGCAGCAGCTCCGCCGTCAGCGCGCACAGCTCCCGCGCGTCCGGCTCCAGCCGGATGCGCAGGGTCCGCGCGCTGCGCAGGAAGCGCAGGTAGTGGTCGTGGCCGCGGAAGACGGCCAGGCCGCCGTCCGCCTGCGCGTAGGCGCGGATGCCCTCGAAGACACCGGTGCCGTACTGGAGGGCCTGCGTGGTGACGGGCACCTGGGCCCGCTCCAGGGGGACGAACTCCCCGTCGTGGTAGGCCAGGGCCGCCAGGGCGGGCGTCGCCTTGCCGCTGTCGGCTGCCACGGCACTGGTCACTGGGCCCTCCCGCCGGCCACGCCGAGGGCGGCGGCGCGCTCCTCGTCCGGTGCCGCGGTGCGCCGGTCCTCCACCCGCGCCGCCTTCCAGCTCACCATGGCGCCGGTCGTGGTGACCGAGCCGAGCGGGCCGTAGGCGAACCGGAGCGGGACGTCGAGCCGTTCGCGCACCAGGGCGGCGACGGCCGCCTCGTCGACGCGCACGCCCTCGCCGTCGGGCGGTGTCTCCAGGTGCAGGGTCAGCTCGTCCTGCCCGTCCACCGCGTCGATGACGACCTGGTAGTCGAGGTAGCCGCGGGGCAGCGACAGCAGCAGTTCCTCCAGGTCGTAGCCGCTGATCCGGTGGCCGCCGATCGACAGGGTGTCGCGGGTCCGGCCGAGCACCTCCAGGACGGGCGCGGGCAGGGTGCGCCCGGCGGAGGCGGGGGCGAGCCGGACCAGGTCGCCGGTGCGGTAGCGGACCAGGGGCTTGCTGCCCCGGTAGAGCGCGGTGACGACGAGCTCGCCGGTGCGCACGCCGTCGGGTCCCGGCTCGACCGCGCGGGCGGTGTCCGGGTCGATCACCTCGTAGAAGTTGAGCAGCGGGGCCGTGTACAGCGCGCCGTCGGCGCCGGACGCGCCCATCACCGAGGCCTCCTGCGAGGCGTACAGGGCGTTGTAGACCTTGGCGCCCCACACCTCGCCGATGTTCTCCAGGAGGCTCGGGGAGGCGAGTTCGCCGGTGCACATCAGGACGTCGAGGCGGAAGTCCCGGCGCGGGTGCAGTCCGGCCGCGTACGCCTTCTTCGCCAGGGACAGGGCCATGCCGGGCGTGCTGAACAGGCCGGTGGCGGGCAGGACGCGCAGGGTCTCCAGGGCGCGGTCGTAGCCGACCATCGGCGAGTGCGGCCACATCTTGGCGACCGCGTGGCCCAGGTTGCGGCAGACGTCGCCGAAGGTGTCGCCGAAGGCGTGCAGTTCGGTCGGCCCGGAGACGCCGATCACCTGCTCGTCGCCGAACTGCCGGAAGACGGTGTCGTAGTACACGGTCAGCGCCGTGTTGTTGTGCAGCGAGTCGGTGTTGTCCCGCGGGCACGGTGTGCTGCGGCCGGTGGTGCCGGTGGTCTCGTAGAAGATCCAGGCCTTGGACAGCGGGAGCGAGAGCACCTTGTCGAACTCGTTGCGCAGGTCGTCCTTGGTGGTGAACGGCACGCCGGCCAGATGCTCGGGGGCGAGGGAGCGGATGGAGTCCGGGTCCACCGCCGCCAGGCGGCTCGCGTAGAAGGGGGACCTGTCCTTGACGTACGCCAGCGTGCTGCGGAATTCCCTCAGTTGGTGGTCGGCCAGGTCGGCGTCGCTCCAGCGGCGCGCAGCGAACGCCTGGTGGCGGTCGCGTATCTCGCGGGCGAGCCGGTCGAGTTCTTCGTTGAAGACGGTGAACATGCTTCCCTCGTGTCGGTTGCGTCAGCGGTACAGCGGCAGGCTTCCGGTGAGCTTGTTCACCGCGCTCCTGCTGCCGCAGACGGCCACGCCGATGTAGGGCAGCTCGGCGGTGCCCAGGTCGGCGGTCCGGCGGATGTACTCGTCGTAGCTCCGTGACGACTGGGCGACCGCGGTGAAGTCGGCCACGAAGACGTCGGGCAGGCCGGCCGCCTTCAGCACGATGTCCCGCAGGTCCGCCGCCGCGCCCTTCAGAATGGGCAGCGGAATGGCCGTGATACCGGTGTGCGCCTCGCCGTCGCCGTCCTTGACGGCATCGCCGATGATTCCGTCCACGAACCGCCCCACGGACATCGAGAGAGCCGCCACGGTGTTCATCGCGAGCCCCGCGGCGAGGTCCTGTTCGACGACAAAGGCGCACTTCTCGTACTTGGCACTCACCGCTGGTCCTTGCCTCTCGTTCACTGTGCTGTTCTTCTTCTCGTTCTGCGCGTCATTCTTCGAGGTCGGCGATGACCCATTCACTGATCTCCCGCCACTTCCGGATCGCCTCCTGGTGGAACGGGTGCACCAGATAGCGGTCGAGCGCCGCCTCGTCCTCCAGCAGACCGATCACCGCGAAGTCGTACGCGATGGGCCGGGTGGATATGTTGCGGCCGGTGCTCCATTCCTGGAGGTCCGGTACCTCGCCGCCCACCTTCGCGGCCATGCCTTCCGCTTCCAGCGCCCGGGGATCGTCCCACGAGACACCGGGCTTGAACCTGAAAAGTACGATGTGACGAATCATGGTCATCCTCCGTGGACGGGAATGCGCGCGGGCAGGGGGCGGACCGTTTCGCCGCGGGCCGCGGCCCGTGCGGAGAACTCCTGGACGGCGGCCAGCTGGCGTTCTCCGAGTGAGTAGTCGAGGGTCCGGAAGTAGTCGAGGAGCACGGGCTCCCCGAGCGCGCCGGACCGGCCGCCGCGGGCCGCCGCCGCGGCCACCCGCGCGGGGTGCGCGCGGGCCCGTGCGACCGCGTCCACGAGCGCTGCCCCGACCTCGCGCACCGTCGCCGGCCGGTCCCGCGCGAAGTCGCGGCGCACGGCCCAGACGGCGAACACCATGGGCAGCCCCGTCCAGCTCCGCCACATCGCGCCCGTGTCGTGCACGGTCAGCCCGTCCGGCGCGGTCGCCCGCACCCGCAGCGCGTCGTCGCCGATGACCACCGCGGCCCGCGCCGTGCGCAGCATCGCGCCCACGTCCTGGCGCAGGGTGCGGTACTCGGGCCGCACCCCGACGGCGTCCTCCAGGAGCATCCTGGCCAGCAGGCTGGTGCTGCGGCTGGCCGCGGAGAGCGCGACCACCCGCCCGTCCAGCGCTTCGAGCGGATCGCGCGAGACGATGTGGCAGGAGCCCACCGGGCCGTCGCTGCCGATCGCGATGCCGGGCAGCAGGCACAGCTCCTCCGCGTGCCGCAGATATCTGACGACACTGATCGGGCTGATGTCCAGATCACCCGAAAGAAGGAGCGCGGACAGCTGTTCCGGTGGAGCGGAGACCATGTCGAGGCCGTGCACGGCTCCGCTGTCGGCCAGGCCCCAGCGGATCGGTGCGCAATTGAGGAAGGAGATGTCACCCAGGCGTGCCCGCGGATTTCCGCACGCCTTCACGAAGTGCCCTGCGGCTCGCCGTCCGCGGCGGAGGCGGCTCTTGAGATGCCGCCGGAACCGCCCCGGCACAGGCTCAGAATATTCAGGGCGAGGGCGGTTCCCTCGGTGCCGAGCCCGGTCGCGTAACGGTCGAGAATGAGCTTCTCGCGAGCGAGTACCGTCCGTGTACCGCCCTCGCTCATGCGTTGCCGCTGAATGCGGCGGGACAGGTCGCGGCGATTCTGCAGGATTTCGATGATCTGCAGGTCCAGGGTATCGATCGCCTCGCGAGCCTCGTCGATGGGAAATGCTGTCACACATGCGGCGTTGTCGTGCTGCTCCACATCAACCTCATCGGGGGAGTGGCGCCCGCCAAAGGCAGGTTCGCTGCATCACTGGTTTTCGCTGCCATCGAGACGACGTTGCGTCGGTGAAACGCCGTTGTTCGCCATCCTTGACGATTCCCGCCGCGAGAGGCAAGGACGTTCCCCAACGGTGTCCCACACCATCAGAATCGCTTCTGACCTGCGGGTTTCCTCGGACACCGAACGGACACCGAAGGGAAACACCCGGCACGGCGGTCACGGCTTCCGGGGCGCGCGCCCCGGACCGTCACAGCACCGGCGGACAGTACGGGCCCGTCCCCGCGCCGAGCGCGTCCGGCGCCAGCGCCGAGCCCGTACCGGCCAGCGCCGCCGCCGCGCGGGCCCGCAGCACCTCCGCCTCCGCCCCCGCGTCGCCGCGCCGGTCGAGCAGTTCCGCGTGCGCGTACAGGCACCGCGCGTAGCGGACCGGGGTGCCGAGGCCGTGGTAGATCGCGGCGGCCCCGGCCAGCAGCCGCTCCGCCTCCTGTGTCCGGCCGTCGTGCCCGAGCGCCGCGGACAGTCCGACCATGCCGAGCGCCTCCAGCAGCGGGTCGCCGACCGAGCGCGCCGACTCCCGGCAGACGCCGAGGAGCCGGCGGCCCTCGGCGTACCGGCCGCTCTCCAGCGCGATGACGCCCAGGCCGAAGTGGGCGTAGCCGATGCCCGAGACATCGCCGAGGGCCTGCGCCCGCTCCCGCCCCGCGATGTACTCCGCCTCCGCCTCCGCCGGGCGGTGCCGCGCCCGCAGCAGGTCGGCGAGGGCCAGCCGCATCTGTCCGGCCGCGCGGCCGAGGAGGCCCCGGGCCGCCTCCTCGGCCTGCCGCAGATACGACTCGGCGCCCTCCAGGTCGCGCAGTTCGAGCAGGGTCAGCCCGAGCCAGCGCAGCACCTGGACCCGGGCCTGGAGGTCCCCGTGCGCGGCGAGCACGGGCAGGCAGTCGCGCCAGCGTTCCAGCGCGCGTTCGTAGCGGCCCAGGATCCGGTCCACGCAGGCCGCCCTGCGCAGCGCGAGCACCGCGCCGTAGTCCTCCCCGGCCGCGGTGAACGTGGCGTACGCCTGCTCCAGCGGACCGGCCGCCCGGGTGTACTCGCGCTTGTCGATGTACAGGTCGCCCAGGCCCAGGAGCAGCGCGGCCTCGCCCTTGCGGCTGCCGACCGCCCGGACGGCGGCCAGCGCGTCCTGGTGGGTCGCCAGCCACTCGTCGTGGTGCCCGCGCGTGCTGAACAGACAGCGGCACACGGCCGCGAGGTCCCACGCGATGTCGTCGAGCCCGTAGCCGGCGGCCTGCCGCACCAAGGTGGTCAGCGTGGTGCGTTCGGCCTCGTACCAGTGCAGCGGGTCGGCGTCCTCGTGCGGAGGTGAGTGGCCGGCACGGGCGCGGCTCGCCGGGCCGCTGCGGACGACGGTGTAGTCGCCGCCGCAGACGGCGCGGTGGGCCGCGTCGGCGCCGGCGAGCGCGGCGAGGGCGGTGCGGCGGACCGCGGTGCGGCGCTGGGACGGCGACTCGGCGCCGTCCGCGCGTTCGAGGCCGAACAGCCGGACCAGGTCGTGCAGGCGGTAGCGGAGCTGCCCGGCCACGTCCCGACCGCGCACCTCGACGAGCCGGGCGTCCACCAGCTCCTCCACCAGGTTCTCGGCGTTCTCCGCCGCCGATCCGCCGAGGTCCACCAGATGCCGGGCGAGCCAGTCCGCGAAGTCCGGCACGGCGAGCACGGACAGGCGGCGCAGCAGCAGCTGGGCGCCGGCGCTGATGCCGTCGTAGGACAGCTCCAGGGTGGTGCGGACGGCCAGGTTGTCGTGCTCCAGCTCGTCCAGCCTGCGCCGTTCGTCGGCGAGCCGTGCCGCGACCCGGGCCATCGTCCAGTGCGGCTTGGCCGCGAGCCGGGCGCCGAGGATGCCGACCGCCAGCGGCAGGTTGCCGCAGTAGGCGACCAGCCGCCGCGCGGCGTCCTGCTCCGCCGCCGACCGCTCGCGTCCGGCGCCGCGGTGGAGCAGTTCCAGGGCCTGCTCCGTGGAGAGGCCGCCCAGTTCCACGACCCGCGTCGAGAACGCCGAGGCGACCCGGGAGCGACTGGTGACGATGACGGCGCAGGTGTCCGTTCCCGGCAGCAGAGGGCGTATGCCGGTGGTTTCGGAGGCGTTGTCCAGAATGATGAGCACGCGTTTGTCGGTCAGCAGCGCGCGGAATTTCTCGGCGCGCTGGTCGAGCCCGTCCGGGATGTCGGACGCCGGCACTCCCATCTCCCGCAGAAACCGGGCGAGGGCCTCCTCCGGCCGGACCGGATTCCGGTCGAGTCCGCGCAGATCGATATAGAGCTGGCCGTCGGGAAAGTTGACGCGCTGCTGATGTCCGACATGAATGGCGAGGGTCGTCTTGCCCGTTCCTCCCGCGCCCACCAGCTCGACCAGGGGCACGTTTCTGCCGGTGGGCCGCAGGAATTCCACCAGGTCGGACATCTCCCGCTCGCGGCCCACGAATTCCCCGATGTCGCTGGGCAGCAGGCAGGGCCCGGCGGGCGCGGCGGGCGCGGGCGCGGCGGGCTCCGGCGGGGGCGGCAGCGGCGCGGCGGATAAGTCGGTGCGGACGGCCTCGGGGCCGGGCGGGAGGGCCCCCTTCAGGATCTCCTGGTGCAGGCGCTGGAGTTCGGCGCCGGGCGCGATGGCGAGCGCCTCGTCCAGCAGGCGGCAGGTGTCGCGGTACAGGCGCAGCGCGTCCGCCTGGCGGCCCGAGCGGTACAGGGCGGTCATGAGCTGGGCCCGCGGCCGCTCGAAGAACGGATGCTCCGGCAGGAAGGCCGACAGCTCGGCGATCACCGGCTCGTACTGCCCCAGCGCGAGCTGCAGTTCGGCCTTCTTGACCTGGAGCGCGACTTGCGTCTCCTCCCATACGCGGGCCTCGGCGCGCCACGCCTGCCGGGTGATGCCCGCCAGCAGCGGGCCGCGCCACTGGGCGAGTGCCCGCTCCAGGCAGGAGACCGCCTCGGCGCTCTCCCCGGCGTTCGCGTACGCGTCCGCCTCCGCCTTGAGCGCCTGCACCCGCTGGGTGTCCAGCTCGGCCTCGTCCGTGCTCAGGAGGTAGCCGGGCGGCTGGGTCAGGATCAGGTCGCCCACGGTCCCGGTCCGCTGGAACCGGCCGCGTATCTTCGAGACGCAGACGGCGATCTGGTTCGCCGGATCGGCCGGCATCCGGGCCTCCCAGAGGCTCTGCGCCAGCTCCTCCACGGACACGGTCCTGTCGGGCTTCAAAAGCAGCGTTCCGAGAGTGATCTGAAGCCGCGGGGCGGTGAGCTGGAGCCGTTTACCGCCCGCCCATATTTCCAGTGGGCCCAGCACCCGGAATAGCAGCTTTCCGGCACGTGACGACGCCATCAGAACTCCTTCCACCAGGTACTTCTTCCCGCCCGAACCGGGCTCACAGTGACACACCCTGACGGCCGTTCACGACAGCTTGTCCACATGAAGAGACGGGGAATGGACAACCGGGCCGGTATGCATTGCCTTCCCCGGTCCGCGACGGGTTCGGATCGAGTCGAAACCGGTCACGCGAACGGAACGGATTCCCTTCGCCGGGCCCCGGAACAGGGCGGCGGGCGGCGCGGGGAGCGGATCGGACCGCAGCATTCCGGCCCCGATGGGGAGGTGGCCGGATCGCCGCCCGGCGGGTGTGTGACGCCGCCCACGTTTCGAGTGCCGCACCGCTCCCTGGGCATGAGCCGCCCTGACAAGCGGGCGCCGGACATCTCACGATGCGATATCGCGAAGGGGAAATCCGGGCGCTCGATAGACTGAGTCGACCGCACTGCATATGCGCGAGTGCGACAGACACGGACTGAGCGAGGAGCGCACGTGGGCCTTGTCGTGCAGAAGTACGGAGGCTCCTCCGTAGCCGATGCCGAGGGCATCAAGCGCGTCGCCAAGCGGATCGTGGAAGCCAAGAAGAACGGCAACCAGGTGGTTGTCGTGGTCTCCGCGATGGGCGACACGACGGACGAGCTGATCGATCTCGCCGAGCAGGTATCCCCGATGCCTGCCGGGCGGGAGTTCGACATGCTGCTGACCGCCGGTGAGCGGATCTCCATGGCCCTGCTGGCCATGGCGATCAAGAACCTGGGCCACGAGGCCCAGTCCTTCACCGGCAGCCAGGCAGGTGTCATCACCGACTCTGTCCACAACAAAGCCCGGATCATCGACGTCACGCCGGGCCGTATCCGCACCGCGCTGGACGAGGGCAACATCGCCATCGTCGCCGGTTTCCAGGGCGTCAGCCAGGACAAGAAGGACATCACCACGCTGGGGCGCGGCGGGTCCGACACCACGGCCGTGGCGCTGGCCGCCGCCCTGGACGCCGAGGTCTGCGAGATCTACACCGACGTGGACGGCGTGTTCACCGCCGACCCGCGGGTGGTGAAGAAGGCCCGGAAGATCGACTGGATCTCGTTCGAGGACATGCTCGAACTGGCCGCTTCCGGGTCGAAGGTGCTGCTCCACCGGTGTGTGGAGTACGCGCGCCGGTACAACATCCCGATCCACGTACGTTCCTCCTTCAGCGGGCTGCAGGGCACGTGGGTCAGCAGCGAGCCGATTCGGCAGCCGAGTGAGCAAGGGGAACAGCAGGTGGAGCAGGCCATCATCTCGGGTGTCGCGCACGACACCTCCGAGGCCAAGATCACGGTCGTCGGCGTCCCGGACAAGCCCGGTGAGGCCGCCTCCATCTTCCGGACGATCGCCGACGCCGAGATCAACATCGACATGGTCGTGCAGAACGTCTCCGCGGCCTCCACCGGCCTGACGGACATCTCGTTCACGCTGCCCAAGGCCGAGGGCCGCAAGGCCATCGACGCGCTGGAGAAGAACCGTCCCGGCATCGGTTTCGACTCGCTGCGCTACGACGACCAGATCGGCAAGATCTCCCTGGTCGGCGCGGGCATGAAGACCAACCCGGGCGTCACGGCCGACTTCTTCACCGCGCTCTCCGACGCGGGCGTGAACATCGAGCTGATCTCGACCTCCGAGATCCGTATCTCGGTGGTCACCCGCAAGGACGACGTGCCGGAGGCCGTCCGCGCCGTGCACACCGCTTTCGGGCTCGACTCCGACAGCGACGAGGCCGTCGTCTACGGCGGCACCGGGCGATGACCGTCCCCCGCCGGGGCGCCGGGCGTCCGGGCGTACGCCGGTGACCGGACGGCCCACGCTCGCGGTCGTCGGCGCGACCGGCGCCGTCGGCACGGTCCTGCTCGGGATCCTGTCCCAGCGCGCGGACGTCTGGGGCGAGATCCGCCTGTTCGCCTCGCCTCGCTCGGCCGGTCGCAAGCTGACCGTGCGCGGCGAGGAGACCGAGGTCGTCGCGCTCACCGAGGACGCCCGCGCGGCGGGTGTGTTCGACGGCGTGGACATCGCCCTGTTCGACGTGCCCGACGAGGTGGCCGCCCGCTGGGTGCCGGTGGCCGCCGCGGCGGGCGCCGTCGTGGTGGACAACTCCGGGGCCTTCCTCGCCGACCCCGAGGTGCCGCTGGTGGTGCCCGAGGTCAACGCGCACGCGGTGCGCCGGCGCCCGCGCTCCGTCGTCGCCAGCCCGCACTGCACCACCCTGACCATGATCGTGGCGTTGGGCGCGCTGCACGCCGAGTTCGGGCTGCGCGACCTGGTGGTCTCCTCCTACCAGGCGGTCAGCGGCGTCGGCCAGGAGGGCGTCCGCGCCCTGCGCCGCCAGCTGTCCCTGGTCGCCGGTACGGAACTGGGGACGAGCCCCGGCGACGTACGGCGGGCGGTGGGCGACGACACCGGCCCGTTCGCGGAGCCGGTCGCGCTGAACGTGGTGCCCTGGGCCGGTGCGCTGTGCGACGAGGGCTGGTCCTCGGAGGAGATGGCGCTGCGCGAGGAGACCCGCCGGATCCTCGGACTGCCCCGGCTGCCGGTGGCCGTCACCTGCGTCCGCGTCCCGGTCGTCACCACGCACTCGCTGACCGTGCACGCCCGCTTCGAGGACGAGGTCACCGTCGACCGGGCGCGCGAGATCCTGGCCACGGCTCCCGGGGTGGTGCTGTGCGACGACCCGGCCTCCGGCGAGTTCCCCACCCCGGCCGACGTGGTGGGCACGGACCCGGCCTGGGTCGGCCGGGTGCGGCGGGCGCTGGACGACCCGACCGCGCTCGAACTCTTCGTCTGCGGCGACAACCTGCGCAAGGGCGCCGCGCTCAATCTGGCGCAGATCGCCGAGCTGGTGGCGGCCGGGCCGGAGTGAGCGGGCCGGTGCGGCCGGAGGGGGAGCGGTGACCGGGCGGGCTCCCTCCGCGCGCTTCCCGTTCTCCTTCGTCCCCCCGTTCTTCCTTACGGAGGGATAACCCCTGGCCATTGATCGGTCCCTTTGTAGGATCTGTGCACAAGGTGTGGACCGGCTGACTACGGTCCGCGCCGCGTGAACCGTGCCGCCCCGGCGCCCGGCGATTTCCCTTCCCGCCCTCCGCAACCGCGCGGAGGGCGGGAGGCGTCTTTGCGGTCGCCCTGCGGGGGCGTGGGGACGCTGAGGGGCGTGGGGACGTCCCGGTCGCTTCGCGGCACGCCGCGACAGAGGGAAGAGCGGGGCGCATGAGGGCATGTGAGGCACCGGCCGCGGTGCCGCCTGACGCGGGAACACGGCCGCACGCGCCGCTCGGTCGGCCGGGCGCGGATGCGACGGGCGATCCGTACAACCCCGGCGGGGGGCGGTGCGTCCAACTGGCGTGGCAGACGTACTCGACTTCAGCGCGGCGGCCCGCGGCGCCGCTCTGCGGCCGCCCCGCGCGGCCCTCCGGCCGCGGATGCCCGCCCTCCCCGGGCGGCCGGCGTCCCCCGGCCGGTCCGGGAGCCCCGGCGCTTCCGTGCTGCCCGGTGCGTCCGGCCCGTCCGGTGGCATGCCGGTGATCGCCCCCATGCCCGCCGCGCGGCCCGCCCGCGTACCGAACCAGTGCCCGGCCGCCGAGGAGGCCGCGGCGGCCGGTACCACCGTCGACCACCTCACCGAGACCTACCGCACGCACTACCGCTCGCTGCTGGGCCTGGCCGCGCTCCTCCTCGACGACACCGCCTCCTGCGAGGACGTCGTCCAGGAGGCGTTCATCCGCGTCCACTCCGCCCGCAAGCGCGTCCGCGAGCCGGAGAAGACGCTCGCCTATCTGCGCCAGACGGTCGTCAACCTCTCCCGCTCCGCGCTGCGCCGCCGCATCCTCGGCCTGAAGCTCCTGTCCAAGCCGATGCCGGACATGGCCAGCGCGGAGGAGGGCGCCTACGACCAGCTGGAGCGCGACTCGCTGATCAAGGCGATGAAGGGCCTCCAGCGCAGACAGCGCGAGGTGCTGGTGCTGCGCTACTTCGCGGACATGACCGAGGCGCAGGTCGCCGAGACCCTCGGGATATCCCTCGGCTCGGTGAAGGCATACGGCTCGCGCGGCATCGCCGCGCTCCGGATCGCCATGGAGGCGCAGGCATGACCCTCAGGGAGGCGCGGGTATGAAGGAGCACGCCGAAGGGCGCGACGCGCGCGACCGCCATGAGGACGCGCGCGAACGCCACGAGGACGCGCGGCAATGCCATGAGGACGCGCGCACACGCCACGAGTCCGGCGCGCCGTCGGACGGGGCCCGTGGGCTGCACGAGGCCCGTGGGTCGGAGGAGGCCCGTGGGTCCGGCGAGGCCCGTGGGTCGGGCGAGAGCCGCGAGCCCCGCGAGCCGTACGAGGACCGGGCTCCGGTGGCGGACCCGCCCGACGAGCCCCGTGCGGATGCGGACCGGGCGTCCCAGGCGTCCCAGGCGTCCCGCGAACAGCAACAGCAACAGCAACAGCAACAGCACCTTCACACGTCAGCGCATTCTGGGAACACCACGGTGAACGACAGCCCTGACGCCGAGGGCCCGGCCCCCGAGCGCACGGCCCCGGCGGACGAGGCCCTGGGCGGGCTCGCCCCGGACGAACTGGCCCTGCGCCGGCTGCTGCACCGGGCGGTCCAGGACGTCGAACCGAGCGACGGCACCCTGGAGCACCTGCGGCGCGCGATCCCGGCCCGACGGGCCCGCAAACGGCAGGCCACGATCGGCATGGCCGCCGCCGCCCTGTTCCTCGGCACCGCCGTACCGGCTCTTGTCCACGTCTCCCGCTCCGCCGGGCCCGACGCCAACCCGGCCATCGCGGGCCAGGCGTCCCAGGCGCAGGGTGGCGCCGGGCGGTCCAAGGACCCGGCCGCCGGTCCGGACGCCGAGGGCAGCCCCTCCGACCGGGCCGCGGGCCGGGAGCAGGGCGGGGAGAAGGACGGCACCGCGGACGACGGGGCCACCGCCACCGGCGCGGCGCCCGGCGGCGCCTCGGACCACCCCTCCGCCTCCGCCCGCGCCGGCGCACCCGTATGCACGGCGGCGCAACTGGGCTCCGGCGGCGCGCGGATCGGCACCCCCGACTCCTCGGGCGCCGTCTACGGCGTCCTGCGCGTCACCAACACCTCGTCCGGCAGCTGCACCGTCGGCGGGCCCGGCACCGTCACCTCGTTCCCGCAGGGCGCGGCCGAGACCGCCCGGGTCAGCGTGGTGCAGCACACCCCGGGGGACGCGGCACCGGGGCTGCCCGACCCGTCCACCGAGTCCCCGGCGCTGGTGCTGACTCCGGGGTCGGGCTACGAGGTGAGGTTCGCCTGGGTGCCCTCCGACTCCTGCCCGACCACCGGTGGCAGTGGCGGCAGCGGTGGCACGGGCGGTACCGGGGGCGGTGGCAGCGGCGGTACGGAGACCGGACAGCCCTCGCCCGGCCCGTCCCCGAGCAAGGACCAGGGCGCGGCCGGCGGCACGGCCACGAACAGCGGCTCGGGCACGGACACCGGTTCTGCGGCCTCGGCCCAGCTGGTCAGGGAGGACGGCGCCAAGGCCGACGGCAGCGTGGTGGTCTCGCACACCCCGGAGCCCGGCTCGCCGACGGTCTCGGCGACGGTGCCGGACGCCTGCGCGGGGACGGTGTACCACACGGGGGTCCTGGCGGCGGCCACGCCGTAGCCGGACCCGGACCTCCACGGCGGGCGGAAGAGCCGTGGACGCGGCATGGCCACGGCACACGGCACGGCAACACGGCACGGACGCGACACGGACGCGGAAGGGGCCGGAGGGACGGCGGCGGGGGTCAGACCCCTGCGGTACGCCCCTCCAGAGGCTCGCCGGAGCCCTCCGCTTCGTCGGGCACCAGCCCGAGCGCGGCGTCCCGCGCGGCCTCCAGCTCGCGCCGCACCAGCCGGAACCACATGAAGACCACGAACCCGGCGAACACGAACCACTCGCCGGTGTAACCGAGGTTCTGGAACGCCTTGAGGTCGAGCCCGCTGCCCTCGGGCGCCTTCGCGGGCACCGCCTTCATCCCGGCGTCGGCCTTGCCGAGCGTGACCCAGGCGTCGTAGACGTCGTACGGCACCAGGTTCACCAGCGAGGCCGCGCTGATCGCCCCGGTCTGCCCGGACGGCAGCCCGCCGCGGGTGCCGACCCCGTTGCCGCCGGGCGACTCGGAGGCCTGGAGCGCCCCGGTCACGGTGACCTCGCCGGCGGGCGGCGCGGGGGCCTTCGCCGCGTCCGCGGTGCCCGGCAGCCAGCCGCGCACGACGGGCAGCGCCTTGCCGGAGCCGGTGCGCAGCAGCGTCAGCACGTAATAGCCCTGCTTGCCGTCCAGCTCGCGGTCCGGGACCAGCAGTTGCTTGCCGTAGCGGCCGGTCGCGGTGGCGGGCATGCCCGAGGTCCGCTTGTCGACGGGGAGCAGCGCGGCCAGCGGACGCGGCGGCTCCGTCCGGGCGGAGGCGGTCTGCTCGGACAGGTTGCGGTGATCGTCCACGCGCGCGTCGAACCGGCTCAGCTGCCACGATCCCATGAAGACGCAGAACGGGATGGCGAGCAGCACGAAGACGTTGATGCCCCACCAGCGGGGCGTCAGAAGAAACCGGTACACGGCCCCAACGGTACGGCCCCCGCCGGTCGCGGCAGGCCGCGGGGTGGGAGTTTTCCACAGGCGCGTGGCCGCAGAAGGGTTCCGGACGGGCGGTTTTCCACAGGCTGGGGAACGGGGCGGCGCGTTGTCGGCCCGGCCAGGCAGTATGGGGCCATGACTGAGAGCAACGGGAACGGCGCGCAGAACCGGCGGAGCGAGCGGAGCGGGCGGGGCCCGGCCGGGCAGGACGGGCCCGCGGCGCCGGGAAGGCCGGAGGCGGGGAGGACACCGGGGGCGCAGGGCGAGCCGGCCGTGCCGGACTGGGAGAAGCGCTTCCGCGCACCCCGGGTGTCCCTGCCCGACTGGGCGGAGGACGCGCCGGACCGCTCCCTGTTCGTGTCGAACGCGACGGGGACGTACGAGCTGTACGCCTGGGACCGGGCGAGCGGCGTCCAGCGCCAGGCCACCCACCGGCCGAACGGCACGACGGACGGCGTGCTCTCCCCGGACGGCGCGTGGATCTGGTGGTTCGACGACAAGGACGGCGACGAGTTCGGCGTCTGGCGCCGCCAGCCGTTCACCGGCGGCCCCGACGAGGCGGCGGTGCCCGGCCTCGAACCGTCCTACCCGGCCGGCCTCGCGCTCGGCCGCGACGGGCGCACGGCGGTCGTGGGCCGCTCCACCGACGAGGACGGCACCACGATCCATCTCGCGCGCGTGGGCTCGGACGAGGCCCCGGCGGAGATCTACCGCCACCGCGAGTCGGCGGGCGTCGGCGACCTCTCCCACGACGGCACCCTGATCGCCGTCGAGCACACCGAGCACGGCGACGCGATGCACTCGGCGCTGCGCGTGCTGCGCCCGGACGGCACGGCGGTCGCCGAGCTGGACGACACCAAGGGCGGCACCGTCGAGCTGGGCCTGGAGGTGCTGGGCTTCGCCCCGGTCGACGGCGACACCCGGCTGCTCATCGGGCACCAGCGCCGGGGCCGCTGGGAGCCGCTGGTCTGGGACGTGGCCACCGGCGAGGAGACGGACCTCGCCCTCGACCTGCCCGGCGACGTGAGCGCGGAGTGGTATCCGGACGGCAGCGGTCTGCTCGTCGCGCACAGCTTCGAGGCCCGCAGCGAGCTGTTCCGCTACGACCCGGTGAGCCGCGAGCTGACCAGGATCGCCACCCCGCCCGGCACGGTCTCCGGCGCGAGCGCCCGCCCGGACGGCGCGGTGGAGTACCTGTGGTCGTCGGCGGCCGAACCGTCGGCGGTCCGCTCGACGGCCGGCGGCGTGGTCCTGGACCCTCCGGGCATGAAGTCCCCCGGCTCGGTACCGGTGGAGGACGTCTGGGTGGAGGGACCCGGCGGGCGCATCCACGCCCTGGTGCAGAAGCCGGCGGGCACCACCGGCCCCCTGCCCACGGTCTTCGACATCCACGGCGGCCCCACCTGGCACGACAGCGACTCCTTCGCCGCGGGCCCCGCCGCCTGGGTCGACCACGGCTACGCGGTGGTCCGGGTCAACTACCGCGGCTCCACGGGCTACGGCCGCGCCTGGACCGACGCCCTCAAGCACCGGGTCGGCCTGATCGAGCTGGAAGACATCGCGGCGGTCCGCGAGTGGGCGATCGGCTCGGGCCTCGCCGACCCGGAGCGGCTGATCCTCACCGGCGGCTCCTGGGGCGGCTACCTCACCCTGCTGGGCGTCGGCACCCAGCCGGACGCGTGGACCCTGGGCATCGCGGCGGTCCCGGTCGCCGACTACGTCACGGCGTACCACGACGAGATGGAAGCCCTCAAGGCGATGGACCGCACCCTGCTGGGCGGCACCCCGGAGGAGGTCCCCGAGCGCTTCGAGGCGTCCTCCCCGCTCACCTACGTGGACCAGGTGAAGGCCCCGGTCCACATCTCCGCCGGGGTCAACGACCCGCGCTGCCCCATCCGCCAGATCGACAACTACGTCAAGCGCCTGGAGGCGCGGGGCGCCGTCCACGAGGTCTACCGCTACGACGCGGGCCACGGCTCCCTGGTGGTCGACGAGCGCATCAAGCAGGTCCGGCTCGAACTGGACTTCGCCGAGCGTCATCTGCCGAAGTAGCGGACACCGCGAGGGAGCCCGGCGTACCGAAAGCGCGCGGGTGCGGGGCGCCGACGGGGTGGGCGCGAGGTGCGGGGCGCTGAGGCGTGGGTGCGGGTTGCGGGTGCGGGGTGCGGGTGCCGGGGGCTGGCGCACCGCCCCCGGCCACCTACACCGCCCCGGCGCCCGCCCCCGCCGCCCCGGACCCCTCCGGACCGTCTCGTCCATCCCGTCCGTCCCGTCCGTCCCCTCCGTCCCGTCCTCGCCGCCCCAGCAGCTCGGCGAGTCCCCGGCGGGTCGCGGCCAGGACGACCCGGTCCTCGGTCCGCAGGACATAGGTGTCGGGCAGGTTCCACCGGGGCCCGCCCGCCGCCGTCCCGGGCGCCCGCCCGGCGGTATGCCCGCTCGGGCGCCCGCCCGTCCGCGCGGAGGGGCGCCCGGCGGTGTGCCCGGACGGTCCGCCGTGCCCGGTGCGTCCGGCCGCGGGTCCGGTCCCCGGATCCGGGTCCTCGGCCGCCGCCTGCGCAGCGGGCTCCCGCCGCTCCCCGCCCCCGGCTCCCGCGGCGCCCCGCGAGCCCGCCTCCAGCGCCAGCACCCGCCAGTACCCCGGCCGGAACGCCTCGGCGACCGTCCGGCCCTCCAGCTGCGGATGCCCGCCCACGTCCACGGAAGCGAACAGCAGCACCCGCCGCTCCACCGGGATCGCCCCCAGGATCTGCCGCCCGAACATCGCCCCGGCGAACGCGGGCGCCGCCAGATGCGTCACGCTCCTGCTCCGGGTCAGCGCCCGCGGATGCGCGGCCCGCAGCGTCCGGTACACGGCGGTCGCGAAGTCGTCGTCGTACAGCCGCAGCACCACCCGCAGATCGGGCCGCACCGAGCGGGCGTAGAGCACCGCCTCCAGGTTCGTGGTGTCCGCGCTGGTCACCGCGAGCAGCGCGTGGGCGCGATGGATCTTCGCCGACTCCAGTACGCCCTCCTGCGTGACGTCCCCGAGCACCACCGGCACCCGCAGCCGCCGGGCCGTCGCCAGCCCCCGCGCGTCCGGGTCCGACTCCACGCACACCACCGGGACCTGGAGTTCGCGCAGCCGGGTCAGCACCCGGGTGCCGATCTTCCCCAGCCCCAGCAGCACCACGTGCCCGCTCAGTCCGCGCGGCGGCTTGCGCAGCGTGGACGCCGTCCGGAAGGTGCCCAGCGCCTCCAGGACCGCCGCCAGCAGCACCGGCAGCAGCAACAACCCGACGAGCCCGGAGAGCAGTTGGAGCAGTTGCCGGCCGACCGGTTCGCCGATCGCCGGATCGTCGATGGCGAACAGGTCGAGCAGCGTCAGATAGAGCGCGCCCAGCGGACGCACCCCCGTCACCAGCCACAACGCCACCGCGAGGGCGAACACACACGCCACGAGCCCGGCCACCGACCAGCGCAGCCGCCGCGAGAACAGCGACGTGAGCGGCGGTACGACGCCGACCCCGCGCCCGGCCGGCAGCGGCGGCCCGGCGGCGTACGAGACCTGTTCGAGGACCACGGTCCCGCGCCCGGTGGCCTCCCGCACCGCCGCCGCGTCCGGCAACAGCCGGGGCCGCTGCTCCCCGCTGACCTCGGACCCGTCGGCCCCGGCCGGGTCGCTGCTCGTCGCGGACAGCAGGGCCAGCGTGCACAGCCCCGGGTCGGCGACCTGGCCCGGCGCGGGCGGCGGGCGTTCGACCGCGTGCAGCAGCAGGCCCTCGGTCTGCACGACCTTGCTGGTGCCGACGACGGCCCCGGCGGCCAGCGCGGGCGCGGCCGTGTCGGCGTCGGACAGCACGGTCGTGGACGCGTCACCACCGCCGAGCGCGGCGGCGCCGGACGGGGTGGACCCGGGCGGTGCGGAGCCGTCGCCGGTCGCCAACGCGGCGGCTTGATCGAGGAGTTCCTCGATGTGCTGGCCGAGCCGCCGGTTGTACAGCCGCAGCACGAGCCGCAGCCGCGGATTGAACCGCCGGACGGTGAGCGCGGCCCGGATGTTGGTCTCGTCGTCGTCGTACACCAGGGCCAGCGCGCTCGCCCGCTCCACCCCGGCGTCCACGAGGACCGCCTCGGTCAGCTCGGCGGCCTCCACCACCCGGTCCGCCGCACCCAGAGCCGCGGCGCCCGCCCCGCCGCCTCCGCCGCCACCCCCGCTGCCGCTGCCGCCGCCGTGCGCGCCCGCGCCGCCGTTCCCGCCGGCCCGGCCCACGGCCGCGCTGACCATCCGATCCAGCAGCGCGGAGGCCGCCCGCGCCCGGCCGACCACCGGGGGCCGTACGGCCCGCTCGGAGGGCGGCACGACCAGCGTGACCTGCTCGCCGTACACCCCGCGCAACTCCGCGGCCAGACGGTGCGCGAGCCCGTCGTCGCCGCACACCACCATGTGCGCCCCCGTGCCGCCCGACGCACCACCTTGATACGGAACGCTCCCCACGAGCGGAAAGACTGCCGCACGGGCGCGCGCGGTTCCAGCCCCGCCCGCCGCCCGCCGCCCGCTGCCTGCTGCGCGCCGCGCGCCCCCCGTGTACGGCTGCGTACGGCTGCGTACGGCTGGGTACGGCCGGAAAAGCGGTGGCCGTCCGCGCCCCGGACGCCTACCCTGGACGCACTTCGAAGAGACCTCCCCGGAAGTACGCCGCAGAGTGGGAGCGTCCCGCCTCACCGAGGCGCAGGAGAGGGCGGCAGCGACCCGGCCGGACGCGACAGCGCGACCGGACTCACCGCCTTGCCCTGCTCTGCCCTCACGGAGGTTCCTTCATGAACGTCGGTATCGGCCTGCCCATCAGCGACCCCGCCACCCTGCTCACCTGGGCCCGGCGCGCCGAGGACGGCCCGTTCACCACGCTCGGCCTGCTCGACCGGCTGGTCTACGACAACCCCGAACCGCTGATCGCGCTCGCCGTCCTGGCCGGCGCCACCTCGCGCGTCCGCGTCCAGACCGAGGTGCTGCTCGCCCCGCTGCGCGACACCGCCCTGCTGGCCAAGCAGACGGCCACCTTGGACCGGATGTCCGGCGGCCGGCTGGTCCTCGGCCTCGGCGTCGGCGGCCGGGCGGACGACCACGAGGCCGCGGGCGTCGACCTGCACACCCGCGGCCGCCGCCTGAACGAGCAACTGCCGCTGCTGCGCCGCCTGTGGTCCGGCGAACCGTACGGCGCGGACGCGGGCCCCATCGGCCCGGCCCCCGCCCGCCCCGGCGGCCCCGAGATCCTCTTCGGCGGCTTCAAGCCCATGGCCCTGGAGCGGGTGGCCCGCTGGGGCGACGGCTTCCTGGCCGCCGCGCCGCCGTCCTGGGCGGGCGGCCTGTTCGACACCGTCCGCGAACAGTGGCGCGCGCACGGCCGCGAGGGCGCCCCGCGCCTGGTCGCCCAGGCGAACGTCGCGCTGGGCCCGCAGGTGGTCGTCGACGACGCGCGGGCCGCGATGCACGCGTACTACGCCTTCACCGGCATGCCCGACCGCATGGTCTCCGGCATGCTCACCACCCCGCAGGCCGTCCGCGACACCGTCACCGCCTACGCCGACCTGGGCGCCGACGAGGTCATGTTCTACTGCTACGGCCTCGACCCCGACCAGGTCGACCGCATCGCGGAAGCCCTGTGAACTGAACCGCTGACCCGCCGGGACGCGGGCAGACACGACCGGCCCTCGACGCCGGTCAGCCGCCGCTCCCGTACGACAGGTCGGAGCACAGGTCGTCGTCGGCGGACCGGGCGTCGTGGGCCACCGAGTCGGGAACGGCGGCGGACGGGTCGGCGGAGGGCGTGGGGGAGGCGGGGGCGCCGCCGTCGCCGGTGGCCGAGGCGGCCTCGTAGGCCGTCCCCACGACGACGTCGACACCGGCGCCCGCCCCTTCGACGGCGCGCAGCTCGGCCCCCGGGAAGAGCCGCGCGACCGTCTCGGCCCGGCCGCGCAGCCCGCTGCCGTACTCGACGACGGTGGTGGTGTACCGCCGGTTGTCGGCGTTGCCGACCGCGGTGACCGTGAACCCGTGCCCGGTGAGCGCGGCGGCGGCCTTGGCGGCGAGGCCGCGGGCGGTGGTGCCGTTGAGCACGGCGACGTCGATCCCGGCCCCGGACACGCTCGCGGAGGCGGTCCCGGAAGGAGCCCGCTTCGTGCCGTTCCCTCCGGCGTCCTTGCCGTCGACGGTGCGGTCGGCCTTCAGCGCGGCCCACAGATCGGAGGCGTCCGGCTCCACGACGGCGACGCGCTCACCCTGGTAACGCCAGGGAATCGTCACGAACTTGGTGTTGTGCAGGTCGACGTCCTTCAGCGACATGGCGAAGGAGACGAGCTTGGCGGCCGAGCCCAGCCCCGGATCGACGGTCATGGAACCGGTGGCGGCGCTGGCGAGCGGCAGCAGCTTGGTCGGGGTGAGCCCGTCACTCTTGATCTTCTTCAACAGGCTGGAGACGAAGGCCTGCTGGCGCTTGATGCGCCCGATGTCGGACCCGTCCCCGATGCCGTGCCGAATGCGCACGTAGTCGAGTGCCTTGCGCCCCGAGACGGTCTGCTGCCCCTTCCTGAAGAGCAGGGACCCCTTGGTGGTGCGGTTGGGATTGAGATCGCCCTGGTAGATGTCCTGCGGCAGACACACCGGCACACCCCCCACCACGTCCGTCAGAGCGGCGAACCCCTTGAAGTCGACGACGACGGTGTGGTCGACCCGCAGCCCGGTCAGGGACTCCACGGTGTTCTGGGTGCAGGCCGGATTCCCCTTCTCCGTCTGCCCGACCGAGAAGGCCTCGTTGAACATGGTCTGCGGCCGGGCCTTGGTCCAGGCGCCGTCGGGCAGCCGGCACGGCGGGATGGTGACCAGGGTGTCCCGGGGTATCGACACGGCGATCGCGTGCCGGTGGTCGGCGTAGACGTGCAGCAGGAACGCGGTGTCGGACCGCCCGATGTCGTCCTTGCTGCCCCCGCCCAGCGCGTCGTTCCCGTCCGTGCGCGCGTCCGACCCGATCACCAGCACGTTCTCCCCCTCGGAGGAGCCCGCGCCGGGCCGGTCCGTGGCCAGCCCGCTGCCGTCGAAGGTCTTGATGTCGCCATTGAGCTTGAGGTAGATCCACCCCGCCCCGGCCGTACCGAGCACGGCCACCACCAGCGCGACCATCAGCACCACCCGCACGGGCCCCCGCCGCCGCCCCGCCCGACCGTGCCTCCGGGGGCTGGAAGCGGCCCGCCGCGTGCGTTCATACGTACGACTCATACCGAGAAGACGAACGAGCCCACCGAATGGTTGCACACTTACGCAATCATCCGAACCAAGATCCAGAAGGAGGACTGACGGGGCGCAAGACCCAAACGACTCAACGGCTGACGGGGGCTCAAAACTGAAGCGACGCAAGGCCCGGCGGGGCTCAAAACTGAAGCGACGCAAGGCCCGGCGGGGCTCAAGACTGAAGCGACGCACGGTCTGGCGGGACCCAGGAACTGGAGCGGCTCAGGGACTGGCGACATCGAACCCGTACCGCACACCCCGTCCCGCACCCCCTCCCTCCCCGGCCTCCCTGAGAACCCGCCGATACACATAGACCCCCTCCACCCGCACCCCCTCCACCCGCACCCCGTCCGGCCCGCCCTCGACCCCGCACGGATACGTCACCTGCACCACCCGAGGCCGCCCCGCGACCACCAGCCGCACCCCGTCCGCAGGCCCACCCACGAGCACCGCGTCCTCCCGCACCGTCACATCGGCTGTCTCCATGCCCCACAGTTTAAAGATTGCGCAACTCACCGACAAAGCCTGATCCCGACGGCGTGAAGTCCGGTGCCGACCGCGCGAGCCTCTACGGGCGCGATGGTTCAGGGAGTTCCCGGGCGCTCGTACCCGACCCACAACCGGCCGCCGCCCTGCCCTAGCACCTCTTCGACGACGACCGCGAGCGGCTCCACCCTCCCGCCGAGCACTTCCCGCAGCCCGTGGTGAAGACGTCTGCCGAGCCCTGGCACGGCCACCTCCAGGCGGCGTGCCAGCCACTTGCCACCCCCACCCCAAGACCCGGAGATCGCCAGCGCCAGTTCACCGGTGCGACGGACCAGTTCGGTCGCGATGAACAGACGCTCGCCCTGGTCGCTGCTTCCCGCGAGGTCGTCGAGGAGGTCGGTGATCGCGTAGCGGCGATCGTCGATCTCCTCCGCCGACACCGGAGGCGGTCCCGCGGCAACCAGCTTCCGGGCCTGCGCGGCGAGCCGCGCCCCGAGTCCATCGACGTCGAGGAGCAGCAGCCCATCGGCACACATCCACAGCAGCGGTGACCGGCGTGTGGGCAGTTCCCGTTCGATGTAGGCGTGCCACGTCGCTTCGGTGTGCACGAACATCTCCACCGGCCAGTCGGCATACCGGAGGCTCACCCGGTACGGCGCCGGGGCCCCGTGCAGCAGCACCACGACGTCGAGATCCGACGTCACCGTGCGACGGCCCGTCGCCCCACTGCCGCCCAGGAACGCGGCGCGCGCTTCGGGGTGCTGTTCCTCCACGACGGCGCGTGCGGCCTTGATCGCATCCATACGGCAACTATCACCACCGCGCCCGCCGGACGCACGCCCTTTCTCCGCCCGCCCGCGCCATCTCGCCCTCTGCTTCTCACTTTGGGCGGACGTGCTGCCGCCCTGGGCATCACGAGTCGTCGGTCACTCGTCCGGCGCTGGCCATGGGCAACCCCTGAAACGCCCGCACGGCCGCTCAGCGGAGGAGGCGGCGGCGATGAACGTGATCTTCACAGCGACGCGGTGTGACTGCCCACGACGTTTGACCGGATTCCCTTGGCCCCTGTTCGGCCCTCAAACACGTCAAAGGGCCTGGTGTAACTTACACACCAAGCCCTCTGACCAGCGTCGGGGTGGCGGGATTTGAACCCACGACCTCTTCGTCCCGAACGAAGCGCGCTGCCAAGCTGCGCCACACCCCGATGTCGCTGCTTGTCGCGGCGACGACGTTTACTTTAGCCCACCGGGGGCCTGAGGCGAAATCCGGTTCTGGTGCGGCGGGGGACCGGGTTGGGCCGGGCGTGGTCGAGGGCCACGAGGAGGAGGGCGAGGGCGTAGCAGGAGAGGCCCAGGAGGAGGGCGTTGGCCAGGACGTGGCGGTATCCGTGCTGGTCGACGTCCAGGAAGGAGTACAGGTAACGGTGTGCCGCGCCGGCCGGGAGCAGTGCGCCCCGGGTGAGGGAGAAGGCCAGGTAGGCCAGTGGGTAGAGCAGCCAGGGGCCGGCCTGGCGCAGGTGGAGGCGGTTCGGGGCGGTCAGCAGGAGCCAGTCCAGCAGGGCGGCGGCCGGGATCACCGTGTGCAGGAGGCGCGCGGCGACCGACTGCCACAGGGGGTGGGTACCGGGGGCGTCCGTGATCGAGAACGGCGGGGTCGCCTCGGTCAGCAGCAGGTGGTGGACCAGTGCGTACAGGGTGACGTAGAGCACGGCCGCCCCGGTCAGGGACGCGGGGGTGGGGCGGCGGGCGGTCCACGCCCTGCGGGCCGAGACGGCGAGTACCAGGATCAGCAGGATCGTGCTCTGGATTGCGAAATGGCTCAGGACGTGCAGCGGCGGGCCGATGATCATCTCGGCCGTCACCGCCGCCGCAGCCGCTGCGGCGACCAGGAGGCGGTACACCGCCGTCCAGGGGCGGCGGACGGGGGTCACCACCGCGGTCGCGGGGACGGCGGACGCCATCAGCGCGGTGATGCCCGGGATCACGGGGAGGTCCGGTATGTCCCGGGGGATCGGAGGCGTCGGGGAGGCGGACGCTCCGGGGACCGGTGGTATCGGGGCGGTCATGCCCTCACGGTAGGAAGTGGGGGCTTTCCGGGCGATTCGGGTGGGCTGTGTGGGTTACGGGCGGAGTATCGTGACCGGTGCTCGTACGGCGACCGATGCGACCGATGCCTTGCCGGCGTTCCGTTCCGTTCCGTCCCGCCCCGTTCCGTCCCCATCCCGTCTCGTCGGTCCGGTCGGTCTCGTCGGTCCGGTCAGTCCTTCGCCACCAGCGTCAGCAGTGTCGCCTCCGGCGGGCAGGCGAAGCGGACCGGGGTGTAGCGGTTGGTGCCGCAGCCCGCCGAGACGTGGAGGTAGGAGGTGTGGCCCTCGGCGGTGTGGGTGGACAGGCCCTTGACCCGGTCGGTGTCCAGGTCGCAGTTGGTGACCAGGGCGCCGTAGAAGGGGATGCAGAGCTGCCCGCCGTGGGTGTGGCCGGCCAGGATCAGGGGGTAGCCGTCGGCCGCGAAGGCGTCCAGGGCGCGCAGGTAGGGGGCGTGGACGACGCCCATCGAGAAGTCGGCCCCGGCGGACGGGCCGCCGGCCACCCGGGCGTAGCGGTCCCGCTTGATGTGCGGATCGTCCAGGCCCGTCAGCTCCACCGAGACGCCCTCGATCTTCAGGGTGCCGCGGGTGTTGGTGAGGTTGAGCCAGCCCGCCTCGTCGAAGCCGTCGCGCAGGTCCTCCCACGGGTTGTGGATCACGCCGACCGCGGGGGCGTTGCCGTTCAGGCCGTGCCGGCCGCTCGTCTTCTCCAGCAGATAGCGGGCGGGGTTGCGCGGCCGGGGGCCGTAGTAGTCGTTGGAGCCGAAGACATAGGCGCCCGGGAACTCCATGAGCGGGCCGAGCGAGTCCAGGACCTCCGGCACACCCTCGGGGTCGGAGAGGTTGTCGCCGGTGTTGATCACGAAGTCGGGGCGCAGCCCGGCGAGCGAGCGCAGCCAGCGCTGCTTCTTGCGCTGGTCGCCGACCATGTGGATGTCGGAGACCTGGAGGACGCGGAGGGGGTGCATACCCGAGGGCAGGACCGGGACGGTCACCCGTCGCAGGCGGAAGGAGCGGACCTCGAAACCCGCCGCGTAGATGAGACCGGCGGTCGCGACCGCCGTGATGCCGAGGGGTACTCCGTATCGCGCGCGCATGTGTCCATCGTCTCAAAGTCGTGCCCTGCCAGGGAAATCGCGCGCGCGGCGGGGCCCCGGTGCGGGGTGCCGGGAGCTCAGTCGCCCGCCCGCGACGGGCCGGTAAATCGGCGCGCGGCGATCACGTCGTACCTGCGACAATCGACCTCATGACCACCCTCAAGTCGAAGCTGCACGATGACCTCAACGCCGCGATCAAGGAGCGTGACGAGCTGCGTTCCGCGACGCTCCGGCTGACGCTCGCCGCGATCACCAAGGAGGAGGTCGCGGGCAAGGTGAAGCGCGAGCTGTCCGACGACGAGGTCCTCAAGGTGATCACCAAGGAGGCCAAGAAGCGCCGCGAGGCGGCCGATGCCTTCGCACAGGGCGGTCGTGCGGAGTCGGCCGAGCGGGAGAAGGCGGAGGGCGAGGTGCTCGCCGCGTATCTGCCCAAGCAGCTGTCCGACGAGGAGCTGGAGGCGATCGTCGGCCAGGCGGTCGCGGAGGCCAGGGCGGCCGGCGCCGAGGGGCCGCGGGCCATGGGCGCGGTCATGAAGATCGTGAACCCGAAGGTCGCGGGGCAGGCCGAGGGCGGGCGGGTCGCCGCGGTGGTCAAAAGGCTGCTGGCGGGCTGATCCGGCCGCCGGACGTGAGGACCAGCGGACCGGTCCTCTGATCCGCCCGCCGGACCGACGACCAGCGGACCAGTCCTCTGATCCGGCCGCCGGGCCAGAGGGCCAGAGGGCCAGAGCAGAGGAGGGCCCCGGCGGGAAGCCGGGGCCCTCCTCTCGTTGTGCTCATGGGGTGCGCGGGGCCGGATCAGCCGTGCTGTCCGCCGTTGCCGTTCCCGTGGGTGCCGCCGGTCTGGCCCTGGATGAAGCCGCCGGGGAAGCCGGGGAACCCGGTGCCGCCGCCGGCCGGGCCACCGGGGAGACCACCGCCGTCGTCGCCGCCGTCACCCCCGTGGCCGCGGCCTTTTCCCTTGTCGCCGCCCTTGTTCTTGTCCTTGTCGGGACCCTTGTTCTTGTCCTTGCCCGGGTCCGGGATGTCGATGATGTTGAAGGACGGGGCGGGCTTGCCCTGGAGGGCGCCGGTCATCGCGTCCCGCCAGATCGGGCCGGGCACGTCGGCGCCGAAGACGAGGTCGTGCATGATGCCGCCGATGCGGATGCCGGTCATCTTGACCTTCTGGCTGGCGCTGCCCACCCACACCGCGCCCGCCATGTTCGGCGTGTAGCCGACGAACCAGGCGTTCTTGCGCTCGTCGGTCGTACCCGTCTTGCCCGCGTTGTCGCGGTCGGAGAGACCGGCCTGCTGGCCGGTACCGGAGTCGATCACGCCCTGGAGCAGCGTGTTGACGGTGTCCGCGGTCTTCTCGGACATGGCCCGCGTGCAGGTGGTCTTCGGCACCGGCAGCGCCTTCGTCTGGCCGCCGATGCGCTGGGTGATCGACTCGATGGCGACCGGGGTGCAGTACGTGCCGCGCGAGGCGAAGGTGGCGTAGGCGCTCGCCATCGTCAGCGGGGAGATGCCGACCGCGCCGAGCGCGATGGAGGGCGCCTGCGGCAGTTTCTTGCCGTCACCCTGCACCACGTGCAGCTTGTCGGTCATGGTCGTCACCGGGCAGAGGCCGATCTCGGAGATCATCTGCACGAAGTAGGTGTTGATCGACTTCGCCATGGCCTCCTTCATGGCGTACGGGCCGTGCTCGGAGGTGTTCTCGTTCTCCACGTCCTCGTGGTACGAGTTCAGCCACCGCTTGCCGTCGCACGCCTGGACCGGGCTCGGGTACGGCATCTTGTACGGCGAGGAGTACTCCTGCGTGGGCGCCTTGCCGCCCTCGATGGCCGCCGCCGCGACGAACGGCTTGAACGTCGAACCGGTCGGGAAGCCGTAGTTCGAGCCGCCCGCGTCGTTGCCGACCGAGTAGTTGATCTCGGTCTCGTTCTTCCCGTAGCCGTACGGCTTGGACTGGCCCATCGCGACGATCCGGCCGGTGCCCGGCTCGACCAGCACGGCCGCCGAGGCGACGGAGTCCGACTGGTAGATGTGGTCCTTCAGGGAGGACTGCACCGACGCCTGGGCCTGCGGGTCCAGGGTGGTGCGGATGGTCAGACCGCCCTGGTTCCAGATCTTGGCCCGGTCGGCGCGGGTCTTGCCGTAGACCGGGCTGTTCAGGAACGCCTTCTCGACGTACTTGCAGAAGAAGGCCGAGTCCTTGACCGCGGTGATGCAGCCGTTGCGCGGCCGGGTGACCTTCAGCTTCAGCGGGACCTTCTTGGCCGCGTCCGCCTCCGCCTGGGAGATGTCCCCGACCTCGGCCATCCGCTGGAGCACGGTGTTGCGCCGCTTGGTGGCCTCGGCCTCGTCGTTGACCGGGTCGTAGCGGCTCGGCGACTGGACGATGCCGGCCAGCAGCGCCGCCTCGGGGAGGGTGAGGTCCTTGGCGTGCTTGGAGAAGTACCGCTGGGAGGCGGCCTCGACGCCGTAGGCCTGCTCACCGAAGAAGGTGATGTTCAGGTAGTTCTCGAGGATCCGCTTCTTGCCGAGGTCCTGCTCGACCTGGATCGCGTACTTCAGCTCCTTGATCTTGCGGCCGAGGGTCTGCTGCGTGGCCTGCGCGACCTTCGTCGGGTCGTCGCCGGCCTCCTCCACGAAGACGTTCTTCACGTACTGCTGGGTGAGTGTGGAGGCGCCCTGGGCCACCCCGCCGCTGGTCGCGTTCTTGTTGAGCGCGCGCAGGACGCCCTTCAGGTCGATCGCCCCGTGCTGGTAGAAGCGAGCGTCCTCGATCGCGACGATCGCCTTCTGCAGATACGGGGAGATGTCCTTGAGCTCCACCACCGTGCGGTCACGGGAGTAGACCTGGGCGAGCTGGCTGCCCTGGCTGTCCAGGATCGTGGTGCGCTGGCTGAGCGGGGGGCGCTTGAGGTTGGCCGGGATGTCGTCGAACCCCTGGACCGACCCCTTCGCCGCCAGGCCCAGCGCGCCGGCCGCGGGCAACGCGATTCCGGCGAGGACCGCTCCGGCGAGCACACTGACACCGAGGAACTTGGCGGCCTGTTGCGTTGGCGACTGACCACCGCCCGAGCGCTTCTTTGGCATGGGGGCAGCCTACGTTCTCATTCGCCGGACACGCGTATATGCCTTGGCCTAAGCTGCTCTCGGCTGTCACAGCAGTACCGCTGTCCCTTCCCTCGTCTCCTACGTCCGGCGAACCCGAATCGTTCCGGACGCGCGCGATTTTCCTTCCCGGCCGGTCTCCGGGCCCGGCGACACGTGCCCGGAATCGCCTTGTGTGATGCGTGACGTCCGTTGTGGCGCAAGGGGAACCTCCCGGTGTGCCGGGAATGTCGCGCATGTCGCCACCTCACTCCCCCGGGTGATCTGCCGCTAACCCATAGTCCGTTCGGACCATTCAAGATTGGGCCCGCTGGGGGTGTTGCGCTGTGTCCACCTTCCGTAACGTCCTCAACTGGCGGCGGTGAATATGCCGCCGTCGCCGTGGGGGAGCCTCGATTCGGGAGAGGACGGCGCCGGTATGGGCTGGGTAACCGACTGGAGTGCGCAGGCGGCCTGCCGCACTACCGATCCGGATGAACTGTTCGTTCAAGGAGCAGCGCAGAACAGGGCCAAGGCGGTGTGCACGGGGTGCCCGGTACGCACCGAATGCCTTGCCGACGCACTCGACAACCGCGTCGAGTTCGGCGTCTGGGGAGGCATGACGGAGCGTGAGCGCCGCGCGCTGCTGCGCAGACGGCCGACCGTCACCTCATGGCGCAGGCTGCTGGAGACCGCGCGCCTGGAGTACGAGCGCGGGGCGGGCCTGGTCTCCCTCGACGAAGACGAGGTGTACGAGGCCTTCGCGGCGGTGGGCTGAGAGCGCTCTCGCGCCCGGGTGCCGCCGCCGTCCTCTCAGGCGCCCGGCTCGGGCAGTTCGCGGCGGTTGTCCGCGAGCCGGTCCCCGATGTCCCGCAGTCCCGTGAGGTCGTGCACATCGCCGGGGAGCGCGGCCACCTCCGCCACCGCGACCTCGGGATGCCGGGCGGCGAAGCGGTCGCGCGTGCGCTGCTCGCGCGCGAGCACCTGCATACGCTCGGCGTGCAGCCGCAGCAGACCCGCGGCAACCTGGTCCACGGGGTCCGAGGGATCCGCGGGGCCCGCGGGATCCACGAGGCCGTCCGCCGGGTCCGAGGAGTTTGCCGGGTCGGCCGCGTCGTCGGGGCCGGCGGGATCGGCTGGATCGGTGGAATCCGTGTGCTCGGTCTCGGGGTCGGAAGAACCGGAGCCCGGGGCGCCGGAGTCCGGGAGGTCAGAACTGGGGGAGTCTGAACTTCCGTACGTGTCGGGAGAGTTACGAAGACCAGCTTTCCCGTCCCCCTGATCCACAATGCGGGGCTCCTCAAGATTTTCCGCCGCGGCGAGCGCCCGCTCGGCCGACAGCTTCCCGGCCCCGCTGCCGTGCACCCGGTTGAGGACCAGACCGGCCAGCGGCATCCGCTCCGCGGCCAGCCGCTCCACGAAGTACGCGGCCTCTCGCAGGGCGTCCCGCTCCGGGGCCGCGACCACCAGGAACGCCGTCCCCGGCGCCTGGAGCAGTTTGTACGTGGCGTCGGCGCGCGTACGGAAGCCGCCGAAGGTGGTGTCCATCGCGGCCACGAAGGTCTGGACGTCCTTGAGGAGCTGGCCGCCCAGCAGCTTGCCCAGCGTGCCGGTCATCATCGACATGCCGACGTTCAGGAACTTCATCCCGGCGCGCCCGCCCAGCTTGGCCGGGGCCGTCAGGAGCCGGATCAGCCGCCCGTCCAGGAAGGAGCCGAGCCGCTTGGGCGCGTCCAGGAAGTCCAGCGCGGAGCGCGAGGGCGGGGTGTCGACGACGATGAGGTCCCACTCGTCGCGCGCCCGCAGCTGCCCCAGCTTCTCCATCGCCATGTACTCCTGCGTGCCCGCGAAGCCCGCCGAGAGCGACTGGTAGAAGGGGTTGGCCAGGATCGCCGCCGCCCGCTCGGGATCCGCGTGCGCCTCGACGACCTCGTCGAAGGTGCGCTTCATGTCGAGCATCATGGCGTGCAGTTCGCCGTCGCCGTCGGTGCCCTTGACCCGGCGCGGGACGTTGTCGAGGGAGTCGATGCCCATCGACTGGGCGAGCCGGCGGGCCGGGTCGATCGTCAGGACGACCACCTTGCGACCCCGCTCGGCCGCCCGCAGTCCGAGGGCCGCAGCCGTCGTCGTCTTGCCGACCCCGCCCGCGCCGCAGCACACCACGATCCGCGTCCCCGGGTCGTCGATCAGCGGGTCGACGTCCAGCACGCGTGTGTGCGCGAGACGGCGGGCGCCCTCATGCGACGGTCCTGAGGGCGCTTCGGGTCCCCCCGCGGGGGCCGGGTCCGGGCTCATGACATCCCCTGCTTCCGCAGCTCTCTCGCCAGTTCGTACAGGCCCGCCAGATCCATGCCCTCGGCGAGCAGCGGCAGTTCGTGCAGCGGCAGGTCCAGCTCGCCGAGGACCGAGCGCTGCTCCTGCTCCAGTGCGTACCGCTCGGCGTACTCGTGCGCCTGCGCGAGCAGCGGGTCCACCAGCCGCTCGGCGTTCCCGCCGCGCCGTGCGCCGCCGAGCCCGGCGGAGGACAGCGAGCGGGCGAGCGCGGTCCGCGGCACGCTCCGTACGAGTTCCAGGCCGGCGGCGTCCAACACCTGGGGGCGCACCATGTTCACGACGACGCGGCCCACCGGCAGCCGGGCGGCGCGCAGTTCGGCGATGCCGTCCGCGGTCTCCTGGACGGGCATCTCCTCCAGCAGCGTCACCAGGTGCACGGCCGTCTCGGCGGACTTCAGCACCCGCATCACGGCCTGCGCCTGATTGTGTATCGGGCCGATCCTGGCGAGCCCGGCCACCTCGTCGTTGACGTTGAGGAAGCGGGTGATGCGGCCGGTCGGGGGCGCGTCCATGACCACGTAGTCGTAGACGAACCGTCCGGCCCGGTCCTTGCGCCGCACCGCCTCGCACGCCTTGCCGGTCAGCAGGACGTCCCGGACGCCCGGTGCGACGGTGGTGGCGAAGTCGACGGCGCCGAGCTTCTTCAGGGCCCGGCCGGCGCTGCCCAGCTTGTAGAACATCTGGAGGTAGTCCAGCAGGGCCAGTTCCGCGTCTATGGCGAGCGCGTACACCTCCCCGCCGCCCGGTGCGACCGCGATCTTGCGTTCCTCATAGGGCAGCGCCTCCGTTTCGAAGAGCTGTGCGATGCCCTGGCGACCCTCGACCTCGACGAGGAGCGTCCGCTTCCCCTTCGTGGCCAGGGCCAGCGCGAGAGCCGCGGCGACCGTGGTCTTGCCGGTCCCGCCCTTGCCGCTGACGACCTGGAGCCTGCTCACGTCTTCGAGCCTAACCAGTCCGCGCTCCGGGCACGCGCGAGGCTGTGGACAACCGCCGCCGCGGTGGCGTCCTCACCGGCCGCGGAGCGGGCGTACGGCGGGCGTACGGCAGGCGTACGGCCCGGCGCGCGGGCGGTCGGCGTCCCGGGGTGCGAGCGGCCGGCGGCCGGGCGCACGTCCGGCGCACGGCAGGGCCGGCCGCAGCGGCTACAGTCGGCCCATGACCAAGTGGGAATACGCAACCGTGCCGCTGCTCGTCCACGCCACGAAGCAGATCCTGGACAACTGGGGCGAGGACGGCTGGGAGCTCGTCCAGGTCGTGCCCGGCCCGAACCCGGAGCAGCTGGTGGCCTACCTGAAGCGGGAGAAGCAGGCATGAGCGCGGTCGAGGCCAGGCTGGCCGAGCTGGGTCTGACGCTGCCGGAGGTCGTGCCGCCGCTGGCCGCCTACCAGCCGGCCGTGCAGTCCGGTCCGTACGTCTACACCGCCGGCCAGCTGCCGATGGTGGACGGCAAGCTCCCGGTCACCGGCAAGGTGGGCCTCGAGGTCACGGCCGAGGAGGCCAAGGACCTGGCCCGCACCTGCGCGCTGAACGCGCTCGCCGCCGTCAAGTCCGTCGCGGGCGACCTGGACCGCATCGCGCGCGTGGTGAAGGTCGTGGGCTTCGTCGCCTCGGCCGCCGACTTCACCGGGCAGCCCGGTGTCGTCAACGGCGCCAGCGAGCTGCTGGGCGAGGTCCTGGGCGACAAGGGCGTGCACGCGCGCAGCGCGGTCGGCGTGGCGGTACTGCCGCTGGACGCGCCCGTGGAGGTGGAGATCCAGGTCGAGCTGGCTCCCTGAGCGGCCCCCGGCCCCGACGCCTCTCGAACATTCGCGCGCCACGGGATAGCCTCCGGCCATGGCGAATGGGCAGGCGAACGGGCAGTGGTTCCCTCCGGACTGGCCGGACCGCATCCGCGCGCTCGCGGACGGCACCCTCACCCCGGCCGCGCCCAGACGGGCGGCCACCGTCATGCTCCTGCGGGACACCGACGCCGGTCCCGCCGTGCACATGCTGCGCCGACGCGCCTCCATGGCCTTCGCCGGGGGCGCGTACGCGTACCCGGGCGGCGGCGTCGATCCGCGCGACGACGACCAGCAGGTGCGCTGGGCGGGTCCCACGCGCGCGTGGTGGGCCGACCGGCTCGGCGTGGACGACGCGGCGGCGGCCCAGGCGATCGTCTGCGCGGCCGTCCGGGAGACGTACGAGGAGTCGGGTGTCCTGCTCGCCGGGCCCGGCGACGACTCCGTCGGCGACACCACGGGCCCCGGCTGGGAGGCCGACCGCGCCGCCCTGGTCGCGCGGGAGCTGTCCTTCGCGGAGTTCCTCGACCGCCGCGGCCTGACCCTGCGCTCGGACCTGCTGGGCGCCTGGGCGCGCTGGATCACGCCCGAGTTCGAACCCCGCCGCTACGACACCTGGTTCTTCGTGGCCGCCCTGCCCGAGGGCCAGCGCACCCGCAACGCCTCCACGGAGGCCGACCGCACGGTGTGGATCCGGCCCCAGGACGCGGCGGCCGGATACGACAAGGGTGAGCTGCTGATGATGCCGCCGACCGTCGCCACCCTGCGCCGGCTGCTGCCCTGCGCCAGCGCGGCGCGGGCGCTGGAGGCGGCCGGGGACCAGGACCTGACCCCCGTGCTCGCCCGCGCCCGCCTGGTGGGCGACGAGGTCGAGCTGTCCTGGCCGGGCCACGACGAGTTCACCCGGCACGTCCCGGCCGACGGCACCCCGCCCGGTCAGGAGACCCGCGCATGACGGCCCGCCCGCATCCCCTCCGGCTCCCCGCGGCCGGTGTCCAGGAAGGCTCCCTCGTATGACGGACGCAGCAGCGCTCCCCGGGCAGCCCCGCGGCGGTGCGCTCTCCGGGCCCGCCACCGCGCGGGCGGTCAACGTCCTCGCGCCCAACGCCTCCGCCATGACCCTGGACGGCACCAACACCTGGATCCTCTCCGAGCCCGGCTCGGACCTGGCGGTGGTGATCGATCCCGGACCGCTGGACGAGGGCCACCTGCGCCGGGTCGTCGCCACCGCCGAGCAGGCGGGCCGGCGCATAGCCCTGACCCTCCTGACCCACGGTCACCCCGACCACGCCGAGGGTGCCGCCCGCTTCGCCGAACTGACCCGCACGCGCGTGCGTGCCCTCGACCCGGCCCTGCGGCTGGGCGACGAAGGACTGGCGGCCGGTGACGTGATCTCGGTGGGCGGCCTGGAACTGCGGGTCGTCCCGACACCCGGCCACACCGCCGACTCGCTCTGCTTCCACCTCCCGGCCGACCGGGCGGTGCTCACCGGCGACACGATCCTGGGGCGCGGTACGACCGTCGTCGCCCACCCGGACGGACGGCTCGGCGACTATCTGGACTCGCTGCGGCGGCTCAGGTCCCTGACCGTCGACGACGGCGTGCACACGGTCCTGCCGGGCCACGGGCCGGTTCTGGAGGACGCCCAGGGCGCCGTCGAGTTCTACCTGGCCCACCGCGCGCACCGGCTGGCCCAGGTCGAGACGGCGGTCGAGGACGGCCACCGCGGGCCCGCCGAGGTCGTCGCCCACGTGTACGCCGACGTGGACCGCTCCCTGTGGCCGGCCGCCGAGCTGTCGGTCCGGGCCCAGCTGGAGTACCTGCGCGAGCACGGGCTCATCTAGAGCTGCCGCCGCCCGGAGCTGTAGCTGCCGTCGCTGTGCTGCTGCCGCAGGTCACGGCCGGGGCGCCTTGACGCCGTGCACGCGCGCGTACTCCGCGGCCAGCCAGGGGCCCAGGTCGTCGGTGCAGAAGCGCAGGAGAGCCCGGTCGCCGACCGGGTCGTAGCCGTGCGCGGCCGCCGCGGCCATGTGCGCGGCCCGGTCGGGGTGGTACGTGCCGAAGGCGGCGGCCATCTCGTGGAGGTCGCTGGTCCAGCCCTGCCAGCGGCCCATGACCAGGGTGAACCCCGTCCGGACGAGATGGCGTGACATGAAGCGCACCAGGGGCCTGAGGGCCTCCTCGGTGCCGTCGGCGGCCTCGGCCGCAGCGATCCGCTCGCGCCACCGGGGGAGGAGCCGCGCCAGGTCGCCGTTGGTCTCCCGGGCGAGCAGCGGGTCGCCGGGGCGGTAGCGGGGCAGGCGGGCGGCGAGGTCCTCGCCGAGCAGCGGGGTGCACAGACAGGCCGTGAACCAGCCCATGTCGTACCGCTCGGCCTCGCTCAGCAGCCGGTCCCGGCCGTACACCAGGAGGCCGACTCCGTCGATCTGGGCGAACTCCTGATCGAGGGCGGCGCCGAACACCCGGGCCGCCCGGCGGTCGGCGTCCGTCGGCTCGTCCCGCAGGGCGACCAGCAGGTCCAGGTCGCTGCGGCCGGCGCGTGCGGCGCCCCGGGGCACGGAACCGTAGAGGTAGGCGCTGTGCAGCCGCTCTCCATGGGCGTACGGCAGCCGGTCCCGGACCGCCGCGACGACGGGCCGGAAGGCGTCCTGCACGCGCGCCAGGGACCCTTCGCGCGCGATGTGCCCGTCGGCGGTGAGACCCGGCCGGCCGCCCGGACGGGCGTCGGTGCCGCGCGGGGTCAGCGGGACCTCTTGGCCAGCCGTTCCACGTCGAGCAGGATCACCGCGCGCGCCTCCAGGCGGAGCCAGCCGCGCTGGGCGAAGTCGGCCAGGGCCTTGTTGACCGTCTCGCGGGACGCGCCGACCAGCTGGGCCAGCTCCTCCTGCGTCAGGTCGTGGACGACGTGGATGCCCTCCTCGGACTGCACGCCGAAGCGGCGGGAGAGGTCCAGCAGGGCGCGGGCGACCCGGCCCGGCACATCGGAGAAGACCAGGTCGGACATCTGGTCGTTGGTCTTGCGCAGCCGACGGGCGACGGCGCGCAGCAGCGCTCCGGCCACCTCCGGCCGTACGTTCAGCCAGGGCTGGAGGTCGCCGTGGCCCAGGGCGAGCAGCTTGACCTCGGTCAGCGCGGTCGCCGTCGCGGTGCGCGGGCCCGGGTCGAAGAGCGACAGCTCGCCGATCAGCTCACCGGGGCCCACGACGGCCAGCATGTTCTCGCGGCCGTCCGGGGACGTGCGGTGCAGCTTGACCTTGCCCTCGGTGACCACATAGAGGCGGTCGCCCGGGTCGCCCTCGTGGAACAGCGAGTCGCCACGTGCGAGCGTCACCTCCGTCATGGAGGCGCGAAGCTCCGCGGCCTGCTCGTCGTCGAGCGCCGCGAAGAGCGGATTGCGCCGCAGAACGTCGTCCACGAGTTCTCTCCTTGTCGACCTGCTCAGGGGATCTTGCTCCCCCGTCGCCAGGGGACCGTGTTCCCCATTTTGCCGGACGGTCCAAACAGTGTGATCTGTCACAAGGATGCCGTACAGGTGTCCCGGGGTACGCGGCAGGGGTCCAATCGGGCGCCGATCTTCGGGGTCCGGGGCGGATGTCGGTGCCGGGCCTTAGGCTGGCCGGGTGTCCGAATCGCCGGTGAGAGCACAGGCCGAGGGGGCTGGGCGGGTGGCTGCACGACAGGATTCCGCTGTGGGCGAACAGGCGCCCGACAGCGGCAGCGAAGCGACGAAACCGGCAAAGAGGACCCCTGTGACAAGAGCGGCCAAGAAGACCTCCGAGAAGCCCGGAAAGCCCGAGAAGCCCGCGAAGAAGGCTGCCACCGGGAAGAAGGCTGCACCCGCGAAGAAGGCTGCACCCGCTAGGACGTCCAAGACGTCCAGGACCTCCGCGGGCACGTCCGCAGGCAAGTCCGCGGCGAGCGGATCCGCCGCCGTGAAGAAGGCCGTGCCCCCGAAGAAGGTGGCCGTCGCCCCGGAGAAGGCCACCGCCGCAGTGGGGAAGGCGTCGTCCGTGCGGACGGTCGCCCCGAAGTCACGGAAGAACGAGTCGCACACCGCCCTGGTCCGCCGGGCCCGCCGCATCGACCGCGAGCTGGCCGAGGTGTATCCGTACGCCCACCCCGAGCTGGACTTCGAGAACCCCTTCCAGCTCCTGGTCGCCACCGTCCTGTCGGCGCAGACCACCGACCTGCGGGTCAACCAGACGACACCGGCGCTGTTCGCGAAGTACCCGACCCCCGAGGACCTGGCCGCCGCCGACCCGGAGGAGGTCGAGGGCATCCTCAGGCCCACCGGGTTCTTCCGCGCGAAGACCAGGTCGGTCATGGGTCTTTCCAGGGCCCTGGCGGAGGAGTTCGGCGGGGAGGTCCCGGGCCGTCTAGAGGACCTGGTGAAGCTGCCCGGCGTCGGCCGCAAGACCGCCTTCGTCGTCCTCGGCAACGCCTTCGGGCGCCCCGGCATCACCGTGGACACCCACTTCCAGCGGCTGGTGCGGCGCTGGCAGTGGACCGAGGAGACCGAGCCGGACAAGATCGAGGCGGCCGTCGGAGCGCTCTTCCCCAAGAGCGAGTGGACGATGCTCTCGCATCATGTGATCTTCCACGGCCGCCGTATCTGCCACGCCCGCAAGCCCGCCTGCGGGGCCTGCCCGATCGCTCCGCTCTGCCCGGCGTACGGGGAAGGGGAGACCGACCCGGAGAAGGCGAAGAAGCTGCTGAAGTACGAGAAGGGCGGCTTCCCCGGTCAGCGCCTCAAGCCGCCGCAGTCCTACCTGGACGCGGGCGGCAGGCCGGCACCGCCGCTGGCGGCCGGATGACGGCAGCCGACCGGCCCGGCCGCACCGGCCGCCGCGCCCGGTGCGGAACGATCTCGGTGCCCCCGCGCGTTGGACCGGGCAGGACGGCGGCGACGGCCACCGGGACGAGGGCGGGACAGAGGACCGGCCGGGCCGGCGGCTCGGGCGCGGACCCCGTGGGCACAGACCTCGTGGGCACGGACCGCGCGGGTGCGAGCCGCGCGGACGCGGGCGCACGGACACGTACAGGTACACGTACAGGCTCAGGCACGGACGCAAGGACCCGGACGGACCGGGGGCGGGGGTGGCGATGACGCGGGCGGGCGAGACGGCGCACGGGACCCGGACGGACCGGGCCGGCGCGGAGGACCGGACGGCCGGCCGGGTGCCGGGCGGCCCGGTGGCGCTGAGCACGGAGGGGCTGCCCGAGTGGTTGGACCCCGTCGTGCGGGTCGTCGGGACGGTCCAGCCCGTCCAGCTGAGCCGCTTCCTGCCGCCGGAGGACGGCGCGGGACGCCAGTCCGCCGTCCTCGTGCTGTTCGGCGAGGGGGCCCGCGGGCCCGAACTGCTGCTCATGGAGCGGGCGAGTTCGCTGCGTTCGCACGCCGGGCAGCCGTCCTTCCCGGGCGGGGCGCTCGATCCCGAGGACGGCGATCCGCAGGGCGACGGCCCGCTGCGGGCCGCGCTGCGCGAGGCCGAGGAGGAGACCGGACTCGACCCGGACGGCGTCCAGTTGTTCGGTGTGCTGCCCCGGCTCTACATCCCGGTCAGCGGGTTCGTCGTGACGCCCGTGCTCGGCTGGTGGCGCGCGCCCAGCCCGGTGGCCGTCGTCGACCCGGCGGAGACCGCCCGGGTCTTCACGGTCCCCGTGGCGGATCTCACCAACCCCGGCAACCGCGCCACGGCCGTGCACCCCAGCGGTCACCGAGGCCCGGCATTCCTGGTCGAATCGGCCCTCGTGTGGGGCTTCACGGCCGGAATCATCGACCGGCTGCTGCACTACGCGGGCTGGGAGACGCCCTGGGACCGCGAGAAGCAGGTCCCGCTCGACTGGCGGTCATGACAGGGTGGGCCCGTGCCGTTCGGGCCGGAGCCTTCCGGAACGATGTGTTCCCTCGCCGCGCGGCGGCGGGCCGGGCCCCGGCCGACCTGTGGTGACCGGAAGACGATGAGGCGAGGCTCGACGCGGTGAACGTGCTGGACATCCTGCTGCTGGTCGCCGCCGTGTGGTTCGCAGTCGTCGGATACCGCCAGGGATTCGTCGTCGGCATCCTGTCGGTGATCGGCTTCCTGGGCGGCGGACTGGTCGCCGTGTACGCGCTCCCGGTGATCTGGGACGCCCTGACCGACCACACACCGGTCAGTACGACCGCGGCCGTGGTCGCGGTGGTCGTCGTGATCATCTGCGCCTCGGTCGGCCAGGCCCTCACCACCCACCTCGGCAACAAGCTGCGTGTGCACATCACCTGGTCCCCGGCCCGCGCGCTGGACGCGACCGGCGGCGCCGTGGTCAACGTCCTCGCGATGCTGCTGGTCGCCTGGCTGATCGGCTCGGCCCTGGGCGGCACGACGATACCGACGCTCGGCAAGGAGGTCCGCACCTCGCAGGTGCTGCTCGGTGTCTCCCGGGTGATGCCCCAGCAGGCGGACACCTGGTTCGCGGACTTCACCTCGGTCCTCGCGCAGAACGGCTTCCCGCAGGTCTTCAGCCCGTTCACCGACGAGCCCATCACTGACGTACAGCCTCCGGACCCGGCGCTGCGCGACAGCGCGGTCGCCCGCAGCGCCAAACGGTCGGTGGTCAAGGTCGTCGGCACCGCGAGCAGTTGCGGCAAGGTGCTGGAGGGCAGCGGGTTCGTCTTCGGCCCCCGCCGCGTCATGACCAACGCCCATGTCGTCGGCGGCGTCGACGAACCCACCGTCCAGATAGGCGGCGAGGGCCGGAAGTACGACGCCAAGGTCGTGCTGTACGACTGGCACCGCGACATCGCCGTGCTCGACGTACCGGACCTGAAGGCGCCCGTGCTGCGCTTCTCCGACTCGGTCGCGCACAGCAAGGACGGCGCGATCGTCGCCGGCTTCCCGGAGAACGGCGCGTACGACGTGCGCTCCGCGCGCGTGCGCGGGCGCATCACGGCCAACGGTCCGGACATCTACCACCGCGGCACCGTCCGCCGCGACGTCTACTCGCTGTACGCGACGGTCCGCCAGGGCAACTCCGGTGGCCCGCTGCTCACCACGGACGGCGAGGTCTACGGCGTGGTGTTCGCGAAGTCCCTCGACGACGCCGAGACCGGCTACGCGCTCACGGCCGGTGAGATCGAGCAGGACATCGCCGAGGGGCGCACCGCCGTGCAGCAGGTGGACACCGACCGCTGCGCGATGTGAGGTCAGCACAGCCGGACCGCACCCCGCAGGGAAAGCGGTCCGGCCGGTGCGGGATCAGCCGCGGGGATGCCGCAGGCGTACGGAGACCCAGCGGGCCCGGCGGCGCAGGATGCGCGGAATGCCGACCCGGGGGTCCGTGCCCGTCAGTTGCGGGGCTTCCCGGTGAAGGGAGCCCGGACCGCTCGCCGAACGGCGGGTGCGTGCTACGTCACTGTAGTCGTGCGTCCAGCCCATACCCCGACGTCTGCCCCCCTCCGAAGGTCGATAACCTCCCGGGCGCCCTCGATTTGGCCTATGCGCGGGGCAATTGGCCGTTCGACGGACAGGCGTTCACGTCCGGATACCGGGCGCGACGGCGCCGTCACGGACCGCCCTCGCGGGGGTGCCGCCGGTCCGGTCCCCGAGGGCCTCACCGGTCCGGTTCGGGATCCTTCAGCCAGTTGACCAGTTCGGTCGAGAAGGCCACCGGGTCCTCCTCGTGCGGGAAGTGCCCGAGACCGTCGAACAGGCGCCAGCGGTAGGGCGCCTCGACGTACTCGCCGGAACCGGCGGCGCTGCGGGTGCGCTGCACCGGGTCGAGGGAACCGTGCAGATGCAGGGTCGGCACGAGCACCGGGCGCTTCATCCGGCGGTAGAACTGGATGCCGTCCGGCCGGGCCAGGGAGCGCACCAGCCAGCGGTACGGCTCCACGGAGCAGTGCGCCGTGGAGGGGATGCACATCGCCCTGCGGTACGTCTCCAGCGCCTCGTCGTCCGGCAGCCGCGGGCCCGACCAGTCCTGGACCAGCCGGGCCACCAGCGCGCCGTCGTCGGCGGTGAGCTGCCGCTCGGGGATCCACGGCCGCTGGAAGCCCCAGATGTAGGAACTCGCCGCGGTCTGCCGGGCGTCGGAGAGCATCGACGAGCGCCAGCGGCGGGGGTGCGGCATCGAGGAGACCGCGAGCCGCCGGACCAGCTTGGGGCGCATCGCCGCCGCCGTCCACGCCAGATAGCCGCCCAGGTCGTGGCCGACCAGGGCCGCGTCCGGCTCGCCCAGGGAGCGGATCACGCCGGTGACGTCGAGGGCGAGGTTGGCGGGGTCGTAGCCGCGCGGTGTGCGGTCGCTGCCGCCGACGCCGCGCAGGTCCATCGCCACGGCCCGGAAGCCCGCGTCGGCGAGCGCGGTGAGCTGGTGCCGCCAGGTCCACCAGAACTGCGGGAACCCGTGCAGCAGCAGCACCAGCGGCCCGTCGCCCGTCTCGGCGATGTGGAAACGCGCGCCGTTGGCGGCGACATCCCGGTGTGTCACCTTCCGGGCGCCGGGCACGTCGGCCCGTACGACCGAGGTCGGTTGCGCCGAAGGAGTGGCGGGGTCCGTCATGAGGACGAGCGTGCCACAGCCTCGATGGCCTGCGGTGCCCGGTCCTCCAGCGCGGGGGTCTGCGGACGCGGGTGCGGCTTGGCGTTCTGGAGCACTCCGGCGGTCTGCTTCATGGAGGCGGCGACCTTCTGGGGGCCCTTGCCCTTCTTGGCCTTCTTGAAGAAGACGAGGCCGACCAGCAGCAGAAGAAGCGCGATCAGGACGTTGGCCGCGAAGGAGAGCAGGAAGCACCAGCCGAGGTTCCAGCCGCCGCTCCAGGTGCGGATGCCGTACGCGAGCGCGAAGTTGAGCATCGGCAGCGAGAACAGCAGCATGGCGCCGGCCGCCGTGGTCAGCGCGCCGGCGATCCCGCCGCGTGTGACGTCCTTCTTCAGCTGCGCCTTCGCCAACGCGATCTCGTCGTGCACCAGCGCGGACATCTCCGCCGTCGCCGCGGCGACCAACTGGCCGATGCTGCGTTCGGCGCCGACCGGGCTGCCGTCGGGTGCGCTCATCGCGGTCTCCCTTTTCTGCCTGACCCTGCGTTCCGGGAACGGCCGGGTTTTTGTACCGTCCCGTCAGATCATGCCGGACTGTCGTTCTGCTCGCCTGCCCCGCCCTGCACTTCCGCACTCCGTCCTGCCCGTTCGGCCTCCTGGCGGGCGGCGACGGCGCGGTGTTCGGCGGCCTTGCGTTCGAGGATGGCCGCCATGCGGAGGTGGTACGCGGGGTCGCCCTCCTCGTACACGTCGGGGATGCCGTCGAGATCGTCGTCGCGCTCCTCGTCCGCGCACATCCGGCGGTACTTGGCGTTGCGGACCTTGAGCAGCACCGTCGCGATCAGCGTGGCGATCAGCGAGCCGGTGAGGACGGCGGCCTTGACCTCGTCGGTCAGCGTGGCGTCGCCGTCGAAGGCCAGCTCGCCGATGAGCAGGGAGACGGTGAAGCCGATCCCGGCCAGCGTGGCGAGCGCGAAGACGTCGGCCCAGGCCAGGTCGTCGCTGAGCGAGGCCCGGGTGAACCGGGTGGTGAGCCAGGTCCCGCCGAAGATGCCGACGGTCTTGCCGACGACCAGACCGAGCACGACACCGAGCGTCTCGGGCCGGGTGAACACATCGGCCAGGGCCCCGCCGGAGACGGACACACCTGCGCTGAACAGCGCGAACAGCGGCACGGCCAGACCCGCCGACAGCGGCCGGACGAGATGCTCGATGCGCTCGCCCGGCGAGTGCTCCTCGCCCTCGCGGGTGGAGCAGCGCAGCATCAGGCCCATCGCGACGCCCGCGATGGTGGCGTGCACGCCGCTGTTGTACATCAGGGCCCAGATGACCAGGGCGAGCGGTACGTACACGTACCACCCGCGCACGCCCTTGCGCAGCAGCAGCCAGAAGACGGCCAGGCCCGCGAAGGCTCCGCCGAGGGCGGCGAAGTTCAGGTTGTCGGTGAAGAAGACCGCGATGATCAGGATGGCGAAGAGGTCGTCGACGACGGCGAGGGTGAGCAGGAAGGCGCGCAGGGCGCTGGGCAGCGAGGTGCCGATGACCGCGAGCACGGCCAGCGCGAAGGCGATGTCGGTGGCGGTCGGCACCGCCCAGCCGCCGAGCGAGCCGCCGCCGGTGAGGTTGGTGAGTGCGTAGACGGCGGCGGGGGCCACCATGCCGCACAGCGCGGCGACCACCGGCAGCGCCGCGGCCCGGGGGTCCTTGAGGTCGCCGGCGACCAGTTCGCGTTTGAGTTCGATGCCGGCGACGAAGAAGAAGACCGCGAGGAGCCCGTCGGCGGCCCAGTGCGCGACGGACAGGTCGAGGCCGAGGGCGGCGGGGCCGAGGTGGAAGTGGCTGACGCGCTCGTAGCTCGTGTGCAGTGCCGGGACGTTCGCCCACACCAGCGCGGCGATCGCGGCGAGCAGCAGCAGGACACCGCCGACCGTCTCGGTGCGCAGCGCGTCCGCGACGAAGTTCCGCTCCGGCAGGGACAGGCGCCCGAAGGCCTTGCGGGGGGCGCGAGGGGTGCGGGGGCGGTCGGTGACCACGAAAACCTCCGGTCGGTGGGCAGCGCTGAGCACATGCCGACCAGACTTCCCGGCGCACCTGAGGATCTTGTTGTGTTGTAGCTCTGTCCAGTCTACGCATCCGGGGGCATCCGGCGTCAGCTGCGCCGGGTGCCCCCGGATGAGGTGGCCTGCGAGGGCGTGCCCTGGACGCGGGGTCCGGGGACGCGGGGTCCGGGGGACGCGGTGTTCCCCTGCGGGCGGCGCCCTCGCGGGCCTGGGTCAGTCCTCGCTGGGCGCCGCCGGCAGCTTCGCCTGGATGAAGTCCATGACCGTGGAGTCCGTCAGCGTCGTGACGTCTCCGAGCTGCCGGTTCTCCGCCACGTCCCGCAGCAGACGGCGCATGATCTTGCCGGACCGGGTCTTCGGCAGCTCCGCCACCGGCAGGACCCGCTTGGGCTTGGCGATCGGCCCGAGCGTGCTGCCGACGTGGTTGCGCAGCTCGGTGACCAGGTCGTCGCTCTCGGCGGCCGAACCGCGCAGGATCACGAAGGCCACGATCGCCTGCCCGGTGGTCTCGTCCGCCGCGCCGACCACGGCCGCCTCGGCGACCGAGGGGTGCGAGACCAGCGCGGACTCCACCTCGGTGGTGGAGATGTTGTGGCCGGAGACCAGCATCACGTCGTCGACCCGGCCGAGCAGCCAGATGTCGCCGTCGTCGTCCTTCTTGGCGCCGTCACCGGCGAAGTAGCGGCCCTCGAAGCGCGACCAGTAGGTGTCGATGAACCGCTGGTCGTCGCCCCAGATGGTGCGCAGCATCGACGGCCACGGCTCGGTGAGCACCAGGTAGCCGCCGCCGCCGTCGGGCACCTCGTTCGCCTCGTCGTCGACGACGGTCGCGCTGATGCCGGGCAGCGCGCGCTGGGCGGAGCCGGGCTTGGCGTCGGTCACGCCCGGCAGCGGGGAGATCATGATGCCGCCGGTCTCCGTCTGCCACCAGGTGTCGACGACCGGGGTGCGGTCCGCGCCGATGTTCTTGCGGTACCAGATCCACGCCTCCGGGTTGATCGGCTCACCGACCGAGCCGAGCACCCGCAGGGAGGACAGGTCGAACTTCGCGGGGATGTCGTCGCCCCACTTCATGAACGTGCGGATCGCCGTCGGCGCCGTGTACAGGATCGTGACCCCGTACTTCTGCACGATCTCCCAGAAGCGGCCCTGGTGCGGGGTGTCCGGCGTGCCCTCGTACATGACCTGCGTCCCGCCGTTGGCCAGCGGGCCGTACACGATGTAGGAGTGGCCGGTGACCCAGCCGACGTCGGCGGTGCACCAGTACACGTCGGTCTCCGGCTTCAGGTCGAAGACGGCCCAGTGCGTGTAGGCGACCTGCGTGAGGTAGCCGCCGGAGGTGTGCAGGATGCCCTTGGGCTTCCCGGTGGTGCCCGAGGTGTAGAGGATGAACAGCGGGTGCTCGGCCTCGAACGCCTCGGGGGTGTGCTCGGCCGACTGGCGCCCGACCACCTCGTGCCACCACAGGTCCCGGCTGTCGTCCCAGGCGACGTCCTGGCCGGTGCGGCGGACCACGAGCACATTGCGCACGCCCGTGGCGCGGCCGACGGCCTCGTCGACGGCGGGCTTGAGCGCGGACGGCTTGCCGCGCCGGTAACCGCCGTCGGCCGTGATGACGACCTTGGCGTCGGCGTCCTGGATGCGGGTGGCGAGCGCGTCCGAGGAGAAGCCGCCGAAGACGACGGAGTGCGCCGCGCCGATGCGGGCGCAGGCCAGCATCGCGACGGCCGTCTCCGGGATCATCGGCATGTAGATCGCGACCCGGTCGCCCTTCCGGACGCCGAGTTCCAGCAGGGCGTTGGCCGCCCTGGACACCTCGTCCTTGAGCTCGGCGTAGGTGATGGCGCGGCTGTCGCCGGGCTCGCCCTCGAAGTGGATCGCGACCCGGTCGCCGTTGCCGGCCTCGACGTGCCGGTCCACGCAGTTGTACGCGACGTTGAGTGTGCCGTCCTTGAACCACTTGGCGAACGGCGGGTTCGACCAGTCGAGGGTCTCGGTCGGCTCCTTGGCCCAGGTCAGCCGGCGGGCCTGCTCGGCCCAGAAGCCGAGCCTGTCAGCCTTGGCCTGTTCGTACGCCTCGGCCGTGACGTTGGCGTTGGCGGCCAGGTCAGCGGGCGGCGGAAACCTGCGGTTCTCGCGAAGCAGGTTGGCCAGGCTTTCGTTGCTCACGACATCTCCCTTTCCCAGGGTGTCCGTTGTGTCCCAGGCCACAGCTCATCAGACCCGGGGGCCGGATGACAAGGGCCGACAGGTAATTGGTTTAGACCTGTTGTGGAGTGTTCGCACAGCTCCTGCGGCGGGTGACGGGTGTCGCCCGGCTTCAGCATGGCCCCCGGGAGCCGGGGAGACCATGCCCGGGGGCATGCGTGTCGCCGGGCGGCCGGGTCACACCGCGCTGGGCAGGTCTTTCACCGATTCCGTCGGCCGCGGGGCGTCCGGTCCCGCCGGGGCGCCCGGCGGCCCCGCCGTCCCGGCCGCCGGTACTGTCTCCGCCGCCGACCCTGTCGTCTGTGCTGCCTCTGCTGCCCCTGCTTCGTCTGCGGTCCGTGCCGCCTCCGCCGCCACGGGGACGAAGACCGCGCCGCCGTCTCCGGCCCCGGCAGGGTCCGTGAGCAGGTACGCCTGGGCCTCGGCCACCTGGAAGTACATCCCGTGCAGCTCCAGCGTGCCCGCGCGCAGTGCCCGTGCCACCGAGTCGTGGGCGCGCAGGTGCTCCAGCTGCTGGACGACATTGGCCAGGCTCAGCCGCTCGGTCTCGTCGGCGGGCATCCGGCCGGCCAGCAGGGGGACGGTGCCGTCCGTGGCGCGCAGCCGCTCCAGGCTCGGTGCCCCGTGCCGCAGCCAGCGCCCGAGGGACGTCGCGCCGTCCCCGGTGCCGGGCCGCGAGCCGAGGAGGGCCTGCATCGCCCCGCACCCGGAGTGGCCGCACACCGTGAGGGAGCGCACCCCCAGCACGTCCACCGCGTACTCGATCCCGGCGGCCACCGAGTCGTCGCCGCGCTCCTGGCCGGGGAGCGGGACGAGGTTGCCCACGTTGCGCACGACGAACAGGTCACCGGGGCCGCTGGCGGTGATCATCGAGGTGACCAGGCGGGAGTCGGCGCAGGTGAGGAAGAGCTGGGACGGCTGCTGGCCTTCTCTGGCCAGCCGGGCCAGTTCGTCGCGCACATGCGGCGCGGTGGTGCGCTGGAACAGGCCGATGCCGCGGGCCAGTTGCTCCCCGCTGGGTCCGGGTGCCCCGGCCGCGCGGGACGGGGCGCCCGGCGTGGGACGTACCTCGGAGCGGGTGGCGGGGGCGGGGCACTGGTGGTTGCGCCAGGGCGTCCAGGGCCGGCAGCGGCACACGGCGCCGTCCGGACCGGTCGGCTCACCGACCCGGACCGCTCTGCGGCGTCCGGTGAGCCGGACGGAACCTCCCTGCGCGGTGTGGGCGCGCTGCCAGTCCTGCAGCGATTCGTAGGCCGCGTGGTCCATGAAGGAGCCGTCCAGCTCGACGACCGAGACCGCGCCCCGGGGCACCCGGTGCAGGACCCGGCTGAGCCGCGGCACCGCGAGGAACGTCAGCTGGCCCCGGACGCGTACGTGATGCACCCCCTTCTTCTCGTCGTGCGTGATGCGGGTGCGGGCCAGGCGGTGCAGGGCGACGGCGACGGCGGTGGCGACGCCGAGGGCCACGCCCTGGAGGACTCCGAGACCCACCACCCCGAGGGCCGTCACGGCGTACACGGCCACCTCCCGGTGGCGGGTCACCGTACGGATGTGGTGCAGGGAGACCATCTGGACGCCGACGGCCATCACCAGGGCGGCGAGCGCGGCCAGCGGGATGGACTCCAGGACCGGGACGAGCAGCAGCGCGGCGGCCACGACGAGCGCGCCGTGCAGCATCGTGGCGTCCCGGCTGACGGCGCCCGCGCGCACGTTCGCCGAGCTGCGGACGGCGACTCCGGCGACGGGCAGCCCGCCGAGCGCGCCCGAGACGACGTTCGCCGCGCCCTGGCCGAGCAGTTCCCGGCCGAGGTCGGAGCGGGCTGCGGGGGCGGGCGGCCCCGGCCGGCCCGCGGCCAGTCTGTCCACGGCGACGGCGCCGAGCAGCGACTGCACGCTGCACACCAGAGTGGTGCTGAGCACGGCCGCCGCCAGGCCGAGGACCGGCCCGTCGGGCAGCCCGGCCAGGGCGTGGCTGCGCCAGGACGGCAGGTCGACCCTGGGCAGGATCAGTCCGCACAGGGAGGCGACGGCGGTGGCCCCGGTGACGGCGACCAGCGCGGCGGGCACCGGGCGCAGCAGGCGCCCCGCCCGGCCGGGGAGCCGGGGCCAGGACAGCAGCAGGGTCAGGGTGAGCGCGCCGACGGCGAGCGCGGCGGGATCGGCGCCGGCCAGCTGGGAGGGCAGCGCGCGCAGGTTGTCCGGCACGGAACTCTGCGGGCTGCCGCCGAGGACGATGTGCAGTTGGGCCACGGCGATGGTGAGGCCGATGCCGGCGAGCATGCCGTGCACGACGGCGGGGCTGACGGCGAGCGCGGCGCGGGCCACCCGGAGGCAGCCCAGAGCGAGTTGGACGAGACCGGCGAGGACGGTGATGGCGCAGGTCGTGCGCCATCCGTAGCGGTGGATCAGGTCGGCGGTGACGACGGTGAGCCCGGCGGCCGGGCCGCTGACCTGCAAGGGCGAGCCGCCGAGGCGGCCGGCGACCAGTCCGCCCACGGCGGCGGCCACGAGGCCGGCCTGGAGCGGGGCGCCGGTGGCGAGGGCGATGCCGAGGGAGAGCGGCAGGGCGATCAGGAAGACCGCGACGGCGGCCGACAGATCGGCGCCCGCGACACGGGGAAGGCGGCGGCGCGGCGGCGGACTGTGGGGCGGGTGCGCGCGCCTGGTGCACGCGGAGTCGGTGGGGGAGGAGGGGGTGCGGACAGGCATGGCTCGGCTCTCCTCTGGGAGAAGGCGAATGCAACGCTTGGTAAAGCAAAAGTAATGCAACGTAAAGTTCCAGCACAGCTTTTCTGCACAAATGGGGCAGCGAATCACCTTGAAGGGTGAAGTGGGGTTTTTATCGGCTTGTCGTACTAATTCCTTCTCGCCTTCGTGCGACCTTGACGGCGCTGTCGGCACGGCCGGCACAGCACCAGCACACGCCGTCTCGGCGTAGGACGAGAGAAGGAAGAAGGTGGGCGGAACATGGCCGCCAACCAGAGGATCGCCGCGAGCGTCGTCGCCGCCGTGGCCTGTGCCTCGGCGCTCGCCGGTTGCGCGAGTGGCAGCGACGCACCCCGGCGCGAGGGCGCGCACGGCGCGCCCAAGGCCGCGCAGGCGCCCGGGAGCCCCGTCCGTCTCATCGGCGACGGGTCGACCTCGTACACCGGAGCCCAGCCGCACCTGCCCAAGCCGCAACGGCTGAAGGCCGGTGAGAAGCCTCCCCAGTTCGTCGTCTTCTCCTGGGACGGCGCGGGCGAGGACAGCCAGAAGCTGTTCTCCCACTTCCGCAAGGTGGCCAAGGACAATCACGCCAACATGACGTTCTTCCTCAGCGGCGTGTACATGCTGCCGGAGGAGAAGCGCGATCTGTACCGGCCGCCGCAGCACGCGCAGGGCAGTTCGGAGATCGGCTTCAACGACGCCCAGGGCATCGCGGACACCGCCGAGCAGGCACGCCTGGCGTGGCTGGAGGGCAATGAGATCGGCACCCACTTCAACGGCCACTTCTGCGGTCCCGACGGCGGGGCCGGCCAGTGGTCGGTCGACGAGTGGAAGAGCGAGATCGACCAGGCCAAGCAGTTCGTGAAGACCTGGAAGTCCAACAGCGGGCTGAAGAACGTGCCCGCGCTGCCCTTCGACTACGACAAGGAGCTGATCGGCGCCCGCACCCCCTGCCTGGAGGGCCAGAAGAACTTCATGAAGGCGGCGAGCCAGCTGGGCTTCCGCTACGACAGCAGCGGCGTCAACAACCAGCTGTGGCCCAAGAAGAAGGACGGGCTGTGGGACCTGTCGATGCAGCTGGTTCCCTTTCCCGGCCACACCTTCGAGCAACTGACCATGGACTACAACTTCATGGTCAACCAGTCGGGCACCCAGACCCAGGGCGACCCCGACAAGTTCGACTACTGGGGCAACCAGATGCGCGACGGCCTGCTCCAGGGCTTCAACCGGGCCTACGACGGGAACCGGGCCCCGCTGGTCATCGGCAACCACTTCGAGTCGTGGAACGGCGGCACCTACATGCGCGCCGTGGAGGACGTCGTGAAGGAGGTGTGCAACAAGCCCGACGTGCGCTGCGTCTCCTTCCACCAGCTGGCCGACTGGCTGGACGCGCAGGACCCGCAGACCCTGGCCAAGCTGCGCGGCCTGGAGGTGGGCGAGGCGCCCAAGCAGGGCTGGGCGTCCTTCCTGTCGGCCCGTCCGGCTCCGGCGCCCAAGGGAGTGCCCGGGGCGCCCAAGCCGTAGCGCCCGTCAGGCGGAGGCGGTGACGCCCTCGCCGAGCACGAAACCGGGGTCGATCTGGGCCGCGAGGTCGGCCCCGGTGCGCTCGTTGCCCCAGGAGGTGGCGTTCTTCAGGTGGAAGTGCGCCATCTGCTGGGTGTAGCGCTCCCAGTCGCGCAGCTCGTACGTGGCGTCGGCGGCCACCTGGAGGGTGCGCAGGGCGCGGCGGTTGGCGTCCTCCACCAGCTCGAAGCGGGGCGGCCGGCCCTTCTCCATGGCGCGCACCCAGTCGGACTGCCCGACGGTCACGAGCAGGTCGTCGCCGACCTCGGAGCGCAGGAAGTCGAGATCGTCCGGCCCCTGCACCTTGTTGCCGACGACCCTCAGGACGACGCCGAAGTCCCGGGCGTACTCCTTGTACTGCCGGTAGACGGAGACGCCCTTGCGGGTCGGCTCGGCGACCAGGAACGTGATGTCGAAGCGGGTGAACATGCCGGACGCGAACGAGTCCGAACCGGCCGTCATGTCCACCACGACGTACTCGTCGCGGCCGTCCACCAGGTGGTTCAGATACAGCTCCACCGCGCCCGTCTTGGAGTGGTAGCAGGCGACCCCCAGGTCGGCGTCGGTGAAGGGGCCGGTGACCATGAGACGAACGGCGCCGCCGTCGAGTTCCACCGCCCGCGCGCAGGCGTCGTAGAGCGGGTTGTTCTCGGCGACGCGCAGCAGCCGCGAACCCTCGCCGGGCGGCGTGGTCTTGATCATCGTCTCGGCGGAGGCGATGCGCGGGTTGCTGCCGCGCAGGTAGTCCTTGATCAGCGGCAGCCGGTCGCCCATCGCGGGCAGCTCCGCCGCGCGGGCCTCCTCCAGGCCCAGTGCCGCTCCCAGATGCTGGTTGATGTCGGCGTCGACCGCGACGACGGGCGCGCCGGTCGCCGCGAGATGGCGGATGAAGAGGGACGACAGCGTGGTCTTGCCGCTGCCGCCCTTCCCGACGAAAGCAATTTTCATGTTCACCAAGCGTAGTACCGCGATAGCTGTACGTGGCAGCTTGCGTGAAGAAGACCACTCCTTCGAGGCAGGGGAGGGCCGGGTGCGTAGGGTCGGACGCATGAGTACGACAGGCGCGACCGCTGATCCGCTCGCGACCCTGGGCTCCCTGCCCGGGGTGGCCGAGTCCGTGGAATCCGTGCGCAAGGCCGTGGACCGGGTCTACGGGCACCGGATCATGCGGCGCCGGAGCAACGCCGTCACCTCCGAGGCGGCGCTGCGCGGCGCGCGCGGCTCCGGGGCGCTGTCGGGGGCGGACTGGGCCCTGGAGGAAGTGCGTCGGCGCACCGACTTCAGCGGTGACGACGAGGCGCGCATCCTGGGAGCCGCGCTGCGGCTGACGGCCGAGGCCGGACAACTGCTGTCCGTCTGGCGGCAGTCGCCGCTCAGGGTGCTGGCCCGCCTGCATCTGGTGGCCGCCGCGGGTACGGAGGACTCCGTCGGCCGGCCGCGCCAGGAGGGCGAGGGCGTCGACGAACCGCTGATCGAGCTGGCGCCACCGGGCGCGTCCGAGGTCTCCGGCCGGCTGGAGGGGCTGTCCGAGCTGATCGTCGCGGGCAGTTCCGCACCGGCGCTGGTGACGGCGGCCGTGGTGCACGGCGAGATCCTGGCGCTGCGCCCCTTCGTCTCCCACAACGGCCTGATCGCCCGCACCGCGGAACGCATCATCCTGGTCGGCAGCGGCCTGGACCCGAAGTCGGTCTGCCCGGCGGAGGTCGGCCACGCCGAACTGGGCCGCGCGGCCTATCGGGCCGCCCTCGACGGCTATGTCTCGGGGACCCCGGAGGGCATGGCGGCCTGGATCGCCCACTGCGCCGGGGCGGTCGAGCTGGGTGCGCGGGAGTCGACGGCGGTGTGCGAGGCGCTCCAGCGCGGAGCGGCGTAGCCGGACAGCGGTCGGACAAGACTCGGACGGCAGTCGGACAAGGGTCGCGGCGGTACGACACGTCGTACCGCCGCTGACATGAGCACCGCGTTACCAAGCGTCCTCGATATGTCGCCCATCAGGCCGGGGACTTTGCCCGTCACCTGGTGCGGCTGGCCCGTAATCGACGGGTCGACGTCGCGTGGGTGCCCGGTGTTCATGCTCGGTCCGTGGGGCCGAATGCGTTGAAAAGGTGATCCTTTCGGATGTCCTCAGGTCTCGCGGGCCGTTGAGTCCTTTGTACTGCACCCGGGTGACAAGCGGAACCCCTGCCCACACTTCTTTACTTTGCGCCCCAAACGGGTCACAAAGGGGCGCCGTCCGGCCGCTCTCCGCCGCCCCGGCAGCCGCTCAGGAGAGAGCGCGCCGCCGGCTCGCGTACCAGACGAGACCCGCGGTGGCCGCCGCCGCTCCCACGGCCGCCATCGCGACCAGGGCCGGGCGCGGGGGCACGGAGAGCGTGCGCAGCCGCCGCTTGAGCCGCACCGGGCGGTGGAAGTCGAGGATCGGCCACTGGCGCGCGACGGCCTCGCGGCGCAGCGCCCGGTCCGGGTTGACGGCGTGCGGATTGCCGACCGCCTCCAGCATCGGCACATCGGTGACCGAGTCGCTGTACGCGTAGCACCGGGCGAGGTCGTACCCCTCGGACACGGCCAGTTCACGGACCGCCTCCGCCTTCGTCGGTCCGTACGCGTAGTACTCCACCTCGCCGGTGAAGCACCCGTCGTCGCCCACCACCATCCGGGTGGCCACCACCCGGTCGGCACCGAGCAGTTCTCCGATCGGCTCGACCACCTCGGCGCCCGAGGTGGAGACGATGACGACGTCCTGTCCGGCGCTGTGGTGCTCCTCGATGAGGGAGGCGGCCTCGTCGTAGATGATCGGGTCGATCAGATCGTGCAGCGTCTCGGCGACGATCTCCTTGACCTGTCGTACGTTCCAGCCGCGGCACAGCGCGGACAGGTACTCGCGCATGCGCTCCATCTGGTCGTGGTCGGCGCCTCCGGCGAGGAAGACGAACTGGGCGTATGCGGTGCGCAGCACAGCCCTGCGGTTGATCAGTCCGCCTTGGTAGAACGACTTGCTGAAGGTGAGCGTGCTCGACTTCGCAATGACCGTCTTGTCCAGATCAAAGAACGCCGCTGTGCGGGGCAAGGAGTGGTTTTCCACAAGGTCGAGCATAGGGGCAGCCCATTCGGCGTAAGCTGCGCGTGTGGGTTTGCCTGAGAGGGCTCTCGGGTACACCATGGAAGTCACGGATCGTTCGCGACCGTGCTAACCCGGCCCGACTCCTCCCCCCCCGAGTCGGCCGTGGAGACGACCCCCGCTCTCCCCCCCGGCGGGGGTCGTCGCATGTCCGGAGGGGTTTTCTCCCGCTCCCTGCCCGCCCGGTGCGGCCATTCGGCCCCGGCGGGCCCTCGCGCGGCCCTCTCGGCATTCCTCATGATCCGTGACTGCGCGTAGTCGTTGGGCTGCGCTGCGGAAGTCGTACGGGGATCGGCACAGGGGTCACCGGTTTGGGTGACCGCCATTTTCACAGGCACTGAGTTGTCCACAGATTTCGACCAAGATCCACATCAATTTCCGGATCGCTGCACCGTGATTCCTGCGCGCACCGCTGACGGCGGAGTTCATGGCCGGTTCCGTTTGTCGGGCGCGTTTGGCCGGTTTCTGTCGGCCGTCCACGCCGGTTTCCGGCGGCCGCTCATATGCGGACCGCTCGCCGGTTCTTGGTCTGTCCGGAATCACGCGGGGCGACGAGCCGCGCGCACGACGCAGCGAAGGGGGAGCGGCCCATGGCCGTCACCGTCACCCATGATCCGTCCTCCGGCACCGGAGGGCGCCGGAGCGGCCCGCTGATCATCACCGAGGACGCCGACCTCCTCGACGACCTGCTGCGCCTGTGCGCGGCGGCCGGCGCCACCCCCGAGGTGCACCACGGCGTGCCCGAGCACCGGGGCGGCTGGGAGGCCGCGCCGCTGGTGCTGGTCGGGGACGACGCCGCACCGCGGGTGCGCACCGCCTCGCGCAGACGGGGCCTCGTGCTGGTCGGCCGGGACCAGGACGACTCCGGCATCTGGCGGCGCGCCGTCGAGATCGGCGCCGACCATGTGCTGGTGCTGCCCGACGGCGAGCAGTGGCTGGTCGACCGGATCGCCGATGTCGCCGAGGGCGTCGGCCGTCCCGCGCTCACCGTCGGCGTCATCGGCGGGCGCGGCGGCGCGGGCGCCTCCACCCTCGCCTGCGCGCTCGCCGTGACCTCCGCGCGGGAGGGGTTGCGCACCCTGCTCGTGGACGCCGATCCGCTGGGCGGCGGGCTCGATGTGCTACTGGGCGGGGAGGCCGCCGAGGGGCTGCGCTGGCCCGCCTTCGCGACCTCGCGCGGGCGGGTCGGCGGCGGCGCCCTGGAGGAGTCGCTGCCCCGGCTGCACTCGCTGCGCGTGCTCAGCTGGGACCGCGGTGACTGTGTCGCCGTCCCGCCGCAGGCCGTCCGCGCGGTGCTGGCCGCGGCTCGGCGCGGCGGCGGGGCCGTCGTGGTCGACCTGCCCCGCCGGGTCGACGAGGGCGCCGCCGAGGCGCTGGCCCAGATCGACGTCGGACTGCTCGTGGTCCCCGCCGAGCTGCGCGCCGTGGCGGCCGCCGCCCGGGTCGCCTCGGTGGCCGGCATGGTCCTGCGCGATCTGCGCGTCGCGGTACGCGGCCCGTACGCACCCGGGCTCGACGACCGCGAGGTGGCCCGGCTGCTCGGACTGCCGCTGGCGGGGGAGGTGCCGGTGGAGTCCGGGCTGCGGCGCCCCGGCGAGGGCAGGACACCGCCCGGCGCGACCGCGCGCGGCCCGCTGGCCCGGTTCTGCACCGGCTTCTGGGAGCGGGCCCTGACCGAGGCGGGCGCCGCGTGAGGGCCCCGGCCGAGCAGTGGCGGCGTTCCTCCGGGAACGGCAGGACCGGACGGCACGGGGACGACCGGGACGGAGCGGGCCGGGACGGAGCGGGCCGGGACGGGGGCAGGTGGGACACGGCCGGGCGGCACACGGCGGCCGGCGGTCCGCGTGTGCTCCGGGCAGCGGAACCGCCGGGCATGCCCGCCCGGCTCCTGGACGGCGTACGCCAGTGGCTCGCCGAGAGCGGCGCCGAACCGACACCCGCGCGCGTGGCCCAGGCCCTGCGCGAACAGGGTCGTGTGCTCGGTGACGCGGAGGTGCTCGGCGCGGCCGAGCGGCTGCGCTCCGAACTGATCGGCAGCGGTCCGCTGGAGGCGCTGCTCGCCGACCCGTCCGTGACCGACGTCCTGGTGTCGGCGCCCGACGAGGTCTGGGTGGACCGCGGAGGCGGACTGGAGCGGGCCTCCGTCGCCTTCTCCGACGCGGCGGCCGTACGCCGTCTGGCCCAGCGGCTGGCGGCCGTGGCGGGGCGGCGCCTGGACGACGCCCGGCCGTGGGCCGACGCCCGCCTGCCCGACGGCACCCGGCTGCACGCGGTGCTGCCCCCGGTCGCCGTCGGCTGCACCTGCCTGTCCCTGCGCGTCGTCCGGCCTCGGGCCTTCACCCTCGGCGAACTGGTCGCCGCGGGCACGGTTCCGCCGGGCGGGGACCGGGTGCTGCGGGCCCTCGTAGAGGCCCGCCTGTCCTTCCTCGTCAGCGGCGGCACCGGCAGCGGCAAGACCACACTGCTCAGCGCGCTGCTGGGCCTGGTCGGGCCGGGCGAGCGCATCGTGCTCGCCGAGGACTCCGCGGAGCTGCGCCCCGACCATCCGCACGTCGTCCGCCTGGAGACGCGGCCCGCCAACCAGGAGGGAGCGGGCCTGGTCACCCTGGAGGACCTGGTCCGCCAGGCCCTGCGCATGCGGCCGGACCGCCTGGTGGTGGGTGAGGTGCGCGGCGCCGAGGTGGTGCATCTGCTGGCCGCGCTGAACACGGGCCACGAAGGCGGGTGCGGGACGGTGCACGCCAACGCGGCGGCGGACGTCCCGGCCCGCCTGGAGGCCCTGGGCACCACCGCGGGGCTGGACCGGGCCGCCCTGCACAGCCAGGTGGCCGCCGCGCTGTCGGTGGTGGTCCACCTGGCGCGCGACCGCTCCGGGCGGCGGCGCATCGCCGAGGTGCGGGTGCTGGAGCGGGACGCGTCCGGGCTGGTGCGCACGGTCCCGGCGCTGCGCTGGGGCGCGGACGCCTTCGTGGAGGAACCGGGCTGGGAGCGGCTGCGGGCGCTGCTCCGTCCGGTGGACCTCGCGGACCCGGGGGACGCGAGGGGCACAAGCGACGCGAGGGACGCGGCCGGTCCGGTGGGCGGGAGGCGGGAGCGGTGAGCGTCCTGGAGCAGGTGGTGCGCCTGCTGAACGAGGCGGTCTCCTGCCTGCTGGTGCCGCCGGCCCTCCCGCAGTCGGTGTATGTCGCGGCGGCCCTGGTGTGCGCGCTCGCGGCAGTCCGGCTGCTGGGCGGATGGCACTTCGGGGCGCGGCGGGCCCGCCTGCTGCTCGCCGGTGGCGGAGCGGTGCCTTCGCCGCCCCCGCTGGAGGCCCGGCTGCGTGACGGGCTGGCGGGGCTGCGCGCTCGGCTGCGGGCCGAGTGGTGGGCACCGGCCGCCGGACTGCTGCTGGCCGTGCTGGGCGGCTCCGTGCTGCCGGTCGTCGCGGGGGCGGCCGGGCTGCCCGTGCTGCGCAGGGCCCGGCTGGCACAGGCCGCCCGGCGGGCCCGGGAACGGCGTGCGGACGCGGTGATCGCCCTGTGCGGGGCGCTCGCCGGGGAGGTACGGGCCGGGCGGCAGCCGGGTCAGGCCCTGCTGTGCGCCGTCCGGGACGCGGGCGGCTTCGGGGACTCCCAGGCGGCCGTGCTGGCGGCGGCGCGATTCGGCGGGGACGTGCCCGGCGCGCTTTCCGTCGCGGCCCGGCGACCGGGTGCCGGGGGACTGCGGGGGCTCGCCGCGTGCTGGCGGGTCGCCGTCGACCAGGGGGCGGGCCTGGCGGCGGGGCTCGACCGGCTCGAAGCGGCGCTGCGCGCGGAGCGCGACCAGCGCGCCGACCTGCGGGCCCAGTTGGCGGGCGCCCGCGCGACGGCGGTGATGCTCGCCGGCCTGCCCGCCCTCGGCCTCCTGCTCGGTACGGCCATGGGCGCCGATCCGCTGCATGTGCTGCTGCACACCGGCGCGGGCATGGGCTGCCTGCTCGTCGGGGGCGTGCTGGAAGGCATGGGGCTGTGGTGGGCCCTGGGGATCGTGCGACGGGCGGAGGCGGCGTGAACGCGGGCGGCTCGGGCGTGCCGGACGCCATGAACGTTGTCCACAGGCTGGGGACGGTGGCGGCAGTGGCGACTGCCCTGGGCGTTCCGGTGTGGCGGCTGCTGGCGGTGCGCCGGGGGCGGCGGGTACGGCGGCGCACGGCCTCGCTGCTGGCGGCCTTCCCGGCGGCGCACTCACCGCCGGTGGCGGACGGTCCCTCAGGGGCGAAGCCCGCCGGACGTCTCCCGGTGTCGCGGGCCGCCGTACGGCGGAGAGTTCCGGCGGTGGCTGTCGCGGGCGCCGCCTGGATGCTCGTCGGGGGACCGGCGGGCGTCGTGACGGGGCTGGCCTGTGCGGTGGGGCTGTGGTGGTGGCAGCAGCGATCCGGGGACCGGCCACGGCCCGAGGCCGGGGTCGACGCGGCCGAGGCCGCCCGGCAGCTTCCGCTCGCCGCCGATCTGCTGGCCGCCTGCATCGCGGCCGGCGCCGGTCCGGTGATCGCCGCGCAGGCGGTGGGAGAGGCCCTGGAAGGACCGGTCGGTGAGGCCCTGGCGCGGGGAGCGGCGGAGGTGCGGCTCGGTGGCGCCGACGACGCCTGGCACGGACTCGCCGCGATACCGGGCGCCGCGCCCCTCGCACGGCTGCTGGAACGGGCCGGTGAGTCCGGGTTCCCCGCCGCCGTCCCGGCGGCTCGGCTGGCCGCCGATGTGCGCGCCGACCGCGGACGCACGGCCACGGCACGTGCCCGGCGTGCGGCCGTGCTGGTCACCGCACCGGTGGGGCTGTGCTTCCTGCCCGCCTTCGTCGCCATCGGCGTGCTGCCCGTGGTGATCGGCCTCGCGGGCGGGGTGTGGAGAGGCGGTGGCGGCTGAGAGGACGAGGACCCAGACGACACGACCGACACAACCGACACGACTGACATGACCGATGCGACCGACATGACCGATGCGACTGATGCGACAAGCGATGCGAACGACAACGGAACGACACCCCACGGGGGCTGAGATGAACACGAAGGCGGCATGGACAAGGCTGCGTGGCCTGGCGGTCCGTATGCGCAGGGACACCGGAATGGTCACGTCCGAGTACGCGATGGGCATCATCGCGGCGGTGGCGTTCGCGGTGCTGCTGTACGAGGTGGTGACCAGCGGGCAGGTCAAGACGGAGCTCCAGAACATCGTGAAGCGGGCGCTCAGTGCCCGGATGTGAGCACCGCCGGGGCGGCGCGCGTGACGGGCGCGGCGTGCCCGGTGGCGACCGGGGGTTCGTGACGGCGGAGGTCGCCATGGTCCTGCCCGTGCTGGTGCTGGTGGTGACCACGCTGGTGTGGGGGCTGCTCGTCGTGCTCGCGCAGATCCAGTGCGTGGACGCGGCGCGGGTCGGGGCGCGGGCGGCCGCCCGCCAGGACCCGGACGGCGCGGTGGTCCTGGTGACCCGCCGGACGGCGCCTCGCGGCGCGAAGGTCACGGTGTCCCGGAGGGCGGGGCAGGTCCGTGTGGTCGTCAGCGCGTCGCCCCCGGGGCTGGGCCTGCTGCCCTTCCAGCTGAGGGAGGAGGCCGTGGCCGAGGCGGAGGAAGCGGCCGTGACGGCCGTGGCGGACGGGAGGCCAGGGCCGGCCGGGTCGAGCGGCGCGGCGGTGCGCGAGGGGCGGGAGGAGGTTTCATGACGCGCCGCTTCGCCGAGCGCGACCGGGGCTCCGCCACCGTCTGGAGCGTCGGGGCGATCGCCCTGCTGTGCGCGGTGTTCGGCACCGGCCTCGCGCTGGGACAGGCCGTGGTCGTCCGGCACCGGGCGGCCGGCGCGGCCGACCTGGCGGCGCTGGCCGCCGCCGACCACTGGGCGCTGGGCGGTGCCGCGGCCTGTGCCCGCGCCGACCGGGTGGCACGGGCGCAGGGCGCCCGCCTCGTCCGGTGCGCGCTCGTGGGCGACGTCTCGGATGTCACGGCGGCCTCGGGACACGGGCCGTTCGCGGCACAGGTCCGGGCCAGGGCGGGTCCACCGGACCAGCCGGACCAGCCGGACCAGCCGGACCGGGTGGGTCAGGTGGGTCAGGTGGGTCAGGTGAGCTGGGGTAGCCAGAGGGCCCAGGAGCCCCAGGCAGATCCGTCGGCGGGATCAGCCCCGGAGAGCCGTCGCCCCCGCCCCGTCTTCACCTTCCGCGCTGTCCGCGCTGTCCGCGCCGTCCCCGTCTTCCGACCGGCCCGGGGCTCCCTCCGTACGTCCCGCGGGGTCTTCCGGTCCTTCCCCGGGGCCCTCTCCGGGTCCTTCTCCGGGCCGCTCGGGCGCCCCCTTCAGCAGCACCGTGAGCAGCCGGACGGCGCCGCGCTTGTGGAGCGGGTCGTTGCCGTTGCCGCACTTGGGGGACTGGATGCAGGACGGGCAGCCGGCGTCGCACTCGCAGGAGGCGATGGCCTCGCGGGTGGCGACGAGCCAGTCCCGGGCGGTGTGGAAGGCACGCTCGGCGAAGCCCGCGCCGCCCGGATGGCCGTCGTAGACGAAGACCGTCGGCAGGAGCGTGTCGGGGTGCAGCGGGACGGAGACTCCGCCGATGTCCCAGCGGTCGCAGGTGGCGAAGAGCGGCAGCATGCCGATCGACGCGTGCTCGGCGGCGTGCAGGGCGCCGCCGAGGATCTCCGGGTTGATCCGGGCCGCGTCGAGCTGGTCCTCGGTGACCGTCCACCACACGGCGCGGGTGCGCAGTGTGCGCGGTGGGAGATCGAGTTTGGTCTCGCCGAGCACTTCACCGGTGATGACCCGGCGGCGCAGGAAGGAGACCACCTGATTGGTGACCTCGACGGAGCCGTAGCACAGGCGGCCGTCACCCCAGGGGACGGTGACGTCGGTCTCCAGGACGGAGATTGCCGTCGTGTCCCGGGCGACCGTCGTGTACGGCGGGTTCGCCTCCTCGACCAGGGCGGCCGAGTCGTCCAGGTCGAGCGAGCGCACCAGATACGTACGGCCCTGGTGCAGGTGGACGGCGCCCTCGTGCACGGTCGTGTGCGCTGCGGCCTCGTCGACCGTGCCGAGCAGCCGCCCGGTGCCGGCCTCGACGACCTGCACCGGCCGTCCGCCTTGGCCGCGGATGTCGGTGAGGTCCGCGGCCCGCTCCCGGCGCGTCCAGTGCCAGGCCGTGGCCCTGCGGCGCAGCAGCTTCGCGGCCTCCAGCTGCGGCAGCAGCTCCGGGCACGCCGGGCCGAACAGCTCCACGTCCTCCTCGGTCAGCGGCAACTCGGCGGCGGCGGCGCACAGGTGCGGGGCGAGCACGTAGGGGTTGTCGGGGTCGAGGACGGTGGATTCGACCGGCTGGTCGAACAGGGCCTCCGGATGGTGGACGAGGAAGGTGTCCAGCGGGTCGTCGCGGGCGACCAGGACTGCGAGGGCGCCCTGTCCGGCGCGACCCGCCCGGCCCGCCTGCTGCCACAGGGAGGCCCGGGTGCCCGGATACCCGGCGATGACCACGGCGTCCAGGCCGGAGACGTCCACGCCGAGTTCGAGGGCGGTCGTGGCGGCGAGACCCAGCAGCTCCCCGGAGTGCAGGGCGCGTTCCAGGGCGCGGCGCTCCTCGGGAAGGTAGCCGCCCCGGTAGGCCGCGACGCGCCGGGCCAGGGGCCGGTCGACTTCGGCCAGTCGTTCCTGGGCGATGACCGAGATCAGCTCGGCGCCGCGCCGGGAGCGCACGAAGGCGACCGAACGCACCCCCTGGAGGGTGAGGTCGGTCAGCAGATCGGCGGTCTCGGCGGTGGCGGTGCGGCGGACCGGGGCGCCCTTCTCGCCCGACAGTTCGGTGAGCGGGGGCTCCCAGAGGGCGAACACCAGTTCACCGCGGGGCGACGCGTCGTCGGCGACCTCCACCACGGGCAGGCCGGTGAGGCGGCGGGCGGCCACCGAGGGTTCCGCCGCCGTGGCCGAGGCGAGCAGGAAGACGGGCGAGGCGCCGTAGCGCGCGCACAGCCGGCGCAGTCGGCGCAGGACCTGGGCGACATGGGAGCCGAAGACACCGCGGTAGGTGTGGCACTCGTCGATGACGACGTACTTCAGGGACCGCAGGAAGGAGGACCAGCGCGGGTGGGACGGCAGGATCCCGCGGTGCAGCATGTCGGGATTGGTCAGCACGTAGTTGCCGTACTGGCGGATCCACTCGCGTTCCTCGACCGGTGTGTCGCCGTCGTACACGGCGGCCCGTACGGCGTTGCCCAGCGGCCGGGCGAGTTCCCGCACCGCGCGGCACTGGTCGGCGGCGAGGGCCTTGGTGGGGGCCAGATAGAGGGCGGTGGCCCCGCGGCCGTTCGGTGCCTCGGAGCCCGCCAGCAGCGCCGACAGCACGGGGACCAGATACGCCAGCGACTTGCCGGACGCCGTGCCGGTGGCGACCACGACGGAGTCGCCGTCGAGGGCGTGCTCGGCGGCCTGTGCCTGATGGGTCCAGGGGTGCTCGATCCCGCAGGCTCGGACGGCGGCCAGGACCTCCGGACGAATCCGGTCGGGCCAGACGGCATGACGACCCGCTCGCGGGGGCAGGTGCTCCGTATGAGTGATGCGCGCAGCCCGGCTCGGCCCGGAGGCGAGCCGGTCCAGAACCGCGCCCGGCGTCAGGCGGGTTGCGGTCTCCGTCGGGGTTCGATCGGATCGGTGATTCTTGGCCATTGGCACCGAGTCTGTCACCGGCGTGACGGACAATGGAGCCAAGGCGTCGTGCACGCCTGCCGGTAAGTGATTGAATGCCATCGCGGCTGGCGAACCGTCCCGGGGGCCTCAAGCCGAGGTGCCCGATGGGCGACCGCTCGATAGCAAGGTGCTGGAGGATCCGTGGACCTGTCCCTGTCGACCCGTACCGTCGGCGATCGTACGGTCGTCGAGGTCGGTGGCGAAATCGACGTATATACCGCGCCCAAGCTGCGCGAGCAGCTGGTCGAGCTGGTGAACGACGGGAATTTCCACCTCGTCGTCGACATGGAGGGGGTGGACTTCCTCGACTCCACCGGTCTCGGCGTACTGGTCGGCGGTCTGAAGCGAGTGCGTGCCCACGAGGGCTCGCTGCGCCTGGTCTGCAACCAGGAGCGCATTCTCAAGATCTTCCGTATCACCGGTCTGACCAAGGTGTTCCCCATCCACACCTCGGTCGACGAAGCGGTGGCGGCGACCGACTGACCGCCGGTCCCGGGCCGGAGTCCGGGGCGGAAGACGTTCCTGCGGGGAGCCGGGCTCGGCGGCCCGGTCTCCCGACCGCACGCCCGTAGCTCCTAGGGGGATGCATGGCCACCGTCGAACTCCGCTTCAGCGCGCTGCCGGAGCACGTCAGGACCGCCCGGCTGGTGGCGGCAGCGGTGGCGCGCAGGGCGGGGGTCGACGAGGCCGTCCTCGACGAGGTCAGGCTCGCCGTCGGTGAGGCCTGCTCCCGTGCCGTCGGGCTGCATCAGAGCAATGGGATCGCGGCGCCGGTGACGGTGGTGCTGACCGAGGAGGAGAAGCAGTTCTCCATCGAGGTCGGCGACGAGGCCCGGCACGCTCCGCACCATCCGGGGGAGGCCCCGGGCGCCGTGGACGACGCGGACGCCGAGGAGGACGAGATGGGCCTCGCGGTCATCAGCGGCCTCGTCGACGACGTCGAGGTCTCGGCGGGCGAGGACGGCGGGCTGATCAAGATGACCTGGCCGACCGCTTCGGCGGACGCCGTGCTCTCCTGAGCCGATCGCGCGTACGTGCGCGACCCGCCTCCGTCTCCACCCCTCGCTCCGTTTTCGTTCATCTGTTCCATTTGTTGCGTTTGTTCTGTCTGTTCTGTCTGTTCTGTCTGTTCTGTCTGTTCCGTTTGTGCCGAAGGGCCCCGGCCACGGGGCCCTTCGGCATGTCCGGGGCGGGGGGCGCCGTCCACGACCGGCTCTCTCGAACGGGCCTTTCGACCGGCCCATTCGGCCGATCCCGCGGCGGACCGGCAGCATTTCGTGAATTAATTCACGATCGATTAACCTGATAATGGATCAAGGGTCAATGCTTTTGAGGCGTTACCGCTTTCGGGTCACCTGTCGGGCGGCGATCTTTTGCTGAGAGCCGTGTGACGGCTGATTCCATTTACCGCACACTGTTTAGTTCGGGTTTCGCTCCCTACAATCCGTCCACATCTTGAGCTCAGCCCAAGCGTCAAGGAGGACGAATGGCGGGGCTTTCTACCCCTCATCAGTCGGCTCAACCGACAACTTTCGCAGCCGCGGTACTGACCGATGACAATCGGATCATCGTGGCGGTCATCGCCGCGGTCGCGGTGGCCGCACTCTTGGTCGCGGGCGTCCTGGTGCGCCAGGTGCTCGCGGCCGGCGAGGGCACCGACAGCATGAAGAAGATCGCGGAAGCGGTCCAGGAAGGTGCGAACGCCTATCTGGGCCGCCAGCTGCGCACCCTCGGCGTATTCGCCGTCGTGGTGTTCTTCCTGCTCCTGCTGCTGCCCGCCGACGACTGGAATCAGCGCGCCGGACGGTCGGTGTTCTTCCTGATCGGTGCCGGGTTCTCGGCGGCCACCGGTTATATCGGCATGTGGCTCGCCGTGCGCAGCAATGTGCGTGTGGCCGCCGCCGCCCGGGAGGCGACTCCCGCGCAGGGCGAACCGGAAAAGGATCTCACCGCCGTCTCGCACAAAGCCATGAAGATCGCTTTCCGAACGGGCGGCGTCGTCGGCATGTTCACGGTGGGGCTCGGCCTGCTGGGCGCCTCCTGCGTGGTGCTGGTCTACGCGGCGGACGCGCCGAAGGTGCTGGAGGGCTTCGGCCTCGGCGCGGCGCTGATCGCCATGTTCATGCGAGTGGGCGGCGGCATCTTCACCAAGGCCGCCGACGTCGGCGCCGACCTGGTCGGCAAGGTCGAGCAGGGCATTCCGGAGGACGATCCGCGCAATGCCGCGACCATCGCCGACAACGTGGGCGACAACGTCGGCGACTGCGCGGGCATGGCGGCCGACCTCTTCGAGTCGTACGCGGTCACGCTGGTCGCCGCGCTCATCCTCGGCAAGGCCGCCTTCGGCAACGACGGACTCGCCTTCCCGCTGCTGGTGCCCGCCATCGGTGTGGTCACCGCCATGATCGGCATCTTCGCGGTGGCCCCGCGCCGCAGCGACCGCAGCGGCATGAGCGCGATCAACCGCGGCTTCTTCATCTCCGCGGTGATCTCCCTCGCCCTGGTGGCGGCGGCCGTCTACACCTACCTGCCGTCCACGTACGCCGGTCTCACCGGCGTCACCGACGCGGCGATCCGCGGCAAGGACGGCGACCCGCGGATCCTCGCCCTGGTCGCGGTGGGCATCGGCATCCTGCTGGCCGCCGTGATCCAGCAGCTGACCGGGTACTTCACCGAGACCACCCGGCGGCCGGTCCGCGACATCGGCAAGACCTCGCTCACCGGCCCGGCCACCGTCGTCCTCGCCGGTATCTCCCTCGGACTGGAATCGGCCGTCTACACCGCGCTGCTGATCGGCCTCGGCGTGTACGGGGCGTTCCTGCTCGGCGGCACATCGATCATGCTGGCGCTGTTCGCGGTGGCGCTGGCCGGCACCGGCCTGCTCACCACGGTCGGCGTGATCGTCGCCATGGACACCTTCGGACCGGTCTCCGACAACGCCCAGGGCATCGCCGAGATGTCCGGTGACGTCGAGGGCGCGGGCGCCCAGGTGCTCACCAACCTGGACGCGGTCGGCAACACCACCAAGGCCATCACCAAGGGCATCGCCATCGCCACCGCCGTCCTCGCGGCGTCGGCGCTGTTCGGTTCGTACCGCGACGCCATCACCACCGGCGCGAGCGACGTCGGCGCCAAGCTGTCCGGGCCCGGCGCGCCGATGACCCTGATCATGGACATCTCCCAGCCCAACAACCTGGTCGGGCTCATCGCCGGGGCCGCGGTCGTCTTCCTCTTCTCGGGGCTGGCGATCAACGCGGTGTCGCGGTCGGCGGGGTCGGTGGTCTTCGAGGTGCGGCGCCAGTTCCGCGAGCACCCCGGGATCATGGACTACACCGAGAAGCCGGAGTACGGGCGCGTCGTCGACATCTGCACCAAGGACGCCCTGCGCGAACTCGCCACGCCCGGACTGCTGGCCGTGATGGCGCCCATCTTCATCGGGTTCACGCTCGGGGTCGGCGCGCTCGGCGCCTATCTCGCGGGCGCCATCGGCGCGGGCACGCTGATGGCGGTGTTCCTCGCCAACTCCGGCGGTGCCTGGGACAACGCCAAGAAGCTGGTCGAGGACGGCCACCACGGCGGCAAGGGCAGCGAGGCCCACGCCGCCACGGTGATCGGCGACACGGTCGGCGACCCGTTCAAGGACACCGCGGGCCCGGCGATCAACCCGCTGCTGAAGGTGATGAACCTCGTGTCGCTGCTCATCGCGCCCGCGGTCATCAAGTTCTCCTACGGCGACGACAAGAGCATCGGCGTGCGCGTCCTGATCGCGATCCTCGCGCTGCTCGTCATCGTCGGCTCGGTCTACGTCTCCAAGCGGCGCGGTATCGCCGTGGGCGACGACGAGGACAGCGCCGAACGGGTGTCCAAGCCGGCCGACCCCGCGGTGGTCTCGTAAGGGGGCGCACGGGGCCGTACGGCACGGTCCGGCTCGTGAGCGGGCGGGCGGCGCGTTCGACGCGCCGTCCGCCCGCGGCGTGTCCGGGGTACTGGCCCGCCGCGCGTGTCGTGAGGCCGTGAGCCTTCTCTCGCTTGGTGCAAATGGCTGCAAGACGGCACGTAAGGGGTCACCGGGCCACGGCGGCCGTGCGATCGCCGTGTATGTTCCGGGGCCGAGAGCCATGGAAGGGACCGATCCGGTGAACAAGAAGCTCGCGGCCGCCCTGTCCGGCGGTGCGGTACTGGCACTGGCACTGACGGGATGCTCCGGCAGCAGCGACGACGGCAAGAACGACGCGCTGAACACCTGGGCCAAGCAGGTGTGCGACGGTGTCCAGCCGCAGGCGAAGAAGATCCAGGCCGCCAGCGCCGCGATCCAGAAGCAGACCTCGGACAACACCCCGACGAAGACGGTCCAGGAGACGGACGCACAGGCATTCCAGGACATGTCCGACGCCTACAAGGCGATCGGCGCCGCCGTGAACAAGGCCGGCGCGCCCGATGTCGAGGGCGGGCAGAAGAAGCAGCAGGACGCGGTCAAGGAGCTCAACGACCTCGGTGCCTCCTACGCCTCGCTCAAGGAGCAGGTCGACAAGCTCGACACCAAGGACCAGGCCAAGTTCGCGGACGGGCTCAAGGACATCGCCACCCAGCTCGACAAGCTGAGCAGGACGGGCAACGACGCGCTGAAGAACCTGGAGGAGGGCGACGTCGGCAAGGCCATGGCCGGGCAGCCGAGCTGCAAGTCCGCCTCGTCCACCGCCTCCGCGACCGCGTCGCCCGCGAACGGCTGAGCCGCCGCTGCCGCACCGCCACCGCACCGCCGCCCCGGCGACCGCATCGGCACGCGCGCGCGTGCCGTGCCGGGGCGTGCGGTGCGCGTGTGCGATGTCGGTGGGAGCCGACACAATGGGTGCGTGAGTGACTCCAGCGTGCCCGCCCCGAACGTCTCGACCGCCCCCGCCACCCCCGAGGCCCCGGCCGGCCCGGCGGCCCTGCCCGCGGCCGACCGCCCCGACGTCGCCGCCCGGCTCCGCGACGCCCTGCTCGGCGCGTCGTTCACCGCCGACGGGCTGCTCGAACTGCTCGGCGCGCCCGCGTACGCGGCGCTCGCCCGCAGCGAGACCGTGCCCGCGCTCCGCGCCACGCGCGGGGACACCCCGCTCGAACTGCTCGTCCGGCTCTTCCTGCTCCAGCAGCCCGTGCCGCACGCGCGCGTGGTGGACGTCCTGCCCGTAGACGCCTGCCTGGAGACCGGCTGGCTGGCGCGCGCCGGCGGGGACGAGCTGGCCGCGACCGTGGACGTACGGCCGTACGCCGGGCTCGACGGCGAGGACTGGTTCATCGTCTCCGACCTGGGGTGCGCGGTCGGCGGCGCGGGCGGCATCGGCAGCCGTGAGGAGGGCGTCGTCCTCGGCGTCGGCGGCGCCTCCACCACCCTGGCGGGTCTCACGGTCCGTACGCCCGTCGCCGCCGCGCTGGACCTCGGCACCGGCTCCGGCATCCAGGCGCTGCACGCGAGCCGGCACGCCACGCGGGTGACCGCGACCGACCTCAACCCGCGCGCGCTGCACATCACCGCCCTCACGCTCGCGCTGTCCGGAGCCCCGGCCGCCGATCTGCGCAAGGGCTCCCTGTTCGAGCCGGTCCGCGACGACGAGCGGTTCGACCTGATCGTGTCCAACCCGCCCTTCGTGATCTCCCCGGGCGCCCGGCTGACGTACCGCGACGGCGGGATGGCCGGGGACGATCTGTGCCGCACGCTCGTTCAGCAGGCGGGGGAGCGGCTGAACGAGGGCGGGTTCGCGCAGTTCCTCGCCAACTGGGAGCACACGGAGGGGGAGGACTGGCAGGACAGGCTCAGGTCGTGGGTGCCGCGCGGCTGCGACGCGTGGATCGTGCAGCGCGAGGTGCAGGACGTCACGCAGTACGCCGAGCTGTGGCTGCGCGACGCCGGTGACCACCGTGCCGACCCGGCGGAGTACCAGGCGCGCTACGACGCCTGGCTGGAGGAGTTCGAGGCGCGCAAGGTGAGGGCCGTCGGCTTCGGCTGGATCACCCTGCGCCGGACGGACTCCGCCGCGCCCTCGGTCGTCGCGGAGGAGTGGCCGCACCCCGTCGAGCAGCCGCTCGGCGACACCGTGCGCGCGCACTTCGACCGCGTCGGCTTCCTGCGGGACCACGACGACGCGGGCCTGCTCGACCGGCACTTCCGGCTCGTCGGTGAGGTCGTGCAGGAGCAGGTCGGGCTGCCCGGCGCCGAGGACCCGGAGCACGTGGTGCTGCGCCAGCACCGCGGGATGCGCCGGGCCACCGCCGTGGACACGGTCGGCGCGGGCTTCGCCGGTGTCTGCGACGGCACGCTCAGCGCCGGACGCATCCTGGACGCCATCGCCCAGCTCGTCGGCGAGGACCCCGTGCTCCTGCGCGACCGCACGCCCGCGCAGATCCGCCTGCTGGTGGAGCAGGGCTTCCTGGAGCCGGCCGACCGGCCCTCGGCGGACTGACCGGCCCTCGGCGGACCGACCGCCCTCGGCGGGCTGACCGCCGCGCCGAGAGGCGCGCAGCGGCCGGAAGGCCCGTCCCCGGCGGGCCGACCGCCGCGCCCCGAGGGACCCGTCCCGCGCAGAGTCCGCCCGGCGGGGCCCCGCCCGCTCCGGACCGCCGCCTCCGGCCCCGCCCGACCATTTTTCGGTCATCGCTCCGGCGTGCGCCGGGGCACGCCGGGCGGTCGCCGAGGGGCCGCGCGGCTGCCCGGCCGCCCCCTGTTCACCCCGGGTTGGGCCGCCCGTCGCCCGGAGGTGCCAGCCTCGCCGACCGGGGGCATCCGGGGCGGAGGGGTACGTACGTGGAAAGCGGTCCAGCGATCTTCTCAGGGGCGGTGTTCGCCCTGTTCGGAGCGGTGCTGCTGGGGTGGACGGCGCTCCGTGCGCGCCGTCGCGAACCCGTGGCGCTGGGGGTGCGCCAGAGCCTCGCGGCAGCCCTCGCGACCGGCGCGGCCGTGGGGTCCCTGGCGCTCGGGACGTGGTGCCTGACGCGGCTGTGAACACCGGCGCGGCGCGGCGTCCCCGGCGTCCGGTGGATCATCTTCCGCTTCGGCCCCGACCGGTCCGTGGGCACTCCGGGCGGCAGGAAGGGCGGTAGTCGGGTTACCGTTCGAGTGGCCGTTGCGGGCTTTTCCCGTTTGACACGGGGGCGGGATGTACCGTCACACTCCGCAGCGTCAGCACTGCCCGGCCCCGGGAACGCAGCCACAGCCTGGGGAGATCCAGCGAGACACAGCGAGACCAAGCGTCGACCGGAGAGAAGAGCGAAGTTGTCCCCGACCAGCGATACCGCACAGGGCGGTCGCCGACTCGTCATCGTCGAGTCGCCTGCCAAGGCGAAGACGATCAAGGGCTATCTCGGCCCCGGCTACGTCGTCGAAGCGAGCGTCGGGCACATCCGTGACCTTCCCAACGGGGCCGCGGAGGTCCCGGAGAAGTACACCGGTGAGGTCCGCCGCCTCGGTGTGGACGTAGAACACGACTTCCAGCCGATCTATGTGGTCAACGCCGACAAGAAGGCCCAGGTCAAGAAGCTCAAGGACCTGCTGAAGGACTCCGACGAGCTCTTCCTCGCCACCGATGAGGACCGCGAGGGCGAGGCCATCGCCTGGCACCTCCAGGAAGTGCTGAAGCCGAAGATCCCGGTCAAGCGGATGGTCTTCCACGAGATCACCAAGGACGCGATCCGGGCCGCCGTCGCCAACCCGCGCCAGCTCAACCAGAAGCTCGTCGACGCCCAGGAGACCCGCCGCATCCTCGACCGCCTCTACGGCTACGAGGTCTCGCCCGTCCTGTGGAAGAAGGTCATGCCGCGGCTGTCGGCGGGCCGCGTCCAGTCGGTGGCGACCCGGCTCGTGGTCGAACGGGAGCGCGAGCGCATCGCCTTCCGCTCCGCCGAGTACTGGGACCTGACGGGCACCTTCTCGACCGGCCGGGCGGGCGACGCCTCGGACCCGTCGTCCCTGGTCGCACGGCTCCAGACGGTAGACGGCCGGCGTGTCGCGCAGGGCCGCGACTTCGACTCCCTGGGGCAGCTGAAGAGCGCGAACACCCTCCACCTCGACGAGGCGAACGCGCGTGCGCTCGCCGCCGCCCTGGCGGACACCGCCTTCGCCGTCCGCTCCGTCGAGTCCAAGCCGTACCGCCGCTCGCCGTACGCCCCGTTCCGTACGACGACGCTCCAGCAGGAGGCCAGCCGCAAGCTCGGCTTCGGCGCCAAGGCCACCATGCAGGTCGCGCAGAAGCTGTACGAGAACGGCTACATCACGTACATGCGTACGGACTCCACGACGCTGAGCGACACGGCGGTCACCGCCGCCCGCGCCCAGGTCACGCAGTTGTACGGCGCCGACTACCTGCCGCCGCAGCCGCGTACGTACGCCGGGAAGGTCAAGAACGCGCAGGAGGCGCACGAGGCGATCCGCCCCTCGGGCGACCGCTTCCGCACGCCCGCCGAGACCGGTCTGACCGGTGACCAGTTCAAGCTGTACGAGCTGATCTGGAAGCGGACCGTCGCCTCCCAGATGAAGGACGCGACCGGGAACTCCGTCACGGTGAAGATCGGCGGCCGGGCTGCCGACGGCCGGGACGTCGAGTTCAGCGCGTCCGGCAAGACGATCACCTTCCACGGCTTCCTGAAGGCGTACGTCGAAGGCGCCGACGACCCGAACGCCGAGCTGGACGACCGCGAGCGCCGGCTGCCGCAGGTCGCCGAGGGCGACGCGCTCGGCGCCGAGGAGATCACGGTCGACGGGCACGCCACCAAGCCCCCGGCCCGCTACACCGAGGCCAGCCTGGTCAAGGAGCTGGAGGAGCGCGAGATCGGCCGCCCGTCGACGTACGCGTCGATCATCGGCACGATCCTCGACCGCGGCTATGTGTTCAAGAAGGGCACCGCGCTGGTGCCGTCCTTCCTGTCCTTCGCCGTGGTGAACCTCCTGGAGAAGCACTTCGGCCGGCTGGTCGACTACGACTTCACCGCCCGGATGGAGGACGACCTCGACCGCATCGCGCGCGGCGAGGCGCGGGCCGTGCCGTGGCTGAAGCGGTTCTACTTCGGCGAGGGCACGGGCGAGGGCGGTGCCGCGGACGCCGGCAACGGCGACGGCGACCACCTCGGCGGTCTCAAGGAACTGGTGACCGACCTGGGCGCGATCGACGCGCGCGAGGTGTCGTCGTTCCCGGTCGGCAACGGCATCGTGCTGCGCGTGGGCCGCTACGGCCCGTACATCGAGCGCGGCGAGAAGGACACCGACTCCCACCAGCGCGCCGACATCCCGGACGACCTGGCCCCCGACGAGCTGAGCGTCGAACTCGCCGAGGAACTGCTCGCCAAGCCGAGCGGCGACTTCGAGCTGGGCGCCGACCCGGTGACCGGCCACCAGATCGTCGCCAAGGACGGCCGCTACGGTCCGTACGTCACGGAGATCCTCCCCGAGGGCACCCCGAAGACCGGCAAGAACGCGGTCAAGCCGCGCACGGCCTCGCTCTTCAAGTCGATGTCCCTGGACACCGTGACGCTCGACGACGCGCTGAAGCTGATGTCGCTGCCGCGGGTCGTCGGCGCGGACGCCGAGGGCGTCGAGATCACCGCGCAGAACGGCCGCTACGGCCCGTACCTGAAGAAGGGCACGGACTCGCGGTCCCTGCAGACCGAGGACCAGCTCTTCACGATCACGCTGGAAGAGGCGCTGGCGATCTACGCCCAGCCCAAGCAGCGCGGCCGGGCGGCGGCCAAGCCCCCGCTGAAGGAGCTGGGCGAGGACCCGGTCAGCGCCAAGCCGGTCGTGGTCAAGGACGGCCGCTTCGGTCCGTACGTCACCGACGGCGAGACCAACGCGACCCTGCGGTCGGGCGACAGCGTGGAGACGATCACGCCGGAGCGCGGCTTCGAGCTGCTCGCGGAGAAGCGGGCCAAGGGCCCGGCCAAGAAGACCGCGAAGAAGGCCCCCGCCAAGAAGACCGCGGCGAAGAAGACGGCCTCCACGGCCAAGAAGACCGCCGCGAAGAAGACGGCGGCCAAGACGACGGCGAAGAAGACGACGACCGCGGCCGCGAAGAAGACGGCGGCGAAGAAGACGGCGGCGAAGAAGACCGCCGCGAACACGGCGGCGGCCGAGGACTGAGGGCTGAGGACCGAGCGGCACCGCCTCTTCCCGGCGTGCTCCTCTTCCTGACGGCTTCGTCGGCTTCACCTCCTTCATCTGCTTCATCTGCTTCATTCGGAGATCGTCTTCACATCTGTTCACGCGACGCGCGCCCCGGCATCACACACATGCCGGGGCGCGCGTACGTTCGGGCGGTCACCACGTCCTGTCGGTGCGTCCCGATAGGCTGAACGCATGACGCGAGCCGAGCAGCCAACGGCCCACACTCCGGCCCCCGACGACGCACTGGTGACGGACTCCCGCGAGCGCGCCGTGCGTGCCCTGCTGCGCCGTCCTCAGCTGAAGCGGCTGTGGAGCGCGCAGCTGGTCGCGGGCGTGGGCGACACCCTGGCCCTCCTGGTGCTGGTCGCCCTGGTCCTCCAGGCGGCCGTCGCCCAGGGGTCCTTCGGCGGCGGCTACCGGGGCGCGGCGTTCGCAGTGGCGACCGTCTTCGGTGCGCGCATCGTGGCGACCGTCCTCTTCGGAGCGGTCCTCCTGGGCCCGCTCACCACCCTGACCGCGCCGGACGGCCCGCTCGACCGCCGCTGGACCATGGTCGGCGCGGACGGCGTACGCGCCGCGCTGCTGATCATCGCCCCGCTGTGGATCGACTGGACCCCGGCGAACGCACCGACGCTCCTCCTGGTCACCGTCTTCGTGACCGGGGCGGCCGAGCGGCTGTGGACGGTGTGCCGGGAGAGCGCGGCGCCCGCGCTGCTGCCCGCCCCGCCCCCCGAGGGCGCCACCGTGCGCCCCCTCCCCGACCACCTGGACGCCCTGCGCCGCCTGTCGCTGCGCACCACCTTCGCGGCGATCCCGCTCGCGGCCGTCGTCCTGGTCGTCGCCTCCCTGTTCAACAACCTCCTGGGCACCGGCGTCGCCTGGTTCGACCAGCACCAGGCCGCCCTCGGCGCATATGTCGCGGCCGGTCTGTTCGCCGCGTCCCTGTCCGTCCTCACCTACCTGGAGCTGCCCGGCACGCGCACCCCGCGCGCGCGGTCGCCGCTCGAAGGGCTGCGCCGTCCCAGGACGGCCACCGGCGTGGACAAGGGCCGCACCGGCGCCGTGCCGGTGCTCGTGCTCGCCTGCGCCGCCGTCGCCGGGGCGATCGCCGCGGCCGTCGCCGTCTGCGCGCTGCACGCCCGCGACCTGGGCGGCGGTCCGGTCCTCTTCGGCCTGGACGTGCTCGTCCTGACCGGCGGGGTCGCCGTCGGCATCCGTACGGCCCCCAAGGCGCTCGTCACGCTGTCGCGGCGCCGGCTGCTGGCGCTGGCCATCGCCCTCACCGGCATCGCCCTGCTCGCCGCCGGGCTCGTGCCCGACGTGACCACCGTCCTGCTGCTGCTCGCCCTGGCCGGGGTGAGCGCCGGCGTCGCCGCCAACGCGGGGCACACCGTCCTCGACCTGGAGACCGAGGACCAGCGCAGGCCGCGCATGGCCGGGCACCTGCACGCGGTGGTGCGGGTCGTGGTCGCCCTCGCCGCGCTGTGCGCCCCGGTGGTCGCCGCAGGCATCGGCCCGCACCGACTGGAGAACGGCCGGTTCGTCTTCGAGCACGGCGGCGCCGCCTTCACCCTGATGCTGGTCGGCGCGCTGCTGCTGCCGGTGGCCGCGCTGGTGCTGGCCAAGGTCGACGACCGCTCCGGCGTACCGCTGCGCAAGGACCTCGTCGACGCCCTGCGCGGCGGCGACGACCCCGTGACGGTGCCCGCCGCGACCGGCTTCTTCATCGCCCTGGAAGGCGGCGACGGCGCGGGCAAGTCCACCCAGGCAGAGGCGCTCGCCGACTGGATCCGGGCCAAGGGCCACGAGGTCGTCCTCACCCGTGAGCCGGGCGCCACGCCCGTGGGCAAGCGGCTGCGCTCGATCCTCCTGGACGTGTCCTCCCAGGGCCTGTCCCACCGCGCCGAGGCGCTGCTGTACGCCGCCGACCGCGCCGAGCACGTCGACACCGTCGTACGGCCCGCCCTGGAGCGCGGCGCCGTGGTGATCAGCGACCGGTACATCGACTCGTCCGTCGCCTACCAGGGCGCGGGCCGCGACCTGTCCCCGACGGAGATCGCCCGTATCTCCCGCTGGGCGACCGACGGGCTGGTGCCCCACCTCACCGTCCTCCTGGACGTCTCCCCGGAGACCGCCCGCGAGCGGTTCACGGAGGCGCCCGACCGGCTGGAGTCGGAGCCGGCCGAGTTCCACGCGCGCGTGCGCTCCGGATTCCTGGCGCTGGCCGCCGCCGACCCCGGCCGGTACCTGGTGGTGGACGCCGGCCAGGAGCCCGAGGCGGTCACCACCGTCGTCCGGGCCCGGCTCGACCAGATGCTGCCGCTGTCCGAGGCCGAGGTGAAGGCCCAGGAGGAGGCACGCCGCAAGGCCGAGGAAGAAGCGCGCCGCAAGGCCGAGGAGGAGGCCCGGCGCAAGGCCGAGGAGGAGCGCCTGGAGCGGGAGCGCCAGGAGCAGCTGGCCCGGCTGCGCGCCGAGGAGGAGGAGCGCAAGCGCCGCGAGCTGGAGGAGGCGCAGCGCCGCGAGGCCGAGCGCCAGGCGGAGGAGGCCAGGCAGCGCGCCGAGGAGGCGCGCCGCCGTGCCGAGGAGGAGCGCGCCCGGCTGCTCGCCGAGGAGCAGGCGCGCGCGGAGGCCGAGGCCCGGCGCAAGGCCGAGCAGGAGCGGCTGCGCAAGCAGGCCGAGGAGGAGGCCCGGCTGCGGGCCGAGGCCGAGGCGCTGCGCCTGGAGAAGCAGAAGAAGGCCGAGGAGGCGCTGCTGCGGGCCGAGGAAGCCCGGCGGGCGGCCGAGCAGGCCGCGGCGGCGGCGGCCTCGGGTCCGCGCCGCCCGGCCCCGCCCGCCGCGGCCGCCGTGCCGCCGTCGGACGCGGTGACCGTCCCGACGCCGGTGGTGTCCCCGGCCGACGCGCCGGACACCTCCGAGGCGTCGGACTCCCGGTCCTCCGCCTCGGCGGGCGCCCCGGCGGACGACGAGACGGCGGTGCTGCGGGCGGTGCGCGCGGACCGGAGCGACGCTCCGGGCGAAGGTGCCGACGCCCGGGAACCGGGTGCACGGGGTGCTTCCCGTGGCGCTGCCGGAAGGGACACCGAGCCGGAGTCCGAGCCGGAGTCCGAGGTGGAGGTCTCCGAGGCGGAGGTCACGGCCGAGCTGCCCCAGCCGGGGCGGTCCGGGCCGCCGTCGGCGCACGCCGGTCCGGCGGACGAGACGGCGGTGCTGCCGCAGATCCGCGCCGACGACGACGGCGAGGGCGCCGGTACCGGTGGCTCCGGCGCAGTCTCCGGTGCGTTCTCCGGCGAGGCCGACGAGACCGCGGTGCTGCCGCCGGTGCGGGACGCGGCTCCGGCGGACGTCCGGGGCGGCGACATCGCCGACCGGGTCCCGCCGGGCTTCTTCCGGGACGAGCGGCCGACGCCTCCCGTACGGCCCGACGGCTCCGACGACCGCACGCGCGAGCTGCCCCAGGTCGAGGCCGACACCGGCGCGCGGCGGCGGCCACGGCCGGACTGGGCCGAGGAGACACCGCTCGACGACCTGCCGACGCTGGCGGACGAGCTGCTCGGCCCGCGCCAGGACGAGCAGGAGGAGTACGGCGACGGCCGGGGCCGCGGACGCCGGGGCTGAGGCCGATGGCCGCGGGCGCGGGCGCCGGGGCCGAGGACGAGGGCCGGGGCCGCGGACGCCGGGGCTGCTCGGGACCGGCGGCCTCGCCGGTTCCCGTTGTCCCGGTCCCCGTTGTCCCGGTCCCCGTTGTCCCGGTCCCCGTTGTCCCGGTCCCCGTTGTCAGTGGGCACCCGCACAATGGATCCCGCACCACCACCAACAGGGCGAACACGAACAGGACGAAGGCGTGGCGAGCCATGACGAGGGCGCGGCGGACCGCGGCGGAAGGGCGGCGTGACCCATGAGCGTGTGGGACGACCTCGTCGGGCAGGAGAAGGTCGGCGAACAGCTGGGCGCCGCCGCCCGGGACGCCGACGCCCTGGTGACGGCGGTCACCTCCGGCACCGCACCGCCGGAGGCGTCGAGGATGACGCACGCGTGGCTGTTCACCGGGCCGCCCGGCGCGGGGGTCGTCCAGACGGCGCGGGCCTTCGCCGCCGCGCTCCAGTGCGTCAGCCCGGACCGCGCCCTCGGCGGGACCCCCGGCTGCGGCTTCTGCGACGGCTGCCACACAGCGCTGATCGGTACGCACGCCGACGTCTCCACGGTCGCCGCGGTCGGCACCCAGATTCTCGCCGACGACATGCGGGACACCGTCCGCAAGTCGTTCACCTCACCCGCCAACGGCCGCTGGCAGGTGATCCTGGTCGAGGACGCCGAGCGGCTGAACGAGAAGTCGGCCAACGCCGTCCTGAAGGCCGTCGAGGAACCGGCTCCCCGGACGGTGTGGCTGCTGTGCGCTCCCTCCATCGAGGACGTCCTGCCCACGATCCGCTCCCGCTGCCGCCACCTGAACCTGCGCACCCCCTCGGTGGACGCCGTGGCCGACATGCTCGTACGCCGGGACGGCGTCGAACCCGGCGTCGCCGCCGCGGCCGCCCGTGCCACCCAGGGGCACGTCGACCGGGCCCGCCGCCTGGCCACCGACCCGGCCGCGCGCGAGCGCCGCGCCACCGTGCTGCGGCTGCCGCTCCGCCTCGACGACATCGGCGGCTGCCTCAAGGCCGCCCAGGAACTGGTCGACGCCGCGGCGGACGACGCGAAGGCGCTCGCGGAGGAGACGGACGTCAAGGAGACCGAGGAGCTGAAGGCGGCGCTGGGCGCGGCCCAGGGCGGCCGGCTGCCGCGCGGTACGGCGGGTGTGATGAAGGACCTGGAGGACAAGCAGAAGCGCCGCCGCACCCGTACGCAGCGCGACAGCCTCGACCTCGCGCTGACCGACCTGACCGCCCTCTACCGCGACGTCCTCGCCCTCCAGCTCGGCTCGCGGGTGGCGATCGCCAACGCGGACGTGGAGGACACCCTGGACCGGGTCGCCCGGGGCAGCACCCCGGAGTCCACGCTGCGCCGCATAGAAGCGATCGCCGCCTGCCGCGAGGCCCTCGACCGCAATGTGGCCCCGCTGCTCGCGGTGGAGGCGATGACGATGGCCCTGAGGGCAGGCTGACGGACCCGACGGCGCCGACGGACCCGAGGGAGCCGCCCCACCGCCCACGGGGACATCACTCGTACGGGGCACGACACGCACGTAGCGCACCCGCGCGGTCGCGCAGAGTTACGCTCGCCAGATGTACTTCAGGCGCGCCCCTCGTCCGAGCACTCCCCCTGTCACGTCTGCGAACAGTTCTCCGCCCGCACCCCGGACCCGCCCCGGCGGCTCCCGCCCCGCTCTCCTCGCCCTCCTCTCCGGGCTCTCCGCCGCCGCCCTGCTGGTCTCGGGCTGCTCCGCGGGCGAGGCGCGGCAGCAGCAGGCCGCTCCGGCGGCGGACGCGGTGCTGGCCGCGCTGCCGCGTTCCACCCCGGCCGCGCTGATGCCGTACTACGAGCAGAAGCTGACCTGGCGCGACTGCGGGGCGCCCGGTTTCCAGTGCGCCACGATGAAGGCGCCGCTCGACTACGCGCAGCCCTCGCAGGGCGACGTGCGGCTGGCGGTGGCCAGGAAGAAGGCCACGGGGCCCGGCAGCAGGCTGGGTTCGTTGCAGGTGAACCCGGGCGGACCGGGCGGCTCGGCCATCGGCTACCTCCAGCAGTACGCGGGCCTCGGCTACCCCGCCGAGATCCGCGCCCGCTACGACATGGTGGCGATGGACCCGCGCGGCGTGGCCCGCAGCGAGCCCGTCGAGTGCCTCGGCGACCGGGACATGGACACGTACACGCAGACCGACGTCACTCCCGACGACGGGAAGGAGACCGACGCGCTGGTGGGCGCGTACCGCACGTTCGCCGAGGGCTGCGGCGCCCACGATCCGCGGCTGCTGCGGCACGTCTCCACGGTCGAGGCGGCCCGCGACATGGACGTCCTGCGCGCGGTGCTCGGCGACAAGAAGCTGACGTACGTGGGGGCGTCGTACGGGACGTTCCTGGGAGCGACGTACGCCGGTCTGTTCCCGGACCGGGCGGGCCGCCTGGTGCTGGACGGCGCGATGGACCCGTCCCTGCCCGCGAGCCGGATGAACCTCGACCAGACGGCGGGCTTCGAGACCGCCTTCCAGTCCTTCGCCAAGGACTGCGTGCGCCAGAGCGACTGCCCGCTCGGCGGCCGGGGCACCACACCGGCGCAGGCGGGCGACCACCTGGCGGCCTTCTTCCGCAAGCTCGACGCCCACCCGATCCCCGCCGGTGACACCAAGGGCCGCAAGCTCGGCGAGGCGCTCGCCACCACCGGCGTGATCGCCGCGATGTACGACCAGTCCGCCTGGCCGCAACTGCGCGGCGCCCTGAACGCGGCGATGAAGAACAGCGACGGCGCCCCCCTGCTGGCCCTGTCCGACAGCTACTACGAACGCGACTCCAGCGGCCGCTACACCAACCTGATGTACGCCAACGCCGCCGTGAACTGCCTCGACCTCCCCGCGGCGTACTCCACCCCCGCCGAGGTGGAGAAGGCCCTGCCCGCCTTCGAGAAGGCATCCCCCGTCTTCGGCCGGGGCCTGGCCTGGGCCTCCCTGAACTGCGCGTACTGGCCGGTGAAGCCCACCGGCGGCCCGCACCGCATCGAGGCCAAGGGCGCGGCGCCCATCGTGGTGGTCGGCACCACCCGCGACCCGGCCACCCCCTACCGCTGGGCCCAGGGCCTGTCCGCCCAGCTCGCCTCCGCCCGCCTCCTCACCTTCGACGGCGACGGCCACACCGCCTACGGCCGCGGCAGCCGCTGCATCGACTCCGCCGTCGACACCTACCTCCTCCAGGGCACCCCGCCCGCCCAGGACAAGCACTGCTCCTGACCACCCGCACCCGCCCCGGCCCTCGCCCCCGGGGCGGGTACGAAGCACCCCCGGAAACTGTGTAGACTTGCCGACGTTGCCGATCGCACCATGGTGCGGTCAGCACGCCGCTTTAGCTCAGATGGCCAGAGCAACGCACTCGTAATGCGTAGGTCTCGGGTTCGAATCCCGAAAGCGGCTCCATGGTGAACCCCAGGTCAAGCCTTTGACCTGGGGTTTCTTGGTGTTATTGGCCTTGGAAGCTGGGTAAATCGGGCCCTGTCTGTCTGTGCATCGTAATGCGTAGGTCGGAAGTTCGTTTCTGTGACGAGATCGACGAACCAAGGCTCTGAACTGGTCTTTTGCCTGCTCATAGGGGAGAGGTCAGGCTGGCGCAACGGGTCCCGGTGGACAACCGGTGGACAGCCGTGCGTGAAACTCCGTCAGAGGCTTTCGTCACTCCCTGGCCAACGGGTGGGATTTACCGGTCTCCGAGAGGGCCGCAGGCGGCGTCGGGACTGTTTGGTTCTGACATGAATCGATGGCGAGGAGGTCAGATCAGATCACGGACGCGCGCGTGCGCGTGGGTCGTTAGGATGCGCACCGGCGATGCCGAGTACATGGCCAGCCGGGCGTCGAGCGCTGTCTCCCACTGCTAAGTCAGCCCGATCATGAGGCGCTTGCACGTGCCAAGGGTGACAGGGCATAGCCGTTCCTGCCCGTCCTCGTCTGCTCGGTCGACCAGTTGCGAAGTGACGCAGCCGCAGTGCCGGGATCCGCCCGGAATACCGGCCGCGGCGAGGCGATACCGCTGCCGGTCAGCAACTCGTAAGCGCCGTGGATCCACACGGAACGGCGGACGGATTCGGGCGGGTGATCTTCGCGTCCTCCGCCCAGGCAACCAAGCGGCGTACGTGTTGTTCCTCGCGAAGTTGGCGGACGGCCCTCCACAGAGATCACCTACGTTAGACGAGACCCGTTCGGTAGGATGCTCCGAACGGGGGGATGTCGGCTGGCGTGGGACGAGTTGCAGCACACTCACCACGCGAAGCCCGAGAAGTCCTGCCGCATGCCGCTCCCTGGAGCACACAGGCGAACCAACCGCACAGGACTGACCGGATACACCGGGTACGGAGCGTGAAGATGGACTTCGACGTCGCCGCTCCCGACCCTGCTGGCATGGTGGCGTCGCTCAGTTCGCTCGGTTACTCGCTTCCCGCCGCCGTCGCAGACCTTGTGGACAACAGTGTCTCGGCTAAGGCCCGGAACATCGACGTCGACTTCACATGGGACGGACAGAGCTCCTGGATCGCTGTGACGGACGACGGCAGGGGGATGACGGAGCCCGAGCTTGTGACCGCCATGACGGTGGCGGCCCGCGGTCCGTCAGCCGAGCGGAGTGCCACGGATCTCGGCCGTTTCGGTGTGGGGCTGAAGTCCGCCTCGTTCTCCCAGTGCCGCAAGCTCACCGTCGCCACGGTCAGGGACGGAAGTTGGCACGTCCGGACGTGGGACCTCGACGTCGTGGAGCACTACAAGGAGTGGCGGCTCCTCCGTGACCCCGGCGATACGACCACCACCCTGCTGCGTCGGATCGCGGGAAGCATGCAGCACGGGACCGTCGTCCTGTGGAAGCAGCTCTCCGGCTACCACAACACCGCCGTGACCAATGACGACGAAAAGACGCAGGCCCAGTTCTACGCGGAGGCGGAGCGTACCGAAGCCCACCTTGCGATGGTCTTCGCCCGTTTCCTGCAGCGTCCGGCCCGGTGCCGGATCCGGGTACGTGGCTCCGACCTCTCCCCGTGGGACCCGTTTCTGTCCAAGCACCCGTCGGTCCAGCGGATCCCCTGGGAGCCTCTACCGCTGGGATCGGAGTCGGTGCGCGTGGAGCCCTTCGTCCTCCCGACGGCACAGCGGCTCTCGGCAGCCGAATACGAGTCGGCTGCCGGGCAGAAGGGATGGCTGGGGCAGCAGGGGTTCTATGTCTACCGCCGTGACCGCCTGATCCTGGCCGGTGACTGGCTCGGGATTCGCGGCCTCCGACGCGAGGAGAAGTACAACCTCGCGCGGATCGCTGTGGACATCCCTGCGGAGGCCGACACCGCCTGGGGCGTGGACGTGCGCAAAGCGAGCGTCGTTCCACCCGTCTCCTTGCGGCGTCACCTGGAGAGGATCGCCAGGTACACGCGCGAGGCGGCCTCCCGCTCCGCACGACAGCGTGGTCAAGTCGTGTCGCGGGCGCACGGTGACCCCCTGAAGTTCGCCTGGAACGTGAAACGCAACGGCGGCCGGATCGTTCTGCGCATCAACAGAAAACACCCCTTGGTGAAAGCAGCGATGGACGACCAAGGCGGCAACCCGGACGTCGTCCGCTCGATGATCCGCCTCCTTGAGGAGACGGTCCCGGTCACGGCGCTCCGCATGCTCCACGAGACAGACACGGTCGACGACCCCGAACCCTTCGGCGGTCCGGGGCCGGCCGCTCCGGAGACCGTCGACATCGCCCGCCAGGTGTACGAAGCACTCCTTGGGCAGGGCCGCTCGCCTGAGGATGCCCGGGCAGTACTCAGCTCCATGTCCCCCTTCGACGAGCAACAAGGTTTCTGGAACTCCTGACACCTGGTAGTCCCCACGCCCAACCGACCCGGCCGCAGGAGGTCGCTGTGAGCACCACCCCCGAAGACAGTCTCGAGAAGGCCGAGCAGACCGCGGTGCTGCTCCTGCCCGGTGACCGCCAGGCAACGCCGGCCGAGGTGGACTTCGCCGTGAACACCGCGGTCAGCATCCTCGCTGCCCAAGGGATCACAGTGGAGCGGGACCAAGTGCGGAAAGTGCTCGAGGCCCGGGCCTCCGTGTTCCAAGCCGATTCCTCCGCGATGAAGGACGACGACGGGCACGTACCTTGGCTCGCCGACGCGAAGGCCGACCGGAAGTGGGACTTCTGGGACCGCTACCGACGCTACCTCCTGACCGTCTCCAAGCTCCCGACGCAGGTCGTACGCCGACTCGACCAGAGCACCGACGACGTCCTCGGTGAGCTGGAAGACCCTCAGCGGGAAGGCGTCTGGCGCCGGACCGGGCTCGTGATCGGACAGGTCCAGTCCGGCAAGACGGGGCAGTTCATCGGGCTCGCCGCGAAGGCAGCTGACGCCGGCTACCGGCTCATCGTGGTGTTCGCCGGGATCCACAACGACCTGCGGAGCCAGACGCAGCTCCGTATCGACGAGGGGCTCCTCGGGTTCGACACCCAGTACCAGTTCCGCTCGGACGATGACGCGCATCGTCATATCGGTGTTGGCGCGATGTCGCACGGCAAGCGTCTGAAGGCCGCGTCGCTCACCACCAGTCACGAGAAGGGGGACTTCGCCCGCAAGACGGCGGTCTCCGCGAACGTGCCAGTGGGCAGCGTTCCGGTGGTCCTCGTGGTCAAGAAGAACCGGCGGATCATCGACAACCTGCGGGACTGGGTGATCGACAACCACGGTGTGGAGGACCCGGAGACCGGTCGGATGGTCGTTCCCGACCTCCCCTTGTTCGTGATCGACGACGAAGCCGACAACGCCGGGGTGAACACCTCCAAGGACCCCGACACCAACCCGTCGGCGATCAACAAGGCCATCAGGCGGTTGGTCAACAGCTTCACGAAGGCGTCCTACGTCGGCTACACCGCGACCCCCTTCGCGAACATCTACATCAGCCCTGACACGGACCACGACGAGCTGGGCCCCGACCTCTTCCCGGAGAGTTTCATCCGCACCCTGCGGGCGCCGTCCAACTACCTCGGTCCCGAGCGGGTCTTCGGTCTGCAGACCGACGGCGACGAGGAGGACATCGTGCCGCTGCCGCTCATGAGGCACATCAAGGACACGGACCTCTGGCTGCCGGACAAGCACAAGTCCTACCACCAGGTTCCCGACTTCCTGCCGGAGTCGCTGCAGCGAGCCATTCGGTCCTTCGTCCTGACCTGCGCGGCACGTCGAGCACGGGGGCAGGTCGCCGTGCACAACTCCATGCTGGTGCACGTGACCCGCTTCACCGCCGTACAGCAGCAGGTCCGCGACCAGATCGACGCCCATGTGCGTCTGCTTTTCGACGTTCTCCAGGACCGGTTCAGCAGTGCCCGGGAAGAACTCGAGGAAGAGCTGCGGGAGCTCTGGGATGAGGACTTCGTCCCCTGCACCGAGGACATGACCGGGGGCAGGCTCGACTGGGAGGACGTCGAACCGCATCTCCACGCAGCCCTTGCGAAGATCACCGTCATGGCTGTCAACGGTGCCGCGAAGGACGCTCTCCAGTACTACGAGCGCCGGGAGACCGGCCTGTCGGTCATCGCCGTGGGCGGCGAGAAACTCTCCCGCGGTCTGACCCTCGAAGGGCTGTCGGTCAGCTACTACCTGCGTGCCTCCAAGACGTACGACACCCTGCTGCAGATGGGTCGCTGGTTCGGTTACCGTCCCCACTACGAGGACCTGTGCCGCCTGTACACGACACGTACGCTGCAGCGCCAGTACGCGGAGATCACCGCGGCCACCGACGAACTCCGGCGCGACGTCGAGGAGATGTCCGCGGTGGGACTCACCCCACGCGAGTACGGTCTCAAGGTCAGGACCTCGTCGCTCGGCCTCGGCATCACGGCCTCCAACAAGATGAGGCAGGGCACACGTGTCCGCCTCAGTTACTCCGGTGAGCTTCCCGAGACGACCATCTTTGACCTTTCCGAGAAGGTGGTCCGCCACAACCACGATCTGCTCGACACGTTCGTCGCGCGGCTCGATGCGCTCTCTGCCGGGAAGGTAGACGAGCGGAGCGGGAGCATTACCTGGAGTGGCGTCGCAGCCTCGGACGTCACCGAGGGTTTCCTCGACTCCTACCTCACCGACCGGCAGGCCCAGCGGGTGCGGCCGGCCTTCATCGCGGAGTACGTACGCCAGTGTGCCAAGCAGGGTGAGTTGGGCAACTGGACGATCCGCCTGGCCAGCCGACTGCCCGAGGGAGCGGCGGCCGAGATCGCAGGCCATTCCGTCGGCCTCATCACGCGCAGCCACTCCAAGTCCTCGGACGTTGTTCCCGGCCGCTACACGATCAAGCGCGTACTCAGCCCCGCCGACGAACTCTGCGACCTGACAGACGAGCAGAAGGAGCGCGCGCTGAAGGACACGAAGGAGGCCGCGAGGGGGAAGCTCAACAGGAAGGGCGAGCCGCTCGCCCCCGACACTCCCCGCGGTCGGCCCCTGCGTAATCAGCGCCGCTCTGACCAGCCGTTGCTTCTGCTGTATCCCCTCAGCCCTGCCGAGGTGGCCAAGGCGTCAGGGGACCCCGAGCCGGTCGCCCCGCTGGTCGGGTTCGCCATCAGTTTCCCGTTCTCCAGCCACCAGTTGAAGACCGAGTACGTGGTGAACGACATCTGGTTCAAGCAGGACTTGGAGTTCGACGACTTCGAGGACGAAGAGTGATCGACGAGAGTGTGTGGCAGGAGCTGGAGGCCCACCAGCAGACCCCGGGCAGGTCCACCCGGCGGCTCCACCCCGACTCCCAGCACGACATCCAGGTGTCGGTGACGCACCCCGCCCTCCGGCGGATGCTGCTGCTCGGCACGGACGCCAGGACCGCCGACACCGTACGTCAGGAGATCCACGAACTGCCTGCCACCCGTGGCCTGCAGCTGAACCTGTCGTCGGTGTCCGGCAACCACTACGAGCTCCAGGTCATGCTCACCGACGACGAACTCACGGAGGTGTTCACCCCGCTCGTCTCCGACATCGCAGAGGTGGTGCGGGACGCACCGACCACCGAGACGGCGGCGGAGGCCGCGGTTCGCCGCTACGTCCGGTGGCAGCAACTGCTGCGCTCCGTATCGCGCGACGGCCTGTCCCGACAGGCCCGGTGCGGTCTCTTCGGCGAACTCCACTTCCTCCTTGAGTACGTACTTCCGGCTGTGGACCAGCACACGGCCGTCAGCTCTTGGACGGGCCCTCGGCAGACGAACCAGGACTTCCAGCTGCCCGGCGCCGCGGTCGAGGTGAAGACGACCACAGCCCGCTCTCCCCGGACGGTCCAGATCGCGAGTGAGCGGCAGCTGGACACGGCCGACTCGACGCCCCTCGCACTGGCTCATGTCGTCCTCGACGACCGGCAAAGTGGGCTCGGCAGGAGTCTGAACGCCTTGGTGGACGAGATACGGGCCCGTCTGACCTCACCGTCCGCCGCCCAGCGCTTCGAGAGTCTGCTGGTCCAAGCCGGCTATCTGCCGAATCAGCGGGACCTCTACGACCACGATCGTTACACCCTGCGTCGCAGCGAGTTCTGGACGGTCGGGGAGGGTTTCCCCCGCATCATCGAGGCCGAACTGCCGCCTGGGGTGGGCAACTGCACCTACACCATCGACGTGTCGGCACTGACCGCCCACAGCGTGACCGCCGAGACACTCGTCGACCTGATCCGAGGAACCCATGGCTGAGCACGACCTCCACGACTACTCACGCGCGCTGGTGACCGACATCCAGGCGCTGGCGGACGCCGAGGGCGGCTCGATCCCGAACACATTCACCCAGCACGTACTCGAGATCCTCGAGGAGGCCGGGGTGGTCACCGACGCTGCGCTCGCCTACCACTCCTCCCGTGGGCTAGAGATCTACGGCTACGGCCTGCCCGAGGACGGGTCCAGCCTCGATCTCTACACCACCGACTTCAACCTGACCCCGATGAGCAGCAAGCTGACCAAGGCCGAGTCCGACAGGCTCTTCCGCAGGCTGTTCGCGTTCGTGGGCAAGCACGCGGCCATCCGCCCCAACCAGGAGGACAACACCGACGTGCACGACATGTGCGTCGGTGTGGAGAAGGCACTGTCGAACGTTCCGAAGATCCGCCTCTTTCTCCTGAGCAACCGGGTCAGCACGACGAGTGCCCCGGGACCCGGGGAGTTCGAGGGGATCCCTGTCACACACGAGCTCTGGGACCTTGCGCGGCTCCACAGGCACGAGACCTCCGGGAGCATCGGCGAGCCCATCAAGGTGACCTTCGAGCGTCCTCTTCCGTGCCTGGCGGCGCACAGCGACGAGCCGAACTACTCGGTCGTCTTGGCCGTCATCCCCGGCCGGCAGCTTGCCGAACTGTACAAGGAGCACCGGACCCGGCTGCTCGAACTCAACGTCCGGTCCTTCCTCCAGACCCGTGGTGGCGTGAACAAGGGCATCCGCGAAACCCTGCTGAAGGATCCGAGCCGCTTCCTCGCCTACAACAACGGCGTGACCGCCACCGCCTCGGACGTGGACTTCGAGACCGACGAGCACGGCAGTCCCGTCGCCATCAGGAGTATGACCGGCCTCCAGATCGTCAACGGCGGCCAGACCACCGCCTCGCTGCACCACGTCCTGACTCATGACAAGCGGGACCTGGACGGGGTCCACGTGCAGATGAAACTCACGATCGTCGATCCCGCGTACCTGTCCGAGATCGTTCCGAGGATCTCCCAGTACTCCAACACCCAGAACAAGGTGACGTTGGTCGACTTCAGCTCGAACCACGAGTTCCACGTCGCCTTCGAGCGTGTCTCCCGCAGCCTGTGGGCTCCTGCGACCGACGGCAGCGGTCAGGAGACGCGATGGTTCTACGAGCGGGCGCGGGGACAGTACACCGACAAGTCCGCCGAGCACGAGACCCGCGCCGCCCAGCGCAAGTTCAAGCTGATCACGCCGAGTCGGCAGAGATTCAGCAAGTCCGACCTGGCCACCTTCGTGCACTCCTGGGAGCAGCTCCCGTACTGGGTGAGTCGCGGTGCCCAGAAGAACTTCGGCCACTTCATGGAGCGGATCGAGAAGTCCGATCCCGTCGTGGACGTGCAGTACTGCAAGCGCGCCATAGCCACCGCCATCCTCTTCCAGGCTGCCGACCGGATCGCCCGTGCGCACTCTGCCGGCAGCCACAAACGACTGATCACGACCTACACGGTCGCCCGGCTCTCGCTCGCCGCCGAGAAGCGGATCGACCTCGACAGGATCTGGAACGAGCAGGGCACCACGGACGCCCTGGAGGACGCCCTCGACGAGCTCTGTCCCTTGATCATGGAGACGGTGATCTCCGGCGACCGGCACGTGTCGGAGTGGGCGAAGAAGCCCGACTGCTGGGACGAGGTTTCCCGCATCCCGTGGACGCTCCCTGATGCGCTGACCGCCGAACTCACGACCGAACCCTTCGAGATTGCCTCCCCCGAGAGCACCGAGTCCGACGAGGCCGAAGCCGCCGTCGAGGACATCCCCAGCGAGGAGTGGCAGGCTCTCGCGGACTGGGCCCGCGAAGGCCGGCTCCTGCGCGCCGTGGACAGGCAGCTCGCCGACCGTGTCGCGCAGCGGCTCTCCCAGGGGCGACGGGTCACCGGGGCCCAGGCCAGGCAGGCGATGGAGGTCTACGAAGAGGCCCTGCGGCATGGGTTCCACCCCTCGCCTGTCGGCCTCGACCACGAGACCGCGTGAGAGCGCCAGTCCCGGCACCGGGGCTGGCGCTACAGGGTTCCCTCTGCCAACAGGTCGTTGATCGCGTCTTCTGCACGTCTCAGCACGATGCGCCCGTCCCCGTCGCTGAACACGAGCAGCTTGGTGCCCGGGCTGATGCCTGCTTCGGCGAGGATCCCGAGCGGGATCTCCACACGGCCGGCCCTGTCGACGTCGAGTTCTGCAGGTTCTCGGATCACCTAGGTCAGTCTGCCACCCGGAGCACGCCCACGGCATGACCGCCCAAGGTGGAAGCATGGCCTCGTGAGCACACACGAAGGATGGGTGAGCACGCCCTGGAGCGCACAGCTGAGAGGCCGCCGCGTACGGGACACCGGGCCGGAGAAGACCCTTAGGAGCGCCGTCCACGCCCTCGGGCTCCGCTTTCGGCTGCACCGTGAGGTCGCTCCCCGCTGCACGGCGGACTTCGTGCTGCCCCGGTACTCCGTCGCGGTCTTCGTCGACGACTGCTTCTGGCACGGCTGCCCCTCCCACGGCACGCGGCGTTTCCGAGGGCCGAACGCCTCGCGCTGGGAAACCAAGATCACGACCAACATGGAAAGGGACGCCAGGAACACCGAAGCGGCGAGAGACGCCGGATGGACCGTAGTGCGCATCTGGGAGTGTGAGGTCAGGGCCGACGCCGGGCGGGCCGCCGAGCGCATCGCCCACGCCGCACACCGCAGCGTCCCAGTTCTCCCGGGAGGGCCCTGTCAGCCTGTGGTTACCGCAACATCCAAGGTGGCTTCGGTTCCCTCGTCCTCCTGCGGACGGGTCGGGCAGTAGTCGCTCAGCGGGCAGCTTCCACAGACGGGCTGCTTGTCACGACAAAGGTTCTCGCCGATGAACCTGATGGCGGCCATGCGCACCGGTGCGTCCCGGCCAGCGCCGAGAAGCTTGATGAGGCTGAGCCGACCCTCGGTCAGCCGGTTGGTCAGGTGCGATTCGTTCTGCTGAACCCTCGCAGCCACCCGCAACGCACTCTGGCCGACCAGCATTATGTCGCCGCCGGCCAGCAGCCTGAACAACGCGAGCTCAGCCGGCTTGAGCCCCATCACCTTGCTGTGATCAAGAACCGAATCCGCGTTCACCCAGATCTCGGGCTTGTCGACGACCGGACTGAGCCTGCCCTCCAGACGCTTGCGGAGTGCTGTTGTCGGCGCCGCGTTCACGAGGGCGAGATAGACGTCCTGCGTCAGTTCCCTGTGCCCAGCGACCTCGTCCATCACGTCGGAGAGCTGCTTCGGCTGCAGCTTGCTTCCCGAGAGCACCGCCATGACGAGAGCCCCGAGCGGCTTCATCTTCCGGCCACCGGGGAACTGGTACCACTGCTTGCCCGCACGGTGCTCCTTGGCCCAGCGGGTCAGTTCCTCACGTACCTTCGGCCACTTGTCCGCGGCCTCGTCCCCGGCGGGTACATTTTGCGGCAGGAGAACCCGGGCCGCGGCTTCGCCCAACAGCGGGGGAACCGCGTTGCCAATCTGGCGGAAGGCGTCGCTCCGCGTGCCCGCGAACCGAAAGCGGTCCGGGAAGGTCTGGATCCTCGCGGCTTCACGCACGGTCAGCGTTCGCGCCTCTTCAGGATGGATGTACCAGTAACCGTCCTTGGCGATGTGCGCGGTGATGGTGCGGCTCAGTTCCTTCCAGTCCAGCTTCTTGTACTTGTCGGTGAATTGCTTCGCGTCGTACCTCTGGAAATCCTTCTCGTCCTCTTCCAGTTTCTCTTCAAGCTTGGAGTAGAGGGTTTTGGAATCCATGACCGTGAAGATCCTGAAGTCGTCCTCACGAACCCGCCGCGTCATGTGGTCGTGAATTACACCCTTGTCTGCCCTTCTGCGCATCTCTTTGGCGAAGGAAGACGGCTTCGGCTCCTGCTCCTCTTCGTAGTCGCCGACTCGGGCACCTACCGCTTTCAAAGCCTCCGGATTGAGTGCAGGAAGGTCACCGATGGCATCCCGAAGGGTGGTCTGTTTCTTCGGCTTGCTCCACACGAAGCCGCCACCGTCTCTCCGTGCGAGGAGGATCAGACGCTTCCTGTGCTGCGGCACGCGATAGTTCCACGCATCGACGAGACGCACCTGGGTCACATACCCAAGACTCTCCAGCTTTGCCTCGATGATGCGGATCACGCTGAAGTCATCGCCAAGCCCCATGTCAGGGACGTTCTCCATGAGGACGGCACGTGGAAGGAGTCGCTCCACCACGTCGACGTAGGCGCGCCAGAGTTCCTTACGCAGATCGTGCGGGTCGCGGTTGTGGTACTCGACCAAGTGCCGGATCTTGCTGCGTCCGGCACGACTGAACGGCTGGCAGGGGGGGCCTCCCGCCACAATGTCGATATCGGCTCCGGAGTCCAGGATTCGCTGGACGAATTCGCCTCGCTGGTCGTCATCGCCGAGGTCGGCACAAAGACTCATTCCCGGAAAGTTCGCTGCATGCGTCTCGCGAGCCCGCTCGTCGAAGTCCACGGCCGCAGCGGTGGTCCATCCGGCTCGTTCAAGGCCCAGGCTCAGCCCGCCGGCGCCCGAGAAGAGGTCGACAGCTAGGCGTTTACCCTTTCCGTAGCCGGACTGGACCCATTTCCTGAAGTCGTCCGGCTCACAGTGGTGCCTGTGCTTGTCCAGTTTGAGGTAGTCGCTCCGCTCCAGGGGCACGCCATACGTGCTTTTTGCCCCCTTCTCCTTCGCCACGACCCACTCCTCCGTACCTGACGACCTGAACGACCTCCAGGAGATCACGCACGACGCTGCGAAGGCAAGGCTTCCGGCCGGTCTACGCCGCCGTAAAGCCTCGTCTGTCACGCGGGTGACCTGCCTGGTGAACACCGCTGTCCACTCACCGTACCCATTGGTAACTTGATGCAGTGTTCTACTCTGAGCCACCCCATGTTAGAGGACACCGCTTGGGCTGCTCCTCGAGACCACCCTGTTCCGGTTGCGATACGTCCACGAACGTCATCTGTCTCAACGAACCCCCGGACCAGAAGACACGTTCGATCACGGGCTCTGCCCCGTTCATCGGGCGTCGGGTGCTGTAGCCACCTTGAACCCCCGTCCCGGCACACGTGCTGCCCAAATCTCCTGAGCAGCGTCTCCAGAGCCCTCCCCGCCGTTAAGATCGTAGTTGGCACTCCTCGGGCGGGGTGCGGGTGCGAGCGGTCAGAGGGGCGAGCGTGGACTCCGAGAACACACAGACGTTCCTACGTCCCCGTGCGCGCCTGATGAGCACACTCGGTGAGGAACTGATCAGCAACGAGCGGGTGGCACTCACCGAGCTGGTCAAGAACGCCTACGACGCCGATGCGAACCTGGTTGTGATCAGGTTCAACGGGCCGCTGGAGGAGGGCTACGGTTCCATCGAGGTATGGGACGACGGGCACGGTATGTCCCCCGAAACCGTCCGGGACACCTGGATGGAGATTGCCACACCGTTCCGGCACCGTGCCCCACGCAGTGAGGAGTTCGGGCGAAGGGTTCTTGGTGCAAAGGGGATCGGGCGCTTCTCCGCAGCCCGCCTCGGTGCCGTGACCGCGATCAGGAGTCGCAAGGCCGGCGGTCCCGAGGTGAACATCCGGCTCGACTGGAACGACTTCGCCGCCGAGAACGCCTATCTCGACCAGGTGCCGGTCCACTGGAACGTGGGCGCTCCCGAGGTGTTCGCCGACAACGGCCAAGCGCGACGCCTCTTCGACGAGGTGACAAGTGCCTTCCGTGCAAGCGAGAAACGGCCAGCCTGGACGGGCTCTCACGGCACCCTCGTCCGGCTCGAAGGGCTTCGGCAGGACTGGGGGTCCGAGTCGGTGGAGAGCCTGAAGAGGTCCCTTTCCCGACTCCTCCCCCCTCCCCCTCCTGTAGAGCTGGGCGTGCCCGACCAGCCGGAGTTCGCGATCTATCTCTCCCTTCCGGCCGGGCCGTTGGACCACCACACCGGTTTCGTCGCGGCCAGCGAAGCTCTGGCGCATCCGCACTACCGCCTCATAGGGACCATCGACGAAAACGGTCTCGCCGACCTGGCCATGACAAACCTGACGTCCGGGCAGTCGGAGACCGTGAATCAGTACCTGTTCCCGTCGCACGGGAAGGCGCCCAAGTGCGGTCCCCTGAAGCTCGACCTCCGTACCTGGGACCTTGACTCGGCCTCCCTCAAGGAGATGCTCAACATCGACCTCGGGGCCCGCAACATCACCGAGGTCCGTAAGCTAATCAAGGACAACAGCGGTGTCGCCCTCTACCGGGACGGCTTCCGGGTGCAGCCTTTCGGCGAGGTCGACTTCGACTGGCTGCGCTTCGACCTCCGCCGCGTGAACAACCCCACCATGCGGTTCTCCAACAACCAGGTCGCGGGTTTCGTGTACATATCGGCGGACGGTAACCCCGGGCTTCGGGACCGGTCGCACCGGGAAGGACTCATCGACTCTCCCGAGTACGAGGACCTGAAGGGTGTCCTGACCCAGGCTGTGAGCCGACTCGAGACCTGGCGCTACGGGCTGCGTCGTCCGAACGGAGAGGGCCGCGAGTCGGGTCCGGTCACGGTGGACACCCCCTCCGGTGCCGGAAGCGACCGTCACGGCCTGTTCCAGAACTTCACCCTCTCGCCCGTCCGGGACGTTCTCAACGCGAAGTATCCGGACGACACCGAGTTGAGCCGCGCACTGGAGGAGGCTCAGGAAACGATCGACGAGAGCGTCGAGAAGGTCCAAGAAGTCCTCTCGCAGTTCTCCCGCCTTGCGACTCTCGGAGCGCTAGTCGACGTCGTACTGCACGACGGTCGGACGGCACTGACGCGGATCGCCTACGTCCTCCGCCGACTGAACAAGCTGGCAGGCCGTAAGCGCGACGAGGACGAACAACTCGCCTCCGCTCTCACGAAGATGCACGTCGACCTCACGGCGCAAGAACAGGCTCTGGACCGGCTCTTCACCCGCGTCGAGCCGCTCAGCGGCCGGCGGCGAGGCCGCCCCCGCGCCCTGTCCCTCCAAGCCGCGATCGACGAGGCCGTCGCGGTCCACGAAGGCACGCTCAAGAAGCACGGCATCACCGTCACCGTCAGCGGCGAGGACGTGACAGTGACGGCTGACCCCGGCGACATCTCCCAGGTGGTCCACAACCTCGTAGGGAACTCGATCTATTGGCTCTCCACCCTGCCCGAGGGGAAGGAGCGCGCCATCCTCATCGAGACGAGGCGGACGCCCGACGACGAGGTAGACATCGACGTGAGCGACAGCGGCCCGGGAGTACGTGAGGAGATCCGAGAGATGATCTTCGACACGTACTTCAGCGACAAGGAGGACGGCATCGGGCTGGGCCTCAGCATCGCCGGCAGCGTCGTGAAGGACTTCTACGACGGTGATCTGTCCCTGGTGAGGCCAGGGCCCCTCGCCGGAGCCACATTCAGGGCAAGACTGCGAAGGAGAGTTGGGTGACGGACGGGGGCGCGGTGTACCGGATCTTGATCGTCGAAGACGAGGTTGACATCGCGGAGGAACTGTCCGAGATGCTCGCGGAGGAGCTCTCGGACCTCGGAACGCTCGACATCCACGTCGAGAACGATTTCGACGAAGCCGAACGCCTGCTGGAGACCCAGGCGATCGACCTGGTTGTTCTGGATGTCAGGGACGCGACACGGCGCGGCTCCGCCGCGCACCCCAACCTGCAGGGCCGTGAACTGCACGACCGGATAGCCAAGACCCGCTGGGTGCCGGTCGTCTTCTGCACCGGCCTCGCGGAGCAGGTAAGCGACTTGGCGCAGCCACCGCTCATCCAAGTGGTCCCGAAGAACCGACTGGACGACGCTGTCACCGCGATTCGGGAGGGCCTCGAGTCCGGTGTCCCGGTCCTCACCCGGCACATTACCGCCCTCGTGGACGAGCACGTGCGCGGATTCCTGCGGGACGAGATCGCCCCGAACTGGGACCGGCTCGGCGCTGTTGACCGTAGCCAGATCGCCCCCGTCCTCGTGCACCGCTTGGCGGCCTGGCTGAAGGAGAACGCGGTCGAGGCCCTCGGAGCCGTGCTCGGTTCCTCCGAGGACCGTGTGATGGGACACGCGTCGACCGCCCGGATGTACCTGATGCCGCCGGTCACGAAGCACGTGACCGCGGCAGACCTTCTGCGGGACCCCCAGGACGGCTGGTGGGTCGTCCTCACTCCTGCGTGCGACCTCTACGAGGACCTGCCCAGCGGCGGCAACCGCGCGGCCAAGGCCGAGTACGTACGTCTCGCCAAGGCGGTTCCGTTGAGCGAAGCACCCTTGATCGCACGTTGGATCGAGGCCGGATCCCCCGTCAAAGGGAGCCGGGAGCGGAACGCGGCTCTGGAGATGTTCCGCGACAACAACGCCCGTTACCGGATTCTGCCCAAGTATCTCGACATCCCGGACCTCTTGGTCGACTTCGAGATCGTGCAGTCTGTTCCCTTGGCAGAGGTCCGTATGTGGACCCGCGTCGCCACGCTGGACAGCCCGTTCGCCGAGGCCATGCTGACCTCGCACGGGCACACGGTGGCCAGGATCGGCACCCCCGTCGTCGACTACGAGAACATCAAGCAGTCCCTGGGGCTGGACGGAAAGGGGAAGGCCGCGGACCAGAACTCGGTTCCGAACCCTCGTACCACGACGAAGGACGGCAAGCAGTCCTGATTCTCGGCCAGGATGATCAGCCTGTCGGCCTCTCGCCCGCGCGCTGAATTCTGAAGCGTGATCTGAGTCCGACCGTGTCGGGGATCTCAGACGGCAGCGTCGTTGAGTCCTGTGATCCATGGGAGGTGAGCTGGCCCGTGCCTCCGCAGGGCCCGACACGCCGGCGCGAACTCGCGCACAAGTGCGAAGGGGGGAGCGCCCTTCAACCGGTGGCACTCTCCGGCAAGAACTTCAGCGAAGGCCAGCAACCTGCGGTGGGTTGCTCCCTCCATCAGGTGCGCTGCCGCCTTGGCGCCGGCGCTGATCAGCTTCGTGGTGCTGATCAACTCGTCCTTGGCGGCTGAATCCCCGTGTGCAAGGGCAGGCGACAAGCGGTCTCGTTCACCGAGGACGTGGGCAGCTGCCAGGCAGAGAACCGTTGACGCTGTTGTCTCGGCGGGTTCTCCCGCGTTGGTCATGGCATTTGCCAGCAGGGGGAGAGCGGCGAAAGGCAGGGGGTCGGCAGTGTCCCATAGGGGCTCCGCGATCTGGAGCCCGGCACGTGTTCCCGCACGGTCCACGTGCAGCAGAGGTCGGTCAGGAGAGGCCTGACGTAGTTCCCAGCACTCGACGCTGGGGTCCGCGATGGCGGCTCTGAGGATCGCACGAAACGCCTCTCTCAGGCTCTCAACGGAGACGTCGGGCACGTCCAGCCGCACGAGACTGCCATGGCGCCGGATGTCCAGCACCGGGAATCTGGCTTCTCCAGCTGCCTGGAGTATGGAGAGGTCCTGCCCGACGTAGTTCGAGTCCTCCGCGCCCCGGATGACCAGCGATGCGTTCTGTGCGTAGGCCACTGCGACCCCGTGCTCGAACCCGCGGCAAATGGCGCGAGCGCGGAGCGCTGCGTCCAGTACCTCGTCGAGATCGGCTGGCCGTCCGCCCAAGAGGAGTGTGCCGTTGACAGGGTCCCAGCGGAAGTCCTCGTGGGCGTTCGCGTTGCGCCACTCAGAGCGGATCGTCGAGGCAAGCAACTTGCACAGCGGCTGCCCGTCTTGAGCGGCCAGCAGATCCCGGACGGTGGCGAGCGGGGCCCCCTGCGGAACTGTCCTTCCCAGCAGTTCCAGTACCACAACAGCCGTGCGCCTGACGTCTGCTTCCAGCACGGCCCGGTGCAGGTCCATGACCGCCCGCGCCTTTTCTTCCTGGTATTCCTCCTCGTAGTAAGCGTCGAGGTAGGCGATCTGTCCTCGATGGGCGGACACCATCTCCGGTTCTCGCGCGACGTGCCGTGCCATCACTGAACATGCCAGTTCCGGATCGGACGTCAGATGGGACGTCACCAGGTCACGTCCCAGGAGGGCAGCACGGTGCGTTACCAAGGGGCGATCGGAGATCGCTAGGACGGCAAGGTGATGGAGAAGTATCACCGTTAGGGGCAGCGAGTCTTCGATCAGATGTCTCATGCTCCGGCGCAGCCGATGATCGAGCATCTGCGGGGCTTTCGACCAAGCGGCCAAGAGGCGGGCCCGCGACGCCACACCCGACCCGGGACCCACTTGCTCGGCCGACACCCCGAGCGTTCGCTGGTAGACGTCCTCGTAAGGAAGGCCGACGTGATCAGTCCTGGCGGCAGCTTCCAGAGTTCGCCCGGCCGCCTGGGCCGCGAGAGCATACCTCCGTACTGCAGACCAAGCGGACTCCGACCATCCCTGTTCCAGGCAGGTGAACAGCGCTTGAGCCTCGCTCCGATTCGCTCGCGCCAGGTCAGTCGCCAACCGTCGCTCTGCCGCGCTCGTACGGGACGGACTGAACCGGGACACCTCTTCTGCGACAGCACCCAAGGCAACAACCGACGCGTGGAGACTCCGCAACAACTCCGGAAGCTGCTTCCCGACGCTTCGGCCAGAAGCGGTCCGCAGGCGCAGGATCTCCGTAACCTTATCGTCGGTCTCCCGCTGAAGCCCGGACAGGTCGGCTTCCCTCAGCACTGTTTTCCATTGCGCGCGGGTCACCGGGACAAAGGCGACTTCCTGCTGTCCCATGATCTGCTCAGGAGGCGCGGAGAGATTCAGCTTTCGGATCACTGCTCGCGCAGCCGCGCAGGACTCTCGTTCAGCTGTGCCCAGTTGGTCGGGAAGAGATACGTCCACCAGCACAGGATGACACCGGCAACCCGCTTGAAGCGTGATGTTTTCCTCGTGACTGTCGGTGCCCTCGCACGGCGACGATGCTGGTGTGGGGCCCGCTGTCTGTGCTGGAAGGTCTTCGTGAGCGATGCGCGATCCGATGGTGAGGCAATGCCGCCTTTAGAATGGATCGACCGCCAAGTCGTGCATGGCTGACCGGGGGGACGGTGCCGGAACCTCAGCGAAGGGGTGCTTGTGGAGCTTCTACAGTGGCTCCCCTTCGACTCTCCGATCGGTCGAACGCGTCGTTGGGAGCCCAGCTCCGGTCTCACTGCCGGGTCGGTGACAACTCCGTCGGTGGACAGCCGGTGGACAGACACCGTTGGACAGTGCATCACGGGGTGGCACGGGTCAACCTGTCACGCCTGCTCTGATCAGGCAAACGTCACCGAACAGCATGACGAGGCACGGCGCAACACGATCGCTCATGGTCTCGTAATGCGTAGGTCTCGGGTTCGAATCCCGAAAGCGGCTCCACTGGGAAGAAGCCAGGTCACCTCATGTGTGGCCTGGCTTCTTTGTTGTTTCGGGGGGGGGCGTCGGGCGGGGTGCGGTCGACGGTGGGGGCCGGGGCGGGGTGCTGTGGGCTTCTGGTGTGCCGGGGGCGGTCGATACGATCTGGCTCACCGGCGAGTTGGGGGAGTCTTGCGTGGAACCCTTCATGGGAGTGGTGCTGTCGGCCGTCGGGACGGTCGCGTCCGGTGCGTTGTCCGGTGCGGGCGGGGAGATGGGCAGACGCACCTCGGAGACGCTCTTCGGGCTGCTGAGCCGGGCGCGTGACGAGCAGGGGACTGTGGCTGCCGCTCCGGGACGGGCCGCGGGGGTCCGGGCCGACGGAGCTCCGGGCGGCGGGCGGGCGCCGACGCTGCCGGTGACCGAGTCCGAGCAGCGTGCGGCGGCGTTATGGCTGACGGAGGTCGCCCGCCGGTCGCCCGACTTCGCCGGTGAGGTGGCCCGGTGGCTCGACGAGGCGGCCTCGCTGGCGCCGGGAGCCGGCAGCGGCGGGGCTCACGGGGCCGTCCGCCCGCGGATGCTGCCACCGGCGACCGGAGTGTTCACGGACCGCGAGGACCTGACGGCGGCGGTGACCGCGCTGCTGGAGGAGACCGGCCGCACACGGGGTGCCCCGGCGGTCGCCGTGCTCAGCGGTCCTGGCGGCATCGGCAAGACCGCGGCCGCGGTCAACTGCGCCTATGTCCTGGCAGACCGCTTCCCGGACGGTGCGCTGTACGTGGACCTGGCCGGTGCCTCCGCCGAGACGGCGCTGGCGCCGTCCGACGTGCTGGTCCGCTTCCTCGAACGGCTCGGGACGCCGTCCGCCGCGGTGCCCGGAGACGAGGCACGCCAGCGTGACCTCTACCGCGACCGCACGGCCGGCCGTCGTCTGGTGATCGTGCTGGACAACGCCCACTCCGACGCCCAGGTCCTGCCGCTGCTCCCGGCCTCGCCCGACTGCCTGGTCCTGGTGACGAGCCGGCGCCGGCTGGACCGGCTGGTGGCCGGAACCGGGGCGCGGCACCTCACCGTCCCACCGCTCACCCCGGAGGATTCGGTGCGCCTGCTGACCCGGATCGTCGGGGACGAGCGGGCGGCGGGCGCGGAGGCGGGCGTGCGGGCCGTCGCCGAAGGGACCGGCGGGATCCCGCTGGCCCTGTGCACCACCGGCGCGCGCCTGGCCGTACGGGAGCACCTGGCGTGGGAGCGGGTGGCCCGGCAACTGTCCGAGCGGCGTACGGGATCCGGCGGCGGGGACGGCCAGGAGGAGGGCGCGGCGATGCCGGAGGGGACACCGGGGGACCCGGTACGGCTCGCGCACGACGGCGCGTACCGCGAACTGGCACCGGAGTGCGCCGCCCTCTACCGGGCGGTGGCGGTGTGGCCGTGGCCGACGGTCACGGTGCGCTGCGCGGCACTCGCGGCCGGTGTCGAGGAGGGCGAGGCACGCCTGCTGCTCGAACAACTGGCAGATGTGCACCTGCTGGAGGAGGTGGCGCCGGAGCGCTATCGGTTCCACGACGTGGCGCGTGCGTTCGCGCACGACCTGGCGGTCGCCGAGGACGGGCACGGGCGGATGGCCGCGGCCGTGCGCCGGGTCGCGGTCGGGCAGCTACGGTTCGCGGCAGGTGCCGATTTCCGGGTCATTCCGTCCCGGTGGCGGCTCGGTCCCGCCTACAGGGCGCTCGTCCGGCAGGAGAACCGCGACCCGGAGGACGGCAAGCGCGCGCTGCAAGAACTGCGCGAGGAGCGCGAGAACCTCGCGGCGGTCGTCCGGGCCGCCGCGCACCACGGGTTCGACGATCTCGTCTGGCAGCTGTGCGAGGCGATGTGGGGGCTGCATCTGCGGCTCGGCTTCCACGAGCAGTGGGTCGACACCCATCTGCTGGGCGTGGCGGCGGCCCGGCGCAGCGCGGCCGAGTTCGGCGACCGGCGGGCCGTGAGCCGGGTGCTGGTCCAGCTCGCCTTCGCCTACATGGGCCTCGGCCGCGCCGCCGACGCGGAGCGGGCCCTGACGCAGGCGGTGGCGGCGGACGCGGACTGCGGTCACCACCGCGGGCAGGCGAGCGCCGTCGAGGCACTGGGGCTGCTCCACCTGAAGCAGTGGCGGTGGGCGGAGGCCGAGGAGAGCTTCATCGAGGCCGGCCGGGTCCTGAGCAGGATCGGACAGGCCGACGAGGGCCGGGAGGACCTCCCGCGGGCCCGCGCCCTGCTGGAGCACCACACCGGGCGGGCACAGGCCAAGCAGGGCCGGTTCGATGAGGCGGTCGACAGGTTCAACACCGCGCTCGTGCAGTTCCGCGATCTGCCCGGGGGCGCCGACCGGTACAACGAGGGCCGGGTGTACATGAGCCTGGGCGAGACGCATCTCGCCGCGGGGGCCGTCGAACACGCCCTGGTGTGCCTGGACAAGGCGGTCGACATCATGAGCGCGGAGGGCGCCGAGCCGCAGCTCGCCTACGCCCTGGAGCTGCGGGCCGACTGCCACCGCCGTTCCGGCCGGGCGGAGGGCGAGCGTGCGGACCTGCGGGCCACCGTGCCGCTCCACGAGCGCGGCGGTGATCAGCCCGCCCTGGCCCGCGTGCGCGCCCGGCTGGCCGAGCTGGAGGAATGACAGTGCCCCGCTCTCACCACTGCGGGTGCGGTGGTTCCAGGGGGTCGATCCGTACGCGGTGGGTCGTCCGGCCGGTCCGTACGACGATCTCGGCGACGGCCTCGTGCGCGGGCCTGCCGGCGGCGGCCTCGCCGGTGGTCCACGCGTACAGTGCGGACGCGTAGGCCGCCGGATCGCACAGGTCGGCCCTGCCGTCCGGAGCCGCGTCCGCCGTCAGCCGCAGCAGCGCGCCCTCCCGGGTGCCGACGACACAGCGGTCGACACCGTCGACGTAGGCGGCCAGACCGCAGTACGGGTACCGGGCGAGTGCCTCCGCCACCCAGGCGCCCGGCGGTCCGACCCTCGGGTCGTCCGCGCTCCCACGGCGCACGACGATGTCGGCGATCCGCAGCCGCCCCGCGTGCTTCGTGTCCTCGTCGACCACGGTGTGGGCGGCGGTGTCGTGTTCGGTCCCGGACGCGGTTTCGGTCCCGGACACGGTCTCGGTCTCGGTCTCGGTCTCGGTCTCGGGATTCTCCTCTGTGGTGGCGCGGCGGACCACCGCGACCTCTGGTGGACCGGCGCCGAGCAGCCGGGTCAGGACCCGGACCGGCGCGGTGCGCCGGTCCGGTGTGTACGGCGGCAGCGGCAGCGGGTCGAGCAGGGCGGGCCGTCCGCTGGGCTCGGGCAGGTCCATGAGGCCGTAGAACAGACGGCGCAGCAGTGGGCCCGACTCGCCTGGTGACGAGGTCGTCTGCGCGGCCAGCCGCCGGTACCGGCCCGGCTCGTGCGAGGCGATCACCTGGTCGATCTGCGCCCGCAGGGCCCCCTGACCGGTGCCGTGCCGGACGATCCGGGGAGCGGTGCGCACCAGGGCGGCGACGGGGGAGTGCGGGTCGAGGGCCTCCTCGGGGAAGGCGCCCAGGAGGACGGGAACGCCGATGGACGCCGCGTAGTACGTCACGCTGCCGTGGTCCCCGAGGACGCAGTCGGCCGCGATCAGCGCCTGGCGCCAGCCGTCGAGCGGCGGGATCGTATCCAGTCCGGCCTGCCGCGCGTGGTCCAGCCAGGCCCGGACCTGCCCGGGGCCGTGGCCGTACCAGACGTTGGGGTGCAGCACGGCCGTCACGCGGTACTCGTCGGCGGGCAGTTCGGCGGCCAGCCGGGAGAGCAGCCAGGGCAACAGGTCGTCGGCGTCGGCCGGTTCGCCGCCCTGCCCGGTGGTGTCACCGAAGAGCGAGCGCGCCGACCAGGTCGAGTTGAGCACGATCAGCCGGCGGCCGGGACCGACGCCCAGCGCACGGCGGAAACGGTCGCGGCGCGGGAGGGCGGCGAGGATGCGGTCGTAGCAGGGATCACCGGCGAGGACGGCCGTGGGCGCGGCCTCCGGGCAGTACGCGCTCAGCCGCTCCAACTGCTCCGGATGGGAGAGCACCGTCGCGGTCGCCAGCGGGCGCCGCCCGTCATCGAGCAGCCACTCCGGCGACATACCGAAGACCGGTGCTCGGTGCTCGGTGCTCGGTGCTCGGTGCTCGGTGCTCGGTGCTCGGTGCTCGGTGCTCGGTGCTCGGTGCTCGGTGCTCGGTGCTCGGTGCTCGGTGCTCGGTGCTCGGTGCTCGGTGCTGCCAGCTTCTTATTGTATCCGACCCCATGCGACAGAACCACCAATTTGCTCCGGAAAGCCTCCAGTTCGCCCCCATAGCTCGCCGTGATCGCCAGGTCGAAGTCGGTGTCCTTCGCCTGTGACCAGGGGAGGACGGGCAGGCCGGATCGGGAGAGGAGTTCGGGTACTCCGGCGAGGAAGGGGGAGGAGCCCGTGCAGGTGGCGAAGAGCTGGACGCGCAGGTCGCCGTCGAAGAGCGGGAGTGTGTCCAGCAGGCGGGTCGCCGAGGTCACGTTGTGGACGATGAACAGGACGCGGCGGCAGCCGGTGCGGGTGATCCACCGCTCGGCGTCCTCGCCCACCGGTACGCGCAGCCGTGCCACCCCGCCCATGTCCGCGCCGGCCCCTTCCCCCGCCTGTCGGTCCGTTCGGCGTTCCGCCGGGCCGTCAGCCCGGTTGTGTGTCTGTCGGTCGATGTTATCGAGCGGGCGGGCGGTGCCGGGGGCGGTCAGCCGAGGAGGCGGATCGGGGTCCCCGCCAGGTACGCCTCGATGTCCTCGACCGCCTGGCCGTAGTAGCGGGCGTAGTTCGCCCGGGAGACGTAGCCGAGGTGCGGGGTGGCCAGCAGGCGCGGGGCGGTGCGCATCGGGTGGGCGGCGGGGAGGGGTTCGGTGTCGAAGACGTCGACGCCCGCTCCGGCGAACCGGCCCTCGTGCAGCGCCGTGAGCAGGGCGTCCTGGTCGACGATGGCGGCGCGGGAGGTGTTGACGAGGTAGGCGGTCGGCTTCAGGAGGGACAGTTCGCGGGCGCCGAGGAGGCCGCGGGTGCGGTCGCCCAGGGCCAGGTGGACCGAGACGAAGTCGGCGGTGGAGAGCAGCTCCTCCTTGCTCGGGGCCAAGGCCACGCCCGCTTCGTCCGCCCGTTCCTTCGTGAGGTTCTGGCTCCACGCCGTGACCTCCATGCCGAAGGCCAGCCCCACCTGCGCCACCCGGCTGCCGATCTTGCCGAGTCCCAGCAGGCCGAGGCGGCGGCCGTGCAGGTCGGCGCCCACAGTGGACTGCCAGGGGCCGCCCGACCGCAGGGAGTTGTTCTCCTGGACGATCCCGCGGGCCAGGCCGAGCAGCAGGGCCCAGGTCAGTTCCACCGGCGGTGTCGGCGAGCTCTCGGTCCCGCACACGGTCACGCCGTTCGCCCGCGCCGCCGCGCGGTCGATCACCGAGTTGCGCATGCCGGAGGCGATCAGCAGCTTCAGGCGGGGCAGCCGGTCGAGGAGGGAGGCCGGGAACGCGACCCGTTCGCGCAGGGTCACCACGATGTCGGCGTCGGCGAGCGCCCCGGCCAGGGCGTCCTCCGTGGCGAAGTGCTCGCAGTGGGAGACGACTTCCACCCGGTCGTGCAGCGGTGACCAGTCGGCTGCGGTGGTCGCGGCGTTCTGGAAGTCGTCGAGTACGGCGCAGCGCAGGCGCATGGGTGCTCTTTCCCTCGATTCGGTGGCTGGGTCCGTGTGCGGGTGTCGGGTGTCGGGTGCTCGATCGCCGTGGATCTTCAGGAGTACCGCAGGAACCGGTGCGGGGTACACCGCGGGCAGCGGCGGGACGCACCGCGGTGGGGCGGGAAACCGGGCACGAGGCCACGCCGTGTCAGGACTACGGGCGGAACTGAGGCAACATCTTCGTGAACGAGGAGCGGAACGAGCGGAATCAGCGGAACGCCGTGAGACAGGGGCTCGGGCGCCGCCGGTGCGGATGGGGTGAGCGGAACGTGACGGCAGGGGCGGCCAGGGCGGAAGAGGCGGCAGAAGCCGAAGAGGCGGCAGAAGCGGAAGAGGCGGTGGGGGTGGGGGCGAGGCGAGCGCGCGGGCCGCGGATCGCCGTCGCCGTGGTGACCATGGGGAACCGGCCCGACGAGGTCGACGCCCTGCTGAGGTCCGTCGCCGCACAGGATCTCGCGCCCGCGCGCATCGTGATCGTCGGCAACGGCTGCCGGCTGCCCGAGTTCGCCCACCGGCTCTCCCTGCCCGGCGAGGTCACCACCGTCGAGCTGGACGAGAACCTCGGCTGTCCGGGCGGGCGCAACGCGGCCCTCGCCCGGCTGCGTGAGTTCGGCGACGTCGATGTGGTCGTCGACCTCGACGACGACGGGCTCCTCGTCGACGCGGACGTGCTGCGCCGCGTACGGGACCTGTACGCCGCCGATCCCCGCCTCGGCATCGTCGGATTCCGCATCGCCGACGAGAACGGGGAGACCCAGCAGCGGCACGTGCCCCGTGTGGGCTCCGCCGACCCGATGCGCGGCGGGTACGTCACCGGCTTCCTCGGCGGCGGGCACGCCCTCGGCATGCGGATGCTCGGACAGACCGGCGACTGGCCCGCGGAGTTCTTCTTCGCGCACGAGGAGACCGACCTGGCCTGGCGGGCCGCCGACGCCGGCTGGAAGATCCTCTACGCCCCCGAACTGCTCCTGCGGCACCCGAAGACCTCGCCCGCCCGGCACGCCATCTACTACCGCGTCACCGCCCGCAACCGGGTCTGGCTGGCCCGCCGACGGCTGCCCCTCGCGCTCATCCCGGTCCACCTGGGCGTATGGGCGCTGCTCACCCTCGTGCGCACGCGGTCGGCCGCCGGGCTGCGGGCGTGGCTCGGCGGGTTCGCGGAGGGGCTGCGCCGGCCGGCGGGGGAGCGGCGGCCCATGCGCTGGCGGACCGTGTGGCGGCTCACCCGGCTGGGCCGGCCTCCGATCATCTGATCAAGGCCGTCCCCGCGGCGTCACTTGGCGTCGGCATAGCACTCCACCACCGACATCGTGAACGGGAACCGCACCGGCGTCGGGCCGAACGTGAGCCGTCCGGCCAGCTCCGCCGCCTCCCGTATCGCCGCCGCGACGGTGTCGGCCTCGTGCGCCGGGCAGTGCACGATCACCTCGTCGTGCTGGAAGAAGACCAGCTCGGCCGCCATGTCCCGGCAGGCGCGGCGCAGTGCGGCGAGCAGCAGCAGCGCCCAGTCCGCCGCGCTGCCCTGGACGACGAAGTTGCGGGTGAAGCGGCCCCGGGCGCGGGCGTCACCGGATGCGTACCCCGGGGTCCAGCCCTGGTCGGGGCTCCGGCCGGTGTCCTGGTCGTCCGGATCGTCCTGGGGGAGGCCGGCCTCCTGGGTGGCCTCGTCCGTCGCCCCGGCCGCGGGCGGGCAGGTGCGGCCCAGCCAGGTCCGTACGAGCCGTCCCTCCTCACCGGCGCGCGCGGCCTCGTCGACATAGGCCACCGCGCGGGGGAAGCGGCGGCGCAGCGCGGCGAGGTTCTTCAGGCCGTCCCCGGAGGTCTGGCCGTAGACGGCGCCGAGCACGGCCAGCTTGGCCTGGGCGCGGTCGCCGGAGAAGGCCCGGTCGGACACCGACTGGTAGAGGTCGCCGTCCCGGCCCGCCACCTCCATCAGGCCCGGGTCGCGGGAGATCGCCGCCAGCACGCGCGGCTCCATCTGCGCCGCGTCCGCCACCACCAGCCGCCACCCCGGGTCGGCGACCACGGCACGCCGGATCACCTTCGGGATCTGGAGCGCGCCCCCGCCGTGGGTCACCCAGCGCCCGGTGACCGTGCCGCCCGCCAGGAACTCCGGGCGGAACCGCCCTTCCCGCACCCAGTCCTGCAACCAGGTCCAGCCGTGGGCGACCCAGATCCGGTACAGCTTCTTGTACTCCAGCAGGGGTGCCACGGCCGGGTGGTCCACCGAGTGCAGCTCGCGGCGGCGCGTCGATCTGATCCTGACCCCGGCCCGCGCGAAGGCCCTGACGACCTCGGCGGGCAGGTCGGGCCGCACCCGGTGGCCGAAGGCGGCGGACACCTCCTCCGCCAGCTCGGCCAGCCGCCGGGGCTCGCCGCCGCCCGCGTACCGCTCGCCGAGCAGCTCGCGCAGGACGCCGCGGTGCACGTCCGCGTCCCATGGCAGGCCCGCGCGGTTCATCTCGGCGGCCACCAGCATCCCGGCCGACTCGGCGGTGGTCAGCAGGTGCATGCGGTCGGGATGGGCGGTCCTGTCGTGCCGCCGCTGCTGCTCGGCGTAGACGGCGAGGAGGTCGGAGAGGGGCAGGTGGGTGCCCCGCGGTTCGAAGAGGGGGGACTGCGAGCCCGGCTCGGCGGCCCGCTGCGGCGGATCGCGCGGTACGGGGCCGCCGCGCAGCCGGGCCAGGGCCGCCGCGGCCGAACGGGGCTCGCCGTGCCGTCCCTCGTGGCCGAGCAGCAGCGTCTCGGCGTCCTCGATGTCGTAGCACCGCTCGACGCGCACACCCGCGTCGAGCAGGCGCGGATAGACCTCGGCGGTGGAGCGCCACACCCAACGGGTGACGTCCGGTCTGCTCCGTACGGACTCGGCGAGGTCCGGCTCGCGGCGCACCGGGCCCGAGGGCAGCCCGTCCGGACCGAGGGGGGCGACGTCGGCGCCACCGTCCTCGGCCGGAGCGAGAGCCCAGCGGTCGGTCATGCCGAGAGTCTCGCAGGCACCTGTGACAATCGGCCGGACCTGTGGACGGACGGAACTCAGGAGAGCCGGAGGGCCCGCTGACCCTCCGATCAGGCCGGCCCGTCCGGTGCCTCACCGGACGGGGCCGCCGGTGCCTCGCCGTCCGTCAGGAACTCCGCCAGGAGGCGGGTGACGAACTGCTCGGCGCGTGCCTTGTCGAGACCGAGGCCGCTCAGCGGGCCGTCGCCGTTCTCCTGCTCCAGGAGGGCGAGAAGGATGTGCTCGGTGCCGATGTAGTTGTGGCCGAGGCGCAGGGCCTCGCGGAAGGTGAGTTCCAGGGCCTTCTTGGCGGCGGGGCCGTAGGGGACGAGGTCGGGTGCGTCGGCGGATGCCGGCGGCAGCGCGGCGGACGCGGCCCGCCGGACCGCCTCCAGGGTCACGCCCTGCTCCTGGATCACCTTGGAGGCGAGCGCCTCCGGCTCGCTGAGCAGGCCCAGGACGAGGTGGGCGGGCAGTCCCTCGGTGTTCCCCGCGGACTTGGCCGCCTCGTGCGCGGCCATGACGACCTTCCGCGCGCGGGCCGTGTAGCGGCTGAAGCCCTGGCTGGGGTCGAGATCGGCGGACTCCTTGGGCACGAACCGCTTCTGCGCGGCCTGCCGGGTGACGCCCATGCTCGCGCCGATGTCGGTCCAGGAGGCGCCGGAGCGGCGGGCCTGGTCGACGAAGTGCCCGATGAGGTGGTCGGCCACCTCGCCCAGGTGCTCGCCTGCGATGACGGCGTCCTGGAGCTGTTCGAGGGGTTCCTGGTGAGCGTTCTTGATGGCCGAGATGAGGTCGTCGAGACGGACCGTCGACCGGATGCTGGGGTTCGTCATATGTCAACCGTAGGTTGACAGTGGTGGGGTGTCAACCTCGGGTTGACATGAAGGCCGTGGTGCCTCACCGCTCGCGAGTCGCAGAGTTGTCCACAGGCTGTGGACGGTCAGTCGGTCCGTCGGCCCGGCGTGGCACGATCGGTCCGTGACCCGTACGACCAGCTCCGCCGATCCTTCCGACCACTCCGGTCCCTCCAGTTCCTCCGGCTCCTCCACTTCCTCTGGTTCCTCTGGTTCCTCTGGTTCCTCTGGTTCCTCTGGCTCCTCTGGCTCCTCTGGTTCCTCCGGCGAACCCGGGACCGTCGTCGACCGCGCTCTCCGGGCCGCCCTCTACGCCGCCTCCGACGACGCCCTCGACACGGGCGCCTCCCTGCTCGCCGCCGCCCCCGCCGCGGACGCCGAACTCGGGCGGCGCGGCGAGGAGTTCGTGGCGGTCGCCTGGCAGCGCGGCTGGCAGCCCGCCGACGTGGTGCGGATCGTGGGGCGTGAGCTGGGTGAGGAGCACGTACGCCTCGCCGCCTCGCTGATCCGGGCCCAGGCCCGGCACGACGGGCCGCGCGGGCGGCGCTGGACCGCCCAGCTCGACGAGCTGACCCACGCGGAGCCGGGCCGGACCGACCGCTTCTCGTACGCCACCGCCGTGCTGGAGCTGTACCGCCTGCTGCTGCGGCTGCCCGCGCTGGAGCACCTGGACGAGGCGGCCGGCCCCGCCCCGGCGGGGGCGCCGGGGGCCGAGTCCCGGATGCTCGGCCGGATCCGCGCGCTGCTGGCCAAGGCCGAGGCGACCGGGTTCCCGGAGGAGGCGGAGGCGCTGAGCGCCAAGGCGCAGGAGCTGATGGCCCGGCACAGCGTCGACGAGGCGCTGCTCGCCGCCCGTGCTCCCGCGCCCGACGCGCCCGGCGCCTGCCGGATCGGTGTCGAGCCGCCGTACGAGCAGGCCAAGGCCGTACTGCTGGACGCCGTCGCCACCGCGAACCGCTGTCGCGCGGTGTGGAACGAGCCCCTGGGCTTCTCGACCGTCGTCGGCTTCGAGGCCGAACTGGAGGTGGTGGAGCTGCTGTACACCTCACTCCTCGTGCAGGCCACGACCGCCATGGCGAGGGCCGAGGCGGCGCAGCGGGCCGGCGGACGCAAACGGACCAAGACCTTCCGGCAGTCCTTCCTGGCCGCCTACGCCCATCGCATCGGCACCCGCCTCGCCGCTGCCGCCGAGACCCAGATCACCGAGGACCTGCTGCCGGTCCTGGCGAGCCGGGACGTCGCGGTGGGCGACCGGCTGGACCGGTTGTTCCCGGAGACGACCACCACCCGGCTGCGGGGGGTGAGCGACGAGGCGGGCTGGACGGAGGGCGCGCAGGCGGCCGACCGGGCGCAGATGAGATCCCGCCGCCGGTTGGACTGAACCCGACTGCCCGACTGCCCGACTGCCCGACTGCCCGACTGCCCGACTGCCCGACCGCCCGACCAGACCCGGACGGCCGGCTTCGGTCGTCGCCGGTCGCCCTCCGCGCGGTCCTCCGCGCAGCCCTCCGCCCGTCGGCCCCGGCTCGTCAGTCCCCCGCCTGCTGGAAGGCCGTCACCGACGCGTCCGGCTCGCTCGCGTCCTTCTTGCCCTGCACCGGGCCGTAGGACCACTTGGAGTCGAGGGCGTCGGCCGCACCGGGCAGGGCGATCTTCAGCGAGGTCGCCGCGAGGCTCTTCCCGTCGCCCTCCTTGCCCCGCACATAGGTCAGGGTGAAGGACGCGGTGCCGCCCTTGGCGAGGGTGAGCTTCTGCGGCTGGCCCGCCTCGTCCGGTTTCACGGTCGCCGAGGTGCTTCCGGCGGCCAGGGTGACGGTGGGGAAGCCGTCCAGGGTGCACTGGGCACCCCGGTTGGTGAGGGTGACCGGGACGTCGCCCGTGTCACCGGCGGCGGGCGCGGCGTTGGCGGGGCCGACCTGGAGTCCGACCTCGCCGATACGGCAGGCGGAACCGGCGGGACCGGCCGAACCGGCGGAGCCGGCGGAACTGTCGGTGTTCTTGCTGCCCGTGTCGCTGTCGGATCCGCTGCCGCCGCTGTCGCAGGCGGCGAGGAGAAGGGCCGCGGCTACGGCGGTGACGGTGAGGGGAATGGCGCGCATGTGCTGCTTCCTCGGGTCGTGACGATGCTCGACGATCATCACGTACGAGCGGGCCGCGCGGTTGCCCGCCCCACCCGCCTCGGACGTCGCGGACCTTGCGGGACCCCGTGGGTCTCGCGGACGCTCAGGAACCGCTGCTCGCCGTGGGCAGCCCCGACGGTAGCGCCCCGCCCTCGGCCCGGGTGTAGGTCTCCTTGCCGAGTCCACCCTCCCAGGTCACCTGGAGCGTGGTCCTGTTGACGGTCTCGACCGTGCCCGCCGACCGCGCCTTGCACGCGTCCAGGCGGATCACGTCCTTGCCCGCCTGCCCGGTCGCGGTCCCGGTGCACGTGGTCCGGTCGGTGGAGAACAGGGCCGCCTGACGGCCGGTGATGATGAGCACCACGGCCTTGCCGCCGCTGGTGGTGAGCCAACTGCCGTTCAGCGCACCGTCCGTGGCACCCGCGCCCCCACCGCCCGTACCTCCGCCATCCGTACTCCCGCCGCCCGTGGCCGACGGCGTGGCGCCACCGGAGACATCCCCCTCGGCACCCCCGGCACCCGAGTCTCCGCCCTGGTCCCCGCCCCCGCTGCTGCAAGCTCCCAGCACGAACGCGCCCAACAGCGCGACGGCACCGACCCGCACCGCCACGGCCGTCCTGCTCGCCGACGCGGCTGTCCTGGCTGTCTTGGCCGTCCTGGCTGTCTTGACCGTCCTGTTCACCGAGCTCCCCCAACCTGGCGGCGGTGTTCCGACCGGCGGCCGGTGCACCACCGGCAGGCTATCGGGTCACGTTCACGCAACCCCCGCGCGGAGACGGAACACCGCGGGCCTCCCGTGCGTCTTTCCTGGAGTGCACGTGTCAGTACGGGCGCGGAGTACGGGCGCGCCCGGCGGACGGACAGGGCACGGGACGCGCATGCCCGGTCCTTTCGGGGGCAAACGCTGCATCAGCTTCGGTAAAGCGCTCGTCAAAGCTGTAACGGCCGCACCACTCCGCGTGCACGTGCATCTGCTCATGCACCTGCACATGAACAAGGTTATGATCCGGATCAGTTGACCGATGCATCAATGGCCATACCAGCCAGTGCACCACCGGGGAGCGACCTGTGAACCACGACGTCGAGGGCGTGTACGGGGAGTGCGACGTGTACAACGGCATGGCGGCCGAACGGCTGCGAGGGGTGGCCTGGCAGAAGAGCCGGCACAGCAACTCACAGGGCTCGTGCGTGGAGTTCGCGCGCCTGCCGGGCGGGGACGTGGCGGTGCGGAACTCCCGCTTCCCCGACGGTCCCGCGCTCGTCTACACGCGCGCGGAGATAGAGGCCATGCTGCTGGGCATCAAGGACGGCGAGTTCGACCATCTGATCGCCGGCTGACGAAACGAATCGCCACACCACGGGGGCAGACACCCGGCAGGCCGGACCGGCCGCCACGGACCTCGTGACGCGCGTAGAACCGCGGCATCGCACAACGCCGCGGTTCCTCGGACCGGGCCGCGGATCCGCAGCTCAGAGGGCCGACGGTACGGCGGGCGCGACCGGCGCGACCGGTACGGCGGGCCCCAGCCGGAACAGCGCCCAGACGACCTTGCCGCCCAGCGTGCCGGCCAGCGGGTGCCAGCCCCAGCCGTCGCTGAAGGAGTCGACGAGGAACAGCCCTCGGCCCGACTCGGCGGAGAAGTCGTCGCTCTCGCGGGCCACCGGACTCTCCCGGCTCGGGTCGCGCACGGCGCACACCAGCCGTTCGGTCCAGTGCATCAGGTGCAGCCGCACCGACGGGCCGTGGTCGCACGCGCGCGGTCCCGGCGCGTCCGGCAGCGCGTGCCGGAGGGCGTTGGTGACCAGTTCGGAGACGACCAGGCAGACGTCGTCGAAACGCTCGCCCAGGTCCCACTGGTCGAGCGTGGCGCGGGTGAACTGCCGTGCCTCGCGCACGGCTTCGAAGCGGGCGGGCAGCGCGCAGGAGGCGGCATCGCACACGGCGGAGGGGTCCAGTGGCGGAAGGCCCTGCCGTAACGGCTGGAGCATGGTCGATCCATTCGTCCCCATGCGAGGCACTCCCGGGAAATCGCGATCGTTGCGATGCATTGGTCATTGCGATGCAGCGGTGGCGCGAGACCATGGTTTCGGATGCGTACAGCAGATGCAAGGGCAGATGCACGTGCACGTGACCGAATTGGGCCCTCCCGTACCGCTTACTGGCCATTTTTTCCGCCATCTTCTCGACCGCCGATTGCCTTCTTCTCGCCTCTCGCTGTGCGCTTTCTGCGATCTCTTTCCGTTTCCGTAATCATGCGAGTACTGCTCGAAGTGTTTTAGTGGCAGACTGCGGCTCTTGAAGACGGTTGGGGAGGCTGGCGAACGTGAGCGCGGGAGAGCCCGGATCGGTGGTGCGGCGCATGCTGCTCGGCTCGCAACTCAGGCGGCTGCGGGAGGCACGGGGGATCACGCGGGAGGCGGCGGGCTACTCGATCCGCGCCTCGGAGTCGAAGATCAGCCGGATGGAGCTGGGCCGGGTGAGCTTCAAGACCCGTGACGTGGAAGACCTGCTGACGCTCTACGGCATCACGGACGGCGCCGAGCGCACCTCGCTCCTCTCGCTCGCCAAAGAGGCCAACGTCGCGGGCTGGTGGCACAGTTACTCCGACGTCCTGCCCAGCTGGTTCCCCACCTATGTGGGCCTGGAGGGCGCGGCGTCGCTGATCCGCGTCTACGAGGTGCAGTTCGTGCACGGCCTGCTCCAGACCGAGGCGTACGCCCGCGCGGTGGTGAGGCGCGGCATGCAGGGCGCGAGCGAGGCGGACGTGGAGCGCCGGGTCGCGCTGCGCCTGGAGCGGCAGAAGTACCTCGTCTCCGAGAACGCGCCGGAGCTGCACATCGTCCTGGACGAGGCCGCCCTGCGCCGCCCCTACGGCGACCGCGCGGTCATGCGCGGCCAGTTGCAGCACCTGATCGAGTTCTCCGAGCGGCCCAACGTACGGCTCCAGGTCATGCCGTTCAGCTTCGGTGGGCACGCCGGTGAGTCCGGTGCCTTCACCATCCTCAGCTTCCCCGAGTCCGATCTGTCGGACGTCGTCTATCTGGAGCAGCTCACCAGCGCCCTCTACCTGGACAAGCGCGAGGACGTCGCCCAGTACGAGCGGGCGCTCAAGGAGCTCCAGCACGACAGCCCCGGCCCGGACGAGAGCCGCGATGTGCTGCGGGGCCTGCTCCAGCTCTCCTGAGCCGTCCCGGTTCGTCCCCAACTCGCCCCGCCCGCGCGTACGATGACGTTCGATCAGACAGCGAGAGCCTGGGATTCGAGGGGTCACATGTCGTCCTACTTCACCGACCTGGCACGGCAGTACATCGACGGCGAGTGGCGCCAGGGCAGTGGCTCCTGGGACATCATCGACTTCAATCCGTACGACGACGAGAAGCTGGCCTCGATCACGATAGCCACCGTCGACGAGGTCGACGCGGCCTACCGCGCGGCGGCCCGTGCCCAGAAGCAGTGGGCCGCGACCAACCCCTACGCGCGCCGGCTGGTCTTCGAGAAGGCGCTGCGCCTGGTCGAGGAGCGCGAGCGGGAGATCACCGAGGTGATCATCGCCGAGCTGGGCGGTACGCACCTCAAGGCCGCCTTCGAGCTGCACCTCGTCAAGGAGTTCCTCCGCGAGTCGGTCCATCTGGCGCTGGCCCCCGAGGGCAGGATCCTGCCGTCGCCGTCCGACGGCAAGGAGAACCGCGTCTACCGCGTCCCGGTCGGCGTCGTCGGCGTCATCAGCCCCTTCAACTTCCCGTTCCTGCTGTCGGTCAAGTCGGTCGCCCCGGCGCTCGCGCTCGGCAACGCCGTGGTGCTCAAGCCGCACCAGAACACGCCCATCGCCGGCGGCACCCTGGTCGCGAAGATCTTCGAGGACGCGGGTCTGCCCGGCGGTCTGCTCAACGTCGTCGTCACGGACATCGCCGAGATCGGTGACGCGTTCATCGAGCACCCGGTCCCGAAGGTGATCTCCTTCACCGGCTCCGACAAGGTCGGCCGGCACGTGGCCACCGTGTGCGCCGCGAACTTCAAGCGCTCCGTGCTCGAACTGGGCGGCAACAGCGCGATCGTGGTCCTGGACGACGCCGACCTCGACTACGCGGTCGACGCGGCCGTCTTCAGCCGCTACGTCCACCAGGGCCAGGTCTGCATGGCGGCGAACCGGGTCCTCGTGGACCGTTCGGTCGCCGAGGAGTTCACCGGGAAGTTCGTCGCCAAGGTGAAGTCGCTGAAGGTCGGCGACCCGCGCGACCCGGGAACGGTCATCGGCCCGGTGATCAACTCGGCGCAGGCGAACGCGGTGTCCGGCACCGTGGAGCAGGCCATCGCCGAGGGCGCGACGGCGCTGGTCCACGGCACCACCCGGGACAACCTGGTCGCCCCCTCCGTCCTGACCGGGGTGCCCGCCGACTCCGCGCTGCTCCAGCAGGAGGTCTTCGGGCCGGTCGCCTTCCTCATCCCCTTCGACGGCGAGGAGGAGGCGGTCCGGATCGTCAACGACACCCCGTACGGCCTCAGCGGCGCCGTGCACACGGCGGACATCGAGCGCGGTGTGGCCTTCGCCAAGCGGATCGACACCGGCATGTTCCATGTGAACGACGGCACCGTCCACGACGAGCCGCTGGTCCCCTTCGGCGGCGAGAAGCACTCCGGCATCGGCCGGCTCAACGGCGAGACGACCGTGGACGCCTTCACCACGGTGAAGTGGATCTCGGTCCAGCACGGCCGCAGCGGCTTCCCGTTCTGACGGGCGACCGGCTGACCGGCTGACGCCTGACGGGACCGGCCCGCTCCGCCCGCCGTCCTCCTCGCCCGCCGTCCTCCCCGCTCTTCGTCCGTCCCGCCGCCGTCCGCCCGGCCCTCGCGCGGCCGGGCGGGGCGGCGGCCATAACCTGGACCGCATGTCAGCGATCCGTCTCCTGGTGCTGGGCGCCGTCCGCCAGCACGGGCGGGCCCACGGCTACCAGGTGCGCAACGACCTGGAGTACTGGGGCGCCCATGAGTGGTCCAACGCCAAGCCGGGCTCGATCTACCACGCCCTGAAGCAGATGGCGAAGCAGGGACTGCTGCTCGCGCACGAGATCGCGCCGTCCACGGCGGGCGGCCCGCCGCGCGTCGAGTACGAGATCACGGAGCTGGGCACCGAGGAGTACCTCACGCTGCTGCGCGAGTACCTCACCGCCTACGACCAGCGCCCCGACATGCTCACCGCCGCGCTCGGCTTCATGGTCGACCTGGAGCGCGCGGAGGTCCTCGGCCTGCTGGAGAAGCGGGTGCGCAGCATCGAGGAGTGGCGCAGGTCGGTCACCGAGTACTACACCCCCGAGGAAGGCCCAGGCCAGCTCGGGCACATCGGCGAGATCATGAACTTCTGGGTGCACTCCGCCGACTCGGGCGCCGAGTGGACGCGCGGCCTCATCGAGCGCGTGCGCGGCGGGGCGTACACCTTCGCGGGGGAGGGCGAGCCGTTCCGCGGCGTCCTGGCGGACGGCCAGGAGAACCCCTTCGGGACCGGACGGCCGGGACGGCCGGGTGAAGCCGTCGGCGGGCCGGACGGGGAGTTCGACTAATCAAGTTTGACCAACCGCCTCGGCGGCGCTACCTTCCTCAGGCAGGGGTCAGTAGTCAAATTTGGCTAGTGAGGGGAGCGGCCGATGGCCGAGGCGGCGATCACCGTCGAAGGGGTACGCAAGAAGTACGGCGGCAGAGGAGGGGCGTACGCGCTGGACGGGCTCCGTCTGAGGGTGGACCGGGGCACCGTCCACGCGGTGCTCGGGCCGAACGGCGCGGGCAAGACCACCCTGGTCCGGATCCTGGCCACGCTGCTGCGGCCTGACGCGGGCCGGATCACGGTGGCCGGGTACGACGTGGTGACCGACGCCTACGCCGTACGCCTGCGCATCGGGCTGCTCGGCCAGCACGCGGCGCTCGACGAGGAACTGGGCGGCCGGGAGAACCTGGAGCTGTTCGGGCGCCTGCACCACCTGGGCGCCCGCGGGGCACGCGCGCGTGCCGGTGAACTCCTGGAGCGCTTCGGCCTGACCGGCACCGGACGCAGGCCGGTGAGCGCCTACAGCGGCGGCATGCGGCGCCGCCTCGACCTGGCGGCCTCCCTGATCACCGAGCCGGAGGTGCTCTTCCTGGACGAGCCGACCACCGGCCTGGACCCGCGGGGCCGCGCCGAGGTGTGGTCGGCGGTCCGCTCCCTGGTCGGCGGCGGTACGACCGTCCTGCTGACCACCCAGTACCTGGAGGAGGCCGATCAGCTCGCCGACCGCATCTCGGTCGTCGACGCGGGCCGGGTGATCGCCGACGGCACCGCAGGCGAGCTGAAGGCGCTCGCGGGCGGCGACCGCGTGGACGTGGTGCTGCGCGACGCGCGCCGGCTGGCGGCCGTCGCCGCCCTGCTGCCGCTGACGGGCGTGTCCGCCGACCCCGACCGGCGGCTGCTCAGCGCCCCGGTCACCGACCGCATGGCCGCGCTGTCCGCCGTCGTACGGGCTCTTGAGGAGGCCGGTGCGGAGGCGGAGGACGTGGCTCTGCGCCGCCCGACGCTGGACGAGGTGTTCCTGCGCCTCACCGGAGGGGACCATCGAGTGGAGGAGCCCGCGTGAGCACGGTCCCGAGCCCTAGCACGAGCCCGAGCACGGGCCTGAGTGCGAACATCCGCCCGAGCGTCCGCGCGCTGTCCGACTCCTGGACGATGACCCGGCGCGAACTGGCCCGCTGGGCGCGGCGGCCCGTCCAGGTGGCCGTCGCCCTGGTCTTCCCCGTGATGCTGCTGCTGATGTTCGGCTACCTGGTCGGCGGCGGGCGGGGCGTGCGCGGCGACTACGTCGACTACCTGGTCCCCGGCATGCTCGCCCTCACCATGGCCTTCGGCCTGGAAGGCACGATGCTCGCCGTCACCCAGGACCTGAACAAGGGGGTCATCGACCGGTTCCGCGCGATGCCGATGGCCGACGGCGCGGTGCTGGTGGGCCGTTCGACCGCCGACATGCTCCAGTCGGCGCTGGTCCTGTTCGTCCTCGTGGGCGTCGGGCACGCGCTCGGCTGGCGCGCGCACGGCGGACCCGGCGGTCTGCTGGGCGCCCTGGGGCTCCTGCTGCTGTTCCGCTTCGCCATGCTGTGGGCCGGCATCCACCTGGCGCTGCTGGCGGGGCGCCCCGAACTGGTCCAGGCGGTGCAGATCCTGGTGTGGCCGGTGGGCTTCCTGTCCAACGCGTTCGCCGCCCCGGACTCGATGCCCGGCTGGCTGGGCGCGCTCGTGCGGTGGAACCCGATGTCCCACACGGCGACGGCGGTACGGGACCTCGTCGGCGGACCGGGCGGCGAGTCCGGGCACGTGCTCCCGGCCGTCCTGTGGCCGCTCGGGCTGCTCGCGGTGTTCCTCCCGCTGGCGCTGCGCCGCTTCCGGGGCCTGAGCCGCTGAGCCGCCGGGCGGCCGCGGAGACGGTGCGGGACGGTGGTCAGCGGGCCGCCGTCCCGTCCGCGCGCAACTGCATCTGCGGGCGGCCGGTCACCAGCAGCCACGCGGGCAGCGAGGCGAGGCAGAGCAGGGACAGCAGCGTCGGCGAGGAGACGAGGACGGCGGCCGTGAACAGGCTCACCCAGCCCTGCCGGGTCACCGCCAGCAGCATGCCGAGCACGCCCGCCGCGACACCGAGCGCGGGCGGCACCGAGGGCACCAGGGCGTGCGCGGTGAGCCCGAGCGCGGCGCCGATGAAGACGGACGGGAAGATCCGGCCGCCGCGGAAACCGCAGGACGCGGCGACGAGCAGCGCCGCCAGCTTCACCACGGCCATCGTCGCGAACTGCCCCGCCGCCCGGTCGCCGGGAGCGCGGGCGAGCTCCGCGACCTCCGAGAGCCCCTTGAACAGCGTCAGAGGGCCGCCCAGCACGCCCAGCAGGCCCAGCACCAGCCCGCCGGCCGGCAGGGCGATCATCGGATGCCCGAGCCGGGCGAAGACCCGGTGGACGTAGGGGAAGGCGTACACGGCGGCGAGGCCGAGCAGGGCCGCCGCCGAGGAGATCACGAGCGCGGCGAGCACCTCGCCCGCGTGCGGGCGGCCGAGCGGCGGCAGCCCGAGGTCGAAGGTGGGGTGGGCGACCAGCGTCGTGGTCATCGCACCGGCGGCGCCCGCGGCCAGCGGCGCGAACAGGGTGTCCCACAGAGCCCCGCGCATCGGCCGCCCGGCCAGTGCCTCGGAGATGACCAGCGCGGCGGCCACCGCGGTCCCGAACAGCGCGCCGATGGTCGCCGCCTCGGCCAGCGCGGGCCACAGCGCCTGCGGCAGCCGGGGCAGCAGTCTGCGGCCCAGCCAGAACGCCAGGGCCACGTTCGCCGCGATGATCGGGTTCTCCGGGCCGAGGCTCGGCCCGCCGGCCAGCATCAGCATCGTCGCCAGCAGCAGACCCGGCAGGACGCCCGGCGCCACCGGGGCGGCCGACAGGCCCAGCGTGGCCGGATCGGGGCCCGCGTGCCCCGGCACCTTCCACACCACCAGCCCGACCAGGACACCGGTCGCGGTGAGCACGACCAGCATCCACACCGCCGAGTACCGGCCGATGCCGAGCGCGTCCGGCAGGTCCTCCCACAGGGCGCCCTGCAATCGCTCCGCCACCCCGCTCACCAGCAGGAAGAGCAGACTGCACCCGATCCCGGCGACGAGGGCGGGCAGGATCAGGGGCAGCAGCGCGCGGGCCGGTGCCGACGGTACGGCCGGGGCGGCGGCCGGCTGCCGCTCGGTGTCCTGGACCACGGGCACACGATAAGCGGGCGTATCCGGAGGAAACCGGAGGAACGCGCGCACCGCGTCCGGCGGCCGTCGCGGGCTTGCACCTCACGTGGCGTGAGGCCGCACTGTGGAGCGCGTACCGAGAAGGGAGCGGAAGTGGGCTACACCGTGGGTCAGGTCGCCGGTTTCGCCGGAGTGACGGTGCGCACCCTGCACCACTACGACGACATCGGCCTGCTCGTCCCGGGCGGGCGCAGCCACGCGGGGCACCGGCGCTACGACGACGCCGACCTCGACCGGCTGCAGCGGATCCTGTTCTACCGGGAGCTCGGCTTCCCGCTCGACGAGGTCGCGGCCCTGCTCGACGACCCGGACGCGGACCCGCGCGCGCATCTGCGCCGCCAGTACGAGCTGCTGACCGCCCGGATCGACAAGCTGCAGAGGATGGCCGCGGCCGTGGAGCAGGCCATGGAGGCACGCAGGATGGGAATCGACCTCACACCCGAGGAACGCTTCGAGGTGTTCGGGGACAAGGACCCCGAGCAGTACGCGGAGGAGGCCGAGCAGCGCTGGGGCGGCACCGAGGCGTACGCCGAGTCGCAGCGCCGCGCGGCCCGCTACACCAAGGAGGACTGGAAGCGGATCAAGGCCGAGGCGGACGCCTGGGAGGAGCGGTACACCGCGCTGATGGCGGCCGGGGAGCCGGCGGCCGGCCCGGCGGCCATGGACCTGGCGGAGGCGCACCGGCGGCACATCGGAACGTGGTTCTTCACCTGCCCGTACGAGATGCACCGGTGCCTGGGGGAGATGTACGTCGCCGACGAGCGCTTCAAGGCGTACTACGACGCGATGCGGCCGGGGCTCGCCGAGCACCTCAAGGAGGCGATCCTCGCGAACGCGGCCCGCCACGAGGGCTGACGGTCACGAGGGCGGTGGCCCGAGGGCCGGGCGAGGGATCGGACGAGGGCCGACGGTAAGGGGCGTCCGCCCATGGCGGGTGCCCCTTACGTACGTGTCCCGGGGCGGCGGGTCCGGGCCCGCCGGGGGCTGCTCGCGGGATCCTGCGGAACCCGGGGCGTACACCATCCGTTGATACTTTGTGCGGCAGTACCCGGAGGCCGACCCGCCGCCGACCGTCCTCACCCCCTCAGGAGCCCGGAACCGTGACGACGCTTGCCCTCGGCCCGAGCTGGCTGGATCCGAACTACCTGCTGGACACCTACGGCATCTGGGGGCTGCTGCTGGTCGTCTTCGCCGAGTCGGGCCTGCTCATCGGCTTCTTCCTGCCGGGTGACTCGCTGCTGTTCACCTGTGGTCTGCTGATCACCTCGCACCAGCTGGACTTCCCGCTGTGGGCGGCCGTCGCGCTGATCTGCCTCGCGGCCGTCCTCGGCGACCAGGCGGGCTACATGTTCGGCAAGAAGGTCGGCCCGTCCCTGTTCAACCGCCCCGACTCCCGCCTGTTCAAACAGGAGAACGTCGTCAAGGCGCACGAGTTCTTCGAGAAGTACGGCCCGAAGTCCCTGGTCCTGGCCCGCTTCGTGCCGGTCGTGCGGACGTTCACGCCGATCATCGCGGGCGTCAGCGGCATGCGGTACCGCTCGTTCGTCACCTTCAACGTCATCGGCGGCGTGCTGTGGGGCGCGGGCGTCACCCTGCTCGGCTCCTGGCTCGGCAAGATCGACTTCGTGAAGGAGAACATCGAGGCGATCCTCATCCTGATCGTCCTCGTCTCGGTCGTCCCGATCGCCATCGAGTTCCTGCGCGCCCGTGCCAAGGCGAAGAACGAGCCGCAGCCCGCCGCCGCGGCCCCCGAGCCCGTCGCCGCCCACCAGCAGCAGTACGCGCGGCAGTCCCAGCAGCCCCATCCGTACGGGCAGCAGTTCCAGCAGCCGGTCCTGGACGACGCGACCACCCAGCTCCGCCGCATCGAACCGCCGTACGAGCAGCAGCGACCCCGCCGGCAGCACGCGCAGCAGCACCAGCCTCAGCCGCCGCAGCAGCCCCAGCAGCCGTACGGCTACGGCCAGGGGCAGCAGCACCCCGGCGGCGCGTACCCGCAGCAGCACCAGCAGCCGCCCCACCAGCACCAGCAGCCCTACGGTCACCCCCAGCAGCCCCAGCAGCCCCAGCAGCCCCAGCAGCCCCAGCAGCCGCAGCACCCCCAGCAGCCCCAGCCCTACGGCGACCAGCAGGAGCAGCAGCAGTACGACCCGCAGCAGTACGACCAGCGGCAGTACCCGTACGACCAGGACCAGGGCTACTACCGCGCCCCCTGAGCCGACGCGCGGCCCGGCTCAGAAGCCCCTGGTCCGCTTGGCCGCCCGGCGGCCCGCGGCGCTGCCCGCCCCCGGCAGCCGCAGGAAGAGCCGGGAGATCTCGGAGCCGAGGTTCACCCCGATGGCGATGGCCATGGCGAGCGAGACTGCCTTGGCCAGGGAGACGAGCCCCTTGTCGACATGGCTCTGGGCGATCGACAGCAGTCCGAAGTACGTGGCGGAACCGGGCAGCAGCGGCCCGATCGCGGCCGTGGTGTACGGCAGCGCGGAGGCGAAGCGGTAGCGGGACAGCAGCTGCCCGAACAGTCCCACCAGGCCCGCGGCCGCCGCCGTGGAGGCCACCGGCGAGATACCGCCCACGTTGTGCATCGCGCCGTACACCACCCAGGCCACCCCGCCGTTCAGCGTCACCCACAGGACGGTGGACCGTTCCTGCTGGAGCAGCACGGCGAAGGTGAGCGACAGCAGCATCGACGCGACGATCTGGAGCACCGGCCGCTGGCTGCCCACCAGCGCCGCGTCCGGGTTGAGCTGGGCGCCCAGCTTCACCCCGAAGTACAGGACCAGCAGCACACCGGTGACGATGCCGACGAAGAAGTACATGACCTCCAGCAGCCGGGCGGAGGCGGTGATGTAGAAGCCGGTCAGCCCGTCCTGCACACCCGCCACCAGCGCCCGCCCCGGCAGCAGCGCGAACAGGCCACCGGTGATGACCGCGGACGCCTTCACGTCCACGTCCGCCACCGTGAGCGCGACGCCGATCGCGGCCGGCGGCATCGCGGCGACCGTGAACTGGTAGAACTCCGGCAGCCCGCGCCCGGCGCACAGCCAGGCCAGCCGGTCGCCGAGCATCGCGCCGAGCGCGGCCGCCACGAAGACCAGCGGACCACCGCCGACGAGCACCGAGGCCGCGCCCGCCAGCAGCCCGGCGGCCCCGGTCAGCGCCCAGCCGGGGTAGGGGTGCCGGTTGCGGCGGATCTCCGCGAGGCGCCGGTAGGCCTCCTCCAGCGAGACATGGGTCTCGGGGTCGCTGAGGTCGTCGACGAGCTGGAAGACGGCCGCGAGCCGGGTGTAGTCCGTGCCGCGGCGGCGCACCACGCGGGAGGCCGACACCGGGTCGTCCACCAGGGACGGCTGGTAGGAGATGGACAACAGGGTGAAGGTGACGTTCGGCTCGCAGCGGTCCAGGCCGTAGGAGCGGCAGACCGCGAACATCGCCGTCTCCACGTCCTCGGCGCCCTCACCGCCGGCGAGCAGCAGTTCGCCGATACGCAGGGACAGGTCGAGGACGCGCGGGACGGCCGGGCCGCCCTCCTCCGCCTTGTGCACCTGCTCCAGCGCGGGCCGCTCGGTCACCGACATGCGCAGCATCGTGCGCATCCGGTCCTGCCAGGGGGCGTCCTTGGTCAGACTGACCGCCGGGGTGCCCCGGGGCGGTGTGAAGGTGTACGGCGCCTCGCGCGCGTTGTAGGTGCGCGGGGTGCTGAACGCGGAGCCCTCGGACTCGGCGGCCGGTGCCTCGGGCGCCGCCAGGCCGTCCGGCAGGGCGAACTCCGAGGTCGTCTCGGACTCGCCGCCAGTCCGGGGCGCGGCCAGCCCCTGCGGGAGCGCGAACTCGGACGTCGTCGACGACTCGTTGTCGACCGGCGTCACAGCGGTCACCGGGGCCGCCCGGACCACCGGAATCAGCTGCGTCGTCTGCGTCACCGACGCCTGCGCGGGACGCGCGGCGGGGGACACGAAGTCACTCCTCGCCTCGTCCGACTGCGGTTTGCGGTCCTCCGCGTCCGTCACTGGGCAACGCTCCCTGAACGACACCTTCCGTAAGCCTCAGTATGCGCGGGTACCCGCGCACGTATGCCGAAGGCCGCGTCACCTCTGGCGAGGTGGACGCGGCCCCTGGGCGTGGTGCGGTCAGTGACCGCCGTGCTCCTCGAAACGCTTGCGGGAGCGCTCGATCTCCGCCTCGGCGTCGGCGCGGCCCACCCAGTTGGCGCCCTCGACCGACTTGCCCGGCTCCAGGTCCTTGTAGACCTCGAAGAAGTGCTGGATCTCCAGGCGGTCGAACTCCGACACGTGGTGGATGTCCCGCAGGTGCTCCACGCGCGGGTCGGACGCCGGCACGCACAGCAGCTTGTCGTCGCCGCCGGCCTCGTCCGTCATCCGGAACATGCCGATCGCGCGGCACTTGATCAGACAGCCGGGGAAGGTCGGCTCGTCCAGGATGACCAGCGCGTCCAGCGGGTCGCCGTCCTCGCCGAGGGTGTCCTCGACGAAGCCGTAGTCCGCCGGGTAGCTGGTCGAAGTGAAGAGTCGACGGTCCAGGCGGATACGACCGGTCTCGTGGTCCACCTCGTACTTGTTCCGCGAACCCTTCGGAATCTCGATCGTGACGTCGAACTCCACCGGTGGCTCCTCCATGATCAGCACATAGTTCTGGTGATTAAGTGTCCCTCACGCAGGTGTGTGATCGCGAAAGGGGCTGGTGGTCGTGCCGGAGCTGAGGGGCTGGCAGGCCGCGGAAGAGCGGCTGGCACGCCTGACGCGGTCCCTGCGGCCGCGCCTCGCGCGGGTCGCACGGTCCACGGGGCCGGTCCTGGCCACGGCCGCGCGGACCACGCGGCCGTGGATCGCACGGTTCGCGCAGGCCACCGGGCCACGGCAGGGGCGGCCCAGGACGTGGCGGTACACCGCCGGTGCGACCACCGCCGGGCTGGCGCTGGCCGCGGGTGTGGTGACTGCCGCCGGTCCCTGGGACTCCACCGGTCAGCGTACGGCCGAGCGGGATCGGGCCGCGGCCCTGAAGCACGCGGGTGGCGCAGATCACGGCCGCGGTTCCGATATGTCCCGGGGTGCGCGCCCCGGCGGCGCGGCGGCGGCCACCCCGCGGGCCGCGCCCAGCGCAGCCGCCGTCCTCGCGGGCCTCGGCGGCACCGGCGGCGCCGTCCGGCCGGCGGCCGAGGGACCGGCCCTCGCCCCCGTCCTCGATCCGCTCCTGGAGAACCCGGCGCTCGGCACCGGCCGCTCCGCCGCCGTCGTCGACATCACCACCGGCCGGCAGCTCTACGGGCAGGGCGCCGGAAACGGCCTCACCCCCGCCTCCACCACCAAGATCGCCACCGCCGTCGCCGCCCTGTCCGCCCTCGGCCCCGACCACCGCCTCACCACCCGCGCCGCCCTGGAGCCCGACACCGGGGAACTCGTCCTCGTCGGCGGCGGCGACCCCACCCTCACCGCCCGCAAGGACGCCAAGGGCGCCGCCAGCCTGCGCGCCCTCGCCGACGCCACGGCCACCGCCCTGGCCGGGCGCGGGGTGCACCAGGTGACCCTGTCGTACGACACCACCCTGTACGCCGGCGCCGACCTGCACCCCATCGGCGTGAACGAGAACCTGGCCCGGGTCAGCGCGCTCATGGCCGACGAGGGCCGTACCGACGACTCCGCCAGCGGCCCCGCCGACCGCGTCGCCGACCCGGCCGCCGAGGCCGCCCGCGCCTTCGGCCGCTTCCTGAACGAACACGGCGTCCGGACCACCGCCCCCGGACCCTCCAAGGCGACCGGACGCGCGCAGACCCTCGCGACCGTGTCCTCGCCCCCGCTGTCCGACGTGGTCGAACGCATGCTCACCAACAGCGACAACGACATCGCCGAGGCGCTCGCCCGGCAGACGGCCAGGGCCTCCGGCCAACGGGCCGACTTCGCGGGCGGCGCCCGTGCCGTCGCCGCCCGGCTGAAGGCGCTCGGCCTGCCCCTGGCCGGCACCGCCTTCCACGACGGCAGCGGCCTGGACCGCGCCGACCGGCTCACCGCGAACCTGCTCACCGCCCTGCTGCGCACCGCCGCCGACCCCGCCCGTCCCGGGCTGCGGCCGGTCCTCACCGGACTGCCGGTCGCCGGGTTCACGGGCACCCTCGCCGACCGCTACACCGGCGACGGCGCCGCCGGGATCGTCCGGGCCAAGACCGGCACCCTGACCGGTGTGAACACGCTGGCGGGCACGGCCGTCGACCGCGACGGCCGGCTGCTGGCCTTCGCCTTCCTCGCCGAGGGCACCACCGACCCGCAGGCCGCCCAGGCGGCCCTGGACCATGCAGCGACGACCCTGGCGGCCTGCGGCTGCGGCTGAGCCCCGCCGTCCGGGACGCCCGCCGGGGCCTCGCGCGGTTCCGGGGCGGCCTCCGGGCGGCCCCCGGGGCGGACTCCGGACGCCACGGCCCGGGGCCGGGCGCCGGTACCGGAGAGGCGTCTGTCGCCCTGCCTCCCGGTGACGGCGCCGGCCCGGCCCTGGGCGGCTATGACGCGGCGCCCCCGGCGGCCTGCGGCTGAACCCCGTACGTCCGGGACGCCCGCCGGGATCCCGCGCGGACCCTGGACGGCCTCTGGACGCGGTGGCCCGGGGGCGTGCTCCGGCACCCGGTGCCGTCCGCCGCCCTGCCCTGAGTGGCGGCGCTCACGTACCGTTGACACATGACGAGCATCGGTGGTGCCGCAAGTCCCGGGATGGTCGACTGGAATCTCGCGGTGGCGACCGCGACCAGGCTGGTCCGGCCGGGCCCCGAGGTGAGCCGCGACGACGCCCGCGCGGTGGTCGCGGAGCTGCGCCGGCACGCCAAGGTCTCCGAGGAGCACGTGCGGGCCTTCACCCGGCTGGGCACCGAGGAGACCCACGACACCCCGGTCCTGGTCGTCGACCGCCCCGGCTGGATCCGGGCCAACGTAGCCGGCTTCCGCGAACTGCTCAGGCCGCTGCTGGACAAGATGCAGGAGCGGCGCGGCAGCAACCCCGGCGCCGCCGTCCTCGGCGCCGTCGGCGGCAAGGTCACCGGCGTCGAACTGGGCATGCTGCTGTCGTTCCTCGCCTCCCGCGTGCTCGGCCAGTACGAGACCTTCGCCCCGGCCGTCCGCGACCTGCCCGGGGGTGCCGACGGCGGCGGACGGCTCCTCCTGGTCGCCCCGAACATCGTCCACGTCGAACGCGAACTCGACGTGGAGCCGCACGACTTCCGCCTCTGGGTCTGCCTGCACGAGGAGACGCACCGCACGCAGTTCACCGCGGTGCCCTGGCTGCGCGACCACCTGGAGGGTGAAATCCAGTCGTTCCTGTCCGAGACCGACGTCGACCCCACCGCGTTCCTCGAACGGATCCGGGACGCCGCGCAGTCGCTCGTCGGCGGCCGCCCCGAGGGCGAGGAGGACGACGGCGGGCGCTCCCTGGTCGAACTGGTCCAGACCCCCTCGCAGCGCGAGATCCTCGCCCGGCTCACCGCCGTGATGTCCCTCCTGGAGGGCCACGCCGACTATGTGATGGACGGGGTGGGCCCCGAGGTCGTGCCGAGCGTCGCCGAGATCCGCGAGAAGTTCCAGCAGCGCCGCGCGAAGGGCGCCTCCCGGCTCGACTCGGCGCTGCGCAAGCTGCTCGGCCTGGATGCCAAACTGCGCCAGTACCGGGACGGCGAGCGGTTCGTCCGCGCGGTCGTCGACCAGGTCGGCATGGACGGCTTCAACCGCGTCTGGACCTCCCCCAACACTCTTCCCACCAAGGCGGAGATCGCCGAACCGGCGGACTGGGTGGCGCGGGTGCACCGCAAGGCCGAGTCGTGAACCGGCCGCGGACGGGGTGAACCGGATCCGGCCGACGGCAGACGAACGCCCCTCCAATCACCCGTCCGAGGGACCGTGAGCGATGGGTAGGCGTGCGATGCTCGGGGAACGGCCCGTTTCTGTCACCATCGACACACTCTGAGTGACCTGCTCGGGCTCACCCCCGAAAACTCCGTGAAGGGAACCGGACATGGGTCCCCATCCTGCGGTCGCGGCGATACGCCTGGCGGTCCGCCGCGTCCTGAACGACATCCTCGACGAGCAGTCCCCGGCCCCGCCCCCCGCCGGGCCGCCCCGCCCCGAACTCCAGACCGCGCACGCGGCGCAGGCGGCGTACGGCGGACAGCCGCAGCACACCGCGCCCGCCCCGCGCCCCGCACAGCTGCCCGAGCGCCCCGCGCCCGGCGTGCCCACCCCCAGCCGGACACCCCGCGCGCCGCGCGCCCCGCACGGCGCGAACGCCGCCCGTACGCCCGCGCCGCTCGTGCTCGTCGCCTGCTCCGGCGGCGCCGACTCCATGGCGCTCGCCTCCGCCCTCGCCTTCGAGGCGCCCAAGCTCGGCATCCGCGCCGGCGGCGTCACCGTCGACCACGGCCTCCAGCCCGGCTCCGACCTGCGCGCCGCCGAGGTCGCCCAGCGGCTGCGCGAACTCGGCCTCGACCCGGTCGACGCCGTCGCCGTCACCGTCGGCCGCGACGGCGGCCCCGAGGCCGCCGCCCGCGACGCGCGCTACGCCGCCCTGGACGCCGCGGCCGACCGCCACGGCGCCCACGCCGTCCTGCTCGGCCACACCCGCGACGACCAGGCCGAGACGGTCCTGCTCGGCCTCGCCCGCGGCTCCGGCATCCGCTCCCTGTCCGGCATGGCCGCGGTCTCGGGGGCCGGCGGCCGCTACCGGCGCCCGTTCCTGCACATCGACCGGCAGACCGCCCGCAGGGCCTGCATGGTCCAGTCGCTGCCCGTCTGGGACGACCCGCACAACACCGACCCCGCCTACACCCGCTCCCGGCTGCGCCACGAGGGACTGCCCGCCCTGGAGAAGGCCCTCGGCAAGGGCGTCGTCGAGGCCCTGGCCCGCACCGCCCAGCTCTCCCGCGACGACGCCGACGCGCTCGACGCCTGGGCCGGCCAGGCCGAGGCCGTCGCCCGCGACGAAGCGGGCTGCCTGGAGTGCGCCAAGCTGCACGACCTGCCGCCCGCCGTGCGCCGCCGGGTGCTGCGCCGCGCCGCCATCGACGCCGGGGCGCCGGCCGGATCCCTGTTCGCCCGCCACATCGAGGAAGTGGACCGGCTGATCACCGGCTGGCGGGGCCAGGGAGCCATCAACCTCCCGGGCAAAGTCGTCGCCCGGCGGCAGGGTGGCAGACTGGTGATTCGGCAAGGCTGAAACCTTCCCCCCGGGGGAGGCGCCGGTCTCCCCTCCGGGGAGGCTCCCGGCAGGTCTCCCCGCCGGGAGACCCACAGCAGCCGCGAGCCGTCAATGCGGGACGACCGACCGAAAGTGATGCGGGTGGACGCGAAAGACATGGGTGCCGACCTCCAGCAGGTGCTCATCACCAAGGAAGAGATCGACGCCAAGCTGACCGAGCTGGCCGCGAAGATCGACGCGGAGTACGCGGGCAAGGACCTGCTGATCGTCGGCGTCCTCAAGGGCGCGGTCATGGTCATGGCCGACCTGGCAAGGGCGCTGTCCACCCCGCTCACCATGGACTGGATGGCCGTGTCCTCCTACGGCGCGGGCACCCAGTCCTCCGGCGTGGTGCGGATCCTCAAGGACCTCGACACCGACATCAAGGGCCGCCACGTCCTGATCGTCGAGGACATCATCGACTCCGGCCTGACCCTGTCGTGGCTGCTGTCCAACCTGGGCTCGCGCGAGCCGGCCTCCCTCAAGGTCTGCACGCTGCTGCGCAAGCCGGACGCCGCGAAGGTCGCCATCGACGTGGAGTGGGTCGGCTTCGACATCCCCAACGAGTTCGTCGTCGGCTACGGCCTCGACTACGCCGAGAAGTACCGCAACCTGCCGTTCGTCGGTACGCTCGCCCCCCACGTCTACGGCGGCTGACCCATAAGGGCGCAGCCCGTACGGTGATCGGGAACCCCGGCGGCCCCGGAGCCGTTGGAGCATGCAGACGGGAACGCCAGCTCTCCCGTGCGGCTTCTCGCCACGATGCTGGGGTACCGTCAGAAGAACTGTCTTATCAAACTCACTATGGCAGGAGGGACGGGGCGTCATCGCTCCGTATGGATGGACGTGAAGCGATACTTCCGTGGGCCGGTCATGTGGATCGTGCTGGCCGTCCTTGCCGTGGTCGTGTTGATGCAGGTCGTCGGCTCGTCCGGCGGCTACAAGACGGTTGACACAGGCCAGGTCGTAGCAGCGATCAATGACAACCGGGTCCAGCAGGCCAAGCTGACCACCGGCGACGAGCAGACCATCAAGGTCGAGCTCAAGGACGGCCAGAAGGTCTCCGGCAGCTCCAAGATCCAGGCGAGCTACATCGGCGACCAGGGCGCAGCCCTCGCCAACACGCTGCAGGACAAGTACCAGCACAAGCAGATCCCGGACGGCTACACGGTCTCGCCGTCCAAGCAGAACCCCTTCCTCGGTGTCCTGCTCTCCCTGCTGCCCTTCGTCCTCATCGTGGTCGTCTTCCTGTTCCTGATGAACCAGATGCAGGGCGGCGGCTCCCGGGTCATGAACTTCGGGAAGTCCAAGGCCAAGCTCATCACCAAGGACACCCCGAAGACGACGTTCTCCGACGTCGCGGGCGCCGACGAGGCCGTCGAGGAGCTCCACGAGATCAAGGAGTTCCTCCAGGAGCCGGCCAAGTTCCAGGCCGTCGGGGCGAAGATCCCCAAGGGCGTCCTGCTCTACGGGCCGCCCGGAACCGGCAAGACCCTGCTCGCGCGCGCCGTCGCGGGCGAGGCGGGCGTCCCGTTCTACTCGATCTCCGGTTCCGACTTCGTCGAGATGTTCGTCGGTGTCGGTGCCTCCCGGGTCCGTGACCTGTTCGAGCAGGCCAAGGCGAACGCCCCGGCGATCGTCTTCGTCGACGAGATCGACGCGGTCGGCCGCCACCGCGGCGCCGGCCTCGGCGGCGGTCACGACGAGCGCGAGCAGACCCTGAACCAGCTGCTCGTCGAGATGGACGGCTTCGACGTGAAGGGCGGCGTGATCCTCATCGCCGCCACCAACCGGCCCGACATCCTCGACCCGGCCCTCCTGCGCCCCGGCCGCTTCGACCGGCAGATCGCCGTCGACCGCCCGGACATGCAGGGCCGTCTGGAGATCCTCAAGGTCCACCAGAAGGGCAAGCCGGTCGCGAAGGACGTCGACCTGGCCGCGGTCGCCCGCCGCACCCCCGGCTTCACCGGTGCCGATCTCTCCAACGTCCTGAACGAGGCCGCGCTGCTCACGGCCCGCAGCGACCAGAAGCTGATCGACAACAAGATGCTGGACGAGGCGATCGACCGTGTGGTCGCGGGCCCGCAGAAGCGGACCCGGATCATGTCGGACAAGGAGAAGAAGATCACCGCGTACCACGAGGGCGGACACGCCCTGGTCGCGGCGGCCTCGCCGAACTCCGACCCGGTCCACAAGATCACGATCCTGTCCCGCGGCCGGGCCCTCGGCTACACGATGGTGCTCCCGGACGAGGACAAGTACTCCACCACGCGCAACGAGATGCTGGACCAGCTGGCCTACATGCTCGGTGGCCGCGCGGCCGAGGAACTGGTCTTCCACGACCCGACCACCGGCGCGGCGAACGACATCGAGAAGGCCACCTCCACGGCCCGCGCGATGGTCACGCAGTACGGCATGACCGAGCGCCTCGGCGCGATCAAGTTCGGTGGCGACAACACCGAGCCGTTCCTCGGCCGTGAGATGGCTCACCAGCGCGACTACTCGGAAGAGGTCGCCGCACTGGTGGACGAGGAGGTCAAGCAGCTCATCGAGAACGCGCACAACGAGGCCTGGGAGATCCTGGTCGAGAACCGCGACGTCCTCGACAACCTGGTCCTGGCCCTGCTGGAGAAGGAGACGCTGGGCAAGGAGGAGATCGCCGAGGTCTTCGCCCCCATCGTCAAGCGTCCCCCGCGGCCCGCCTGGACCGGCTCCTCCCGCCGCACCCCGTCCACCCGTCCGCCGGTGCTCTCCCCCAAGGAGCTGGCTCTCACCAACGGGGCGAACGGCGCGACGGCGGCGATCAGCACCGTGAAGTCCACCGCCACGGAGCCCGCCCCGGCGACGGAGCAGGCCCCGGAGGACCGCCCGGACAACTGACCGGGCCCACCGGCCCCGGAATGTATGCCGCGCCCCCCAGGTTCTAGCCTGGGGGGCGCGGCATTTCGCATGCCCGCGGCTGAGACAGACAGGAACGAGGCTTCACATGACCGACCCCGTGACGCTGGACGGCGAGGGCGCCATCGGCGAGTTCGACGAGAAGCGCGCCGAGAACGCCGTACGCGAACTCCTCATCGCGGTCGGCGAGGACCCGGACCGCGAGGGCCTGCGCGACACACCGGGGCGGGTGGCGCGGGCGTACAGGGAGATATTCGCGGGTCTGTGGCAGCAGCCCGAGGACGTGCTGACGACGACGTTCGACCTGGGCCACGACGAGATGGTGCTGGTCAAGGACATCGAGGTGTTCTCGACCTGTGAGCATCATCTGGTGCCGTTCCGGGGGGTCGCGCATGTCGGGTACATCCCGTCCACCAGCGGGAAGATCACCGGTCTGTCCAAGCTGGCCCGTCTCGTGGACGTCTACGCCCGCCGCCCGCAGGTGCAGGAACGACTCACCACCCAGATCGCCGACTCGCTGATGGAGATACTGGAGCCGCGGGGCGTCATCGTCGTCGTGGAGTGCGAGCACATGTGCATGTCGATGCGGGGCATCCGCAAGCCCGGCGCGAAGACCATCACCTCGGCGGTCCGGGGCCAGCTGCGGGACGCGGCGACGCGGAACGAGGCGATGAGCCTCATCATGGCGCGCTGAGCGCCGACGACGCGCCCGGCGCGGTCGGCCGGGCGTGTGGGAGCCGGTAGATCAGGCCGCCGGTTCCGCGCCCTGGGGGTTCTGGTCGTCGTCCTCGGGGAGTTTGCAGACGCGTTCGAGGAAGAGGGCCGCCGCTATCACGGCGAGGCCGGCGAGGACGGAGGCGCCGGCGTAGATGGCCTGGTCGCGGCGGGTGGGGATGTCGAGCAGTTCCAGGAGGAAGACGCCGGCGCCGCCGTACATGCCGGCGACGAGGGCGGCGACTAGGGCGCTGGCCTGGCCGAAGACGACCGCTCGGGCGGCCATCAGCGGGTCGACGCCCTTGGCGCCGGGGCGGCGCTCGCGCTGGGCCTTGAGGCGGGCGCGCAGCGAGAGGGCCGTGGACACCAGGACCACGGCGATCAGGGCGAGGACGATGGGGGCGGCCAGGGGGACGCTGGGCAGGGTTCCCACCGCGTTCCACAGGCGGGCGCCTGCCCAGGACAGCACTCCGGCGACGACGAACACGCCCGCCAGCACCCTGATGCGCAGCTCTTTCACGGTGTCCCTTCAGCTCCCCCGGACCGCGGTCGGGCGTCGGCGGCTCGTCCCGGGCCGGCCGGGGGAGCGGCGGTGCCGCCCCCGGACCGGGCGCCGGGATCTTCCTCGACCTTAACGACTACTCGGGCAGTCGAAGTTCCAGGTCCGCGCGCGGTGCGACACCCGTGCGGGTGACGGCGCCCAGCAGGCCCGCCACGTCGCCCCGGCCGGGGAGCTGAGCGTCGGGGTCCACGTCGTGCCACGGCGCGAGGACGAACGCGCGTTCGTGGGCGCGGGGGTGGGGGAGGGTGAGGAGCGGGTCGTCGGAGACGACGTCGGCGTAGGAGACGATGTCGACGTCGATGGTGCGCGGGCCCCAGCGCTCGTCGCGGACCCGGTGGAAGGCCTCCTCGATGGCGTGCGCCCGCTCCAGCAGGGAGGACGGCGGCAGCGTCGTCTTCAGGACCACCACCGCGTTGAAGTACGACGGCTGTGTGCCGGGCTCGACGCCCCACGGCTCCGTCTCGTAGACCGGGGAGACGGCCTTGATGCGGACGCCCGGGGTGTCCTCCAGCGCGTCGACGGCGCCCTGGAGGGTCTCCAGGCGGTTGCCGAGGTTGGAGCCGAGGGAGAGTACGGCGCGTTTCGGGTTGCTGAGCGTGGTGTCGGCCGCGTCGACCTGCTCGACGACGGAGGCGGGCACCGGCTGGACGGTCGGGTCGCTGTGACCCTGGAGGAAAGGTCGGGTCATACTCGGCTCCGGGTGATGGTGACGGTCACGTCGTCGAAGGGGACCGTGATCGGGGCGTCCGGCTTGTGGACGCAGACCTCGACCTCCAGGACGCCCTCGTGCTTGAGGCAGGTCTGGGCGATGCGCTCGGCGAGGGTCTCGATGAGGTTCACCGGCTCGCCCTCCACCACGGCCACGACCTCTTCGGCCACGATGCCGTAGTGCACGGTCTTCGCCAGGTCGTCGTCGGCCGCGGCCTGCCGGGTGTCCACCCCCAGGACGATGTCGACGAGGAAGGTCTGGCCGTCCTCGCGCTCCTTGGGGAACACACCGTGGTGCCCGCGGGCCTTCAGGCCGCGCAGCGCGACACGATCCACGCGAATCACTCCTGCAGTCGTCGGTGACGGCCGGGTCGTACCGCGTGCGGGCGGTACACCGGCCTCGGACGAATCTACCTGCGGGCGCCGACACCGCCGGGACACGGGGGCGCCGGGGCGAGCCGCACCCGGGAGCTTTCACCCGGTGTTTCCGCTGGAGAACCCGGTTGCTCACCGGCCGGTGGCCGCCCCCGCCGCCGGGCCCGTGATTCCGGCCACTTCCGCGTCGGTGTCCGTCGCCCACCCGTTCACGCGGGCGGGCCGTCCTCCTCGTCGCTGTCGTTCTCGGCCAGAACCGGGGAGGCGTGGTGCGACCAGAGCTTCCAGCCGAGCGGGGTGCGCCGGAACACGTTGGTGGCGACGACGAGCTGTCCGACCAGCGGGCCCAGCTCGTCGCCGGCGGCGGGCGCCGGACCGCCGCTGAGGATGTTCTCGGTGCAGGTCACCAGGGCGGTGTCGCCGGTGACCGAGACATGCACATCGGTCAGGAAGAACTGGATGTAGTCGGTGTTCGCCATGATCAGCGCGTAGCTGCGCAGGACCTCGCCGCGGCCGGTGAGCACCGGCCAGCCGGGGTGCACGCAGGAGATCACACCGGTGTCCGCCGGGTCGTGGTACTCCTCGTCGACGCCCAGGTCGGACGGGGTGAGCCAGAGGGAGGTCAGCTCCTCGAAGTCGCCCTGCTCCAGTGCCTCGTAGAAGGCGGTGTTGGCCGCTTCCACCTGTTCCACGTCCGTGTGGGGAGCGCTCACCGGGCTCCTTCGGGGGAGCCGGCCGGGCCGTCCGCCGGGGCGGTGCCGGTCGCGCGCGCCTGTTCCGTCGCGCGCGCCTGTTCCACGGCGCGTGCGACCCGTACGGCGTCCGCTGTGGCGCGTACCTCGTGAACGCGGACCGCCCACGCTCCGGCGTGCGCCGCGAGCGCGGAGACGGCGGCCGTGGCCGCGTCGCGCTCGCGGGCGGGCGGCGGAGCGCCCTCCGGTCCGGCCAGGACACGGCCGAGGAACCGCTTGCGGGAGGCGGCGACCAGGACGGGGTGGCCCAGGCCGAGGATCCGGTCGAGGCGGGCCAGGAGCATCAGGTCGTGCTCGGCGTCCTTGGAGAAGCCGAGGCCGGGGTCGACGACGACGCGGTCGGGGGCGATGCCGCCCTCCAGGACGGCCTCCACGCGCGCGTGCAGCTCGTCGGCGACCTCGGTGACGACGTCGGCGTAGACGCCCCGGACGTTGCCGCCCTGGAGGAAGCCGCGCCAGTGCATCACGACGAAGGGCGCGCCCGCGTCCGCGACCGCGGGGATCATCGCGGGGTCGGCGAGGCCGCCGCTGACGTCGTTGACGAGGGCGGCGCCGGCCGCGAGCGCCTGCTCGGCGACGCGGGCCCGCATGGTGTCCACGGAGAGGGTGACGCCCTCGGCGGCGAGCCCCCGGACGACCGGCAGGACGCGCCGCAGCTCCTCGTCCTCGTCGACGCGCGGGGCGCCGGGGCGGGTCGACTCGCCGCCGACGTCGACCAGGTCGGCCCCCTGGGCGACCAGGTCGAGGCCGTGCTTGACGGCGGTCGTCGTGTCGAACCAGCGGCCGCCGTCGGAGAAGGAGTCGGGTGTCACGTTGACGACCCCCATGACCGCGCAGCGGTCCCATGCCGGTAGGCCCGCCACTCGGCCGCGCCCGCTCTGGTTGCTCATACGTTCAGCGTAGGCCCCGTGCCCGGGGCCGATCCCGTTGACCCGGGCGGCCGGCCGCCGGTACGGGAGCGGCCCGAGCGGTCGCCGCCTCCGGCCGGGAGGCGGGCGGTCGCTCGGGCCGCGGGGGTGCGGGGCGCGCGCGGGTCAGGCGGCGCGTACGTCCCGTTCGGCCACTGCGTGCGCGCACGGGCGCTGGGCGGCCTTGCGGCGGCGCAGGAAGCGCGGCACGGGCAGGGCCAGGTTGACGAAGCCCTCGGCCTGCATGGCGGCGAAGCCGATGCGGGCCAGGTCCGAGGAGGAGCGGTAGACGACGAACCGCGGCTCCCAGCGGGGCTGGAACTTGGCGTTGAACTTGTACAGCGACTCGATCTGGAACCACCGCGACAGGAACACCAGCAGCCCGCGCCAGGCGCGCAGCACCGGGCCCGCGCCGATCTTCTCGCCGCGGGCGAGGGCGGAGCGGAACATCGCGAAGTTGAGCGAGACCCGGCTGATGCCGAACTTCGGGGCGGCCTGGAGCGCCGCGACGATCAGCAGTTCGTTCATGCCGGGGTCGGCGGAGCGGTCGCGGCGCATCAGGTCGAGGGAGACGCCGTCCTCGCCCCACGGCACGAAGTGCAGGACCGCCTTCAGGTCGCCGAACTCGCCCGGCTCGTCGTCCTGCTTGTGCGCGGTGGCTATGAGGCAGTCGCCGTCGGCGGCGTCGCCGATGCGGCCGAGCGCCATGGAGAAGCCGCGCTCGGTGTCGGTGCCGCGCCAGTCCTCGGCGGCCTCCCGGACGCGCTCCAGTTCGGCGTCGCCGAGGTCACGGATACGCCGTACCCGGGTTTCGTAGCCGGCCCGTTCGATGCGCTTGACCATTTGGCGGACGTTGCGCATCGCGCGTCCGGCGAGTGAGAAATCCGCGACGTCGACCACCGCCTCGTCGCCCAGCTCCAGGGCGTCCAGACCGGTCTCGCGGGTCCAGACCTCGCCGCCGGTCTCGGAGCAGCCCATGACGGCGGGCGTCCAGGAGTGGGCCTTGGCCTCGTCCATGAAGCGCTCGATGGCGCCCGGCCAGGCCTCGACGTCACCGATGGGATCGCCGCTGGCGAGCATCACGCCGGAGACCACGCGGTAGGTCACCGCGGCCTTGCCGCTGGGGGAGAACACGACGGCCTTGTCGCGGCGGAGCGCGAAGTGGCCGAGGGAGTCGCGGCGGCCGTGCTTGGCCAGCAGCGCGCGCAGCTGGACCTCGTCCTCCTCGGTCAGCCGGGCCGCCGGGTGTTCGGGCCGGAAGGCCAGGTAGATCGTGGTGACCGCGGTGATCCAGCCGAGGGCGCCCAGGGAGAAGGCGACGGTCCAGGAGGTGTTGCCCTGGTAGTCGACGGGGCCCTCGAAGCCGACGAGGCCGTAGACGACGTGGGTGAGCCGGTCCGCGACGCTCGGGTCGCCGACCATGCGGTCCGTGTGGACGCTGACGATGAGCATGCCCAGCGCCAGCGAACCGGCGCTCATCAGCACGAAGTTGGTCAGCGCCCGCCACCTGCTGCGCGGGTCGGGCAGCGCCGAGAACTCCTTGCGGTGCAGCACCAGCGGGGTGAGCAGCGCGAGGGCGATGACGACGCCGACCACGGAGTGCCGGTAGACGAACTCGGCCGCCGCGCCCGCCGGGAGCAGCGCCACGGCGGCGCGCCAGGCACGGCGCTTGCGCCGGCGCAGGCCGTGCGCGAGCAGCAGCAGGAGGACGCCGGCGCTGAGCGAGAGGGCCGCGGCGAAGGGCCCGAACGAGCCCGGCAGCACCTCGGCCCAGGCGTGCATCCGGCTGTGCCGGAAGCGTGGGAAGACGCCCGCGGCGATGTCCAGCAGGCCCACGACCGCGCAGGCCCTGCCGATCAGCGTGGGGACCGCCTCAGGGCGTGGACCGCGCAGTATGCGCCGTACCCGGCCTGATCCGCTCGGAACCCCGCCCGGCTTTTCCCCATCTATCCTGACAGACATCGCATCCCATAGTTCTGCGAGAGACCTTGAATCCGGTGCCGATCCGGGCATCCGGCGACATTGCGCCCTCTAGGACGGTGTCTGGGGCAGGAAGGTTCACTCCCCACCCGGAATCCGGGTCGAAGGCCAGGGAAAGCCCGGGTCCCGCCGGCGCCGTCGAGGCGCCGGCGGGACCCGGGCATGGAATGCAGGCAGGAAAGAGCTCATGGGTCTCACGAGCAAGAAGGTGCTGGTACTGGCGGTGCTGTTCGCCGTACTGCTGTTCGTCGCCACGGTGTGGCTGTGGCCACGGCTGGCACGGCGCAACTGGCGGGCGGTCAGCGGCCGGATCGGCATCCTGGCGGCCACCCAGGCGGCGATCTTCGCCTGCGTCGGCCTCGCCGCCAACCAGGCCTTCGGCTTCTACGCCAGCTGGGCCGACCTGTTCGGCCAGGAGACGGACCAGGGTGTGGTCGTCGACCATATGGCGGGCGGTGCGACCGGGCCGCTGCGTGTGGTCGGCACCCAGCAGGTGCAGATGGCAGGCGGATCCCGGCCGCAGCTGACGGGGCAGATACAGAAGGTCGACATCGTGGGCCGTACGTCCCACATCGCCTCGCCCGCGTTCATATACCTGCCGCCGGAGTACTTCCAGCCGCAGTACCGCACCCGTACGTTCCCCGCGTCCGTGATCCTCACCGGCTACCCGGGCACCGCCCAGGCGCTCGTCAGCAAGCTCAACTACCCGCGTACGGCGCAGGAGCTGGCCAAGCAGGGCCGGATGGAGCCGATGATCCTGGTGATGCTGCGGCCGACGGTCGCGCCGCCGCGCGACACCGAGTGCGTGGACATCCCGGGCGGTCCGCAGACCGAAACCTTCTTCGGCCGCGATCTGCCGGACGCGGTGTCCGCGCACTACCGGGTCGGCAAGAAGCCGGGCGGCTGGGGCATCATCGGTGATTCCACGGGCGGATACTGCGCGCTGAAACTCGCCATGCACCACCCCGAGGTGTATGGCGCGGGGGCCGGTCTGTCGCCTTACTACAAGGCGCCGATCGACCCGACGACCGGTGATCTGTTCCAGGGGAACAAGGAGCTGAAGAATCGCGCCGACCTGGCCTGGTTCATCAAGCACCAGCCGGCTCCCGACACTTCGCTGCTCGTCACCAGCAGCAAGCAGGGCGAGAGCAACTACAAGGCGACGCTCAGGTTCATAGACGCGGTCAAGGCGACGAAGAAGACCCATGTCTCGTCGATCATCCTGGACAGCGGCGGCCACAACTTCAACACCTGGCGGCGCGAGATCCCGCCGACCCTCCAGTGGGTCAGCGCGCGGCTGGCGGAGCGCTGAGACGGTGCTTGCGAGGTGCCGTGGAGAGGCATCGATAAATGATCTTGGAAATGCCCCGGAGTTCGGCCGAACTCGCCCCATGCCCGGTCCGAACTCCTGATGTGCTGTGAAGATTTCGGTATGGCCGCCTTTTTGCGGGGCGGCCCACCATGATTCGCCTACGCGCGGTAAGTTTCTGGCCATGCCACGTGGACGTCACCGCCATTCCCCTCCCTTGCACAGGCTGCTGCCCCCCACGGCGATCGCCGGCGTCTCTGTCGTCTGCGCCCTGGGGCCCTGGGTGTTCACGGCACCGGTGGTGCTGCGGTCTCTCGCGGCGGCCGCCGCGGTGACGGCGGTCGCCGGTGCGGTCGTCCTGCGCCGCTGGGACACCCAGGCGGGCCGCCGGGTGGCCGACCTCACGCGCGCGCGGGCGAGCGACGAGTGGCGCTTCGAGGAACGCGTCGCCGAACTCGAGTCGGACCTGGAGGAGTCGCGCGGACTGCGCTCCCGACTGGAGCAGAAGCTGCGGGCCAAGCGGTCCGAACTGGCGCGGCTGCGCAACGAGCACGCGGCCCTGCTGCGGCGCTACGCCACGGCCGAGACGGAGCGGGCGAGCGCCCTGGAGGGCCGCCGCCTGCTGGAGCTCGAGGCGGCCACCGACCTGCCCGCGCTGCCGGCGGCCCCGAGCGCCCAGGCCGTCCCGGCCACCGCGCAGGGATCCGGGTCCGGCGGGCGCGCGCGGGCGCAGGCACAGGAGCCGTGGGAGCCACAGGAATCCGAGGCGCGGCGGGCGGGCGTGGCTCCCGCCGTGTTCTCCCCCGAGGGCTCCGCGCTGTTCGCGCGGGCCGGGGCGGCACTGGCGCGGCTCGGCGCGGACGGCGAGCGCGGCGCGCGCGGCGCGCGGGATCACCGCGACGCCGGTGACGGGGCTGACGCCGGTGGCGGTGCCGGTCCCGTCGACGCCGATGACGACGTTGTCGGCGATGCTGGCGGTGACGACCGGGGTGAGGGCGCCGACCGCGGCGGGCGGGCCGGGCGCGCGGACGCGGCCCCGGAGGCCGACGCCGAGGCGGGCACGGCCCGCGCGCGGGAGGCGGCGGCCGAGCCGGAGGGGGAGACGGGCACGGCCCTGTCCGCCGAGGCCGAGGCCGAGTCCGCCGACGCCGCCGGTCGGGCCGATGGCGCCGACGACTCCGGTGCCGACGACTCCGGTGCCGCCGCCGACGCGGCCGCTCCGGGCGGCAGGCCGCAGCCCCCCGCCGGGCACTTCGCCGTGCCGACCGCGGTGGCCGTCGTGCCGCCCGCGCCCGCGCGGCGCCAGGTGACCGCGGGCGGGTTCGACTTCTTCGGTACGAAGAAGGGCGCGCCGCCCGCCGCCCTGGACGCCGTCCAGAACGAGGACCTGGCCGACGTCGTCGGCCCGGAGGCGCTCGCCCTGCACAAGGCCGAGACCGAGACCGCGTCCGAGGCCGCGTCCGAGGCCGGGAGGTCCGGGGCCGGGCACGAGCCCGCCGGGGCGGCGGCCGGGGCCGAGGCGGCGAACCAGGTCATCGACCTGACCGCCCACGACGAGACCGAGCAGCTCGACGTCCTGGACCTGCGCACGGCGGCGTCCTGAGGGCGGATCCACGCCGAGAAGCGAGCAGCGGTGAACCGGTAAGGGGCACGGTCCAAGGGACCGTGCCCCTTACCTTTTGCCACTGCCGTGCCCTGTCAGGGCTGTCCGGCTCCGGCCGCTTCCGAGGGCCCCGTGGCCGGGGCCGCCTGCCCCTCCCGCTCCATCCACCGGTCCGGCCGGGCGTCCCGCCGTCCCGTACGGGAGCGCTCGGCCTGCGTCCGCAGCAGCCGCTCCGCCTCACCGGTGCCCCGCAGCCGCGCCGTCACCGTCTTGTTCGCGCCGGTGTCCACCTGGACGTCGGCGACGCCCCAGAGGCGCTCCCAGGGCCCCTGGGTGAGCCGTACGCTCTGCACCTTGGCGTGCGGGACCAGCGCGAGCCGCCGCCGCAGCAGTCCGTGCCGGGCGGCGAACACCGTGCCGGTGACGGCGACCCCGTATCCCCGCCAGCGCACCGGGGCGCACCACCGGGCACCGCGCGGCGGCCTGGCCAGGGACGAGGTCTCCGGCACCGCGACGCCCGGCAGCACCCGGGAGATCACCGACTCGGCGATCTCCCGGGGGGCCACCGGCAGCAGCACCGAGTTCGAGGACCCGGCCACGTCCAGCTCCACGCGGACCCAGCCGCGGCCGGTGCCGGGGCCGCCCGCGCCGGGGGCCCGCCAGCGCCGCCACAGCAGCGGTTCCACGATCCGTACGGTCTGCACGCGTCCCGGCGGCACGGTCTCGTGGGTGCGGTCCAGCAGGCCCCGGTCGATGCGCAGCCCGTCGGGCGACTCGCTCAGCGTCCAGTCGTAGGCGGCGACGAAGCGGCCCACGCTGCTCGTCACGGCCCCGCCGAGCAGCGGCAGGGCGGTGGCCAGGACCGTCCACAGGCTGTGGGTGGCCAGCCACAGCAGGGACGGCACGACGACGGCGGCGAGGAGCGAGCCCCAGGTCGCGCCCATCAGCAGCAGCGAGACGGCTATCACGCGCGCGGGGACGCGGACGAGCTCCCGCGCGGGTGCCTCGCCGACCTCCTGGGCGGTGTCGGCGGAGAAGCCGGCGGCGCGTGCGAGCAGTTCGGCGCGCAGCGCGCGGGCGTCGTCCTCGCCGAGGAAGGCCAGTTCGTCCTTCTTGTCGGTCCCTATGACGTCGAGCTTCAGCTTGGCGACGCCCGCGAGCCGGCCGAGCAGGGGCCGGGTGACGTCGACGGCCTGGATGCGCTCCAGGCGGATGTGCGCGGTGCGCCGGAACAGCAGTCCGGTGCGGATGCGCAGTTCGGTGTCGGTCACCGCGAAGTGCGTGAACCACCAGGACAGAAAGCCGTAGAGGGCCGCCGCCGGGAGGAGCACGGCGAGGCCGGCCAGCAGCCAGGCCGTGGTCAGCCGGGTCAGCTGCTGCTGCGCCTGGCCGGGGTCGTGGACGGCCCAGCCGGCGAGCACGGCGACCGGCGCCCAGGCGCGGCGCAGCGGGGTCACCGGGTGCAGCCGCCGCTCGACCACGGGCCGCGTGGCGGCGGGACGTCCCGCGGCGCCCGCGTCCTCGGTGGCGTCCGCCTCCGGCGCCGTCACAGTCCCGCCGATCGGGCCTGGCCCAGCTCGGTGAGCCGGTCGCGCAGCCGTTCGGCCTCGGCCGGGTCGAGGCCGGGGATCGTCGCGTCGGTGGCGGCGGCCGCCGTGTGCAGTTGCACGGTGGCCAGCCCGAAGTGCCGTTCGACCGGGCCCGAGGTGACCTCGACCAGCTGCATCCGGCCGTAGGGCACGACGGTCTCCTCGTGCCACAGCACGCCCCGGACGATCAGCAGGTCGTCGGCGCGCTCGGCGTACCGCCAGGAGCGCCAGTTGCGCCCCAGCAGCACCCAGCCCCAGGCCGCCGCCGCGAGCGGCAGCAGCGCGAACGCCGCCCAGGCCGGCCCCGCCACCGCGCCGAGCACCCAGCCCACAGCCACCGCCGCCGACCCCAGCCACACCACGAGCAGCAGGCGGCGCATCCGCAGCAGGCCGGGCGGCAGCGCCGTCCACCCCGGCTCGGCCCCGGCCGCCCGCTCGTTCTCCGCACTCCCCGTCTCCATGGGGCAAGCGTACGTAGGGGAGACTGGGGCCATGACTCCTACGACGGAGACGACGGTCGGGATCGGCGGTGCCGCGGAGAGCACCGACATGGTGCTCAACATCGGTCCCCAGCACCCGTCCACGCACGGGGTGCTCCGGCTGAAGCTGGTGCTGGACGGCGAGCGCATCAGGAGCGCGGAGCCGGTGATCGGCTATATGCACCGCGGCGCCGAGAAGCTGTTCGAGGCGCGGGACTACCGGCAGATCATCATGCTGGCCAACCGCCACGACTGGCTGTCGGCGTTCTCGAACGAGCTGGGCGTGGTCCTGGCCGTGGAGCGGATGCTCGGCATGGAGGTGCCCGAGCGGGCGGTGTGGACGCGCACGCTGCTCGCGGAGCTGAACCGGGTGCTCAACCACCTGATGTTCCTCGGCTCCTATCCGCTGGAGCTGGGCGGCATCACACCGGTCTTCTACGCGTTCCGGGAGCGCGAGGTCCTCCAGAACGTGATGGAGGAGATCTCCGGCGGCCGGATGCACTACATGTTCAACCGGGTCGGCGGCCTCAAGGAGGACATCCCGGCCGGGTGGCCCACGCGTGCGCGCGGCGCCGTCGCCGCCGTGCGCTCGCGCATGGACGTCTTCGACGACCTGGTGCTCGGCAACGAGATCTTCCGGGGGCGCACCCGGGGCGTGGGCGCGCTGTCGCAGCGCGCCGTGCACGCCTACGGGGTGAGCGGGCCGATCGCGCGCGCCTCGGGCGTCGACCTCGACCTGCGCCGCGACGAGCCGTATCTGGCGTACGGGGAGCTGGCGGACGTCCTGAAGGTGGTCACCCGGCAGGAGGGCGACTGCCTGGCCCGCTTCGAGTGCCTGCTGGAGCAGACCCACAACGCCCTGGACCTCGCCGACGCCTGTCTGGACCGGCTGGCCGGCCTGGCGCCGGGACCGGTCAACCAGCGGCTCCCCAAGGTCCTCAAGGCGCCCGAGGGGCACACCTACGCCTGGACCGAGAACCCGCTCGGCATCAACGGCTACTACCTGGTCAGCAAGGGTGAGAAGACCCCGTACCGGCTGAAGCTGCGCTCCGCCTCGTACAACAACATCCAGGCGCTGGCCGAGCTGCTGCCGGGCACGCTGGTGGCCGACATGGTGGCGATCCTGGGCTCAATGTTCTTCGTGGTCGGGGACATCGACAAGTAGGGCGGCCCGTGCCCGGGGGAGGCCCACCGGCTGGAGCAGCCAGTCGAAGTCGCCGAGTCCGCCGGGTGCGGTGAGCTCCGCGGCCTCCCCGGCGCTCGCGAGGGCGCGCACGTACTCCGCGGGGCGCGTGGAGGCCAGTGCCAGCGGAGGGCGTGCGCCGGTGAGGCCGAGGGCGTGCAGTGCGGTGCGCTGGGTGAGCAGGCGTGCGCGGGGGAGTGCGTCAGGGGCGTGCGCGGCGCGGGTGCCCGAGAGGTGCGCGGCGTGCGCGGCGCAGGCGTCCAGGGCCACGTGCGCCGTGAGATCGCAGGTGCCGTCCGGTACGGGCCGGGTCTCCCGTCCGTCCCGGAAGCCGGTGAGGGTGCCGAACGGCGGCCGGGCGCCCGAGCGGTGCGCGTAGTCCACGGCGACCGCCAGACCCCGGTCGAGGCAGGAGACCGCCTCGGCCCAGGCGGTGTCCCTGGGCAGGCCGATCTCCGCGCGCAGGCCCTCCTCGGCAGGCAGCGGCCACCACCGGGTCAGCCACGCGGCTTCGGCGCCCGCCACCGGCTCCCCGAGGCGTTCCGTGCCGTCGCGCCGGACGAGCACGTGCCGGGGCACACCCGCCGCGTCCGTCTCGGCCACCTCCACCGGCACGTTGTCCAGCCACTCGTTGGCGAAGAGCAGCCCGGTGACGTGCCGGGGCGGGGCGCTCAGCCACTCGATCCGGTGATCGAGTCCCGGCGGCCGGCCGGCGACCTCGACGGCGTACACCCGGGTGCGGGCGGCCACCGGGGCGGGCAGCGCGGCCAGCACCCCCGCCGCCAGCTCCCCGTGACCGGCCGCCATGTCGACGAAGCCGAGCACCCCGGGCCGCTCCAGCACCTCGTCGAGGCGGCACAGCAACCGTGCCACGGCGGCCGCGAAGAGCGGCGAGGCGTGCACGGACGTGCGGAAGTGCCCGGCCGGTCCCTCGGGCCGCCGGTAGAAGCCGCCCGGCCCGTACAGGGCGTCCCGGGCCGCCGCGCGCCAGGTGCGCCACTCCCGCCCGCTCTCCCGCCCGCTCTCCCGCGGGTGTTCCCGCGCTGTGTCGTCCGCCACCTCGCCAGCGTAGGCGTACAGGCGATCACGACCTCCACCTTGGGGAGTACGCCCGGGGGGTGCGGATCGGCCCTCCGGTTGACCCGTGCACCACTCACGTTTCCCTACTCTGGGTTACGTGCAGCGTCTCTACGACTTTCTCCGCAGGCACCCGGCATGGGTCGACGGCTTCTGGGCCCTCGTCCTGCTCGGGTTCTCCGGCCTGGGCGCGGTGAGTGTCGACGGGACGCCGGGCCACCACGGGACGCTCCCCGCGGCGCTCGCGGTGTCCGTGGTGCTGAGCGTGGTGGTCGCGCTGCGCCGCCGGATGCCCGAGAAGATGGTGCTGCTGGCGGCGGCGACGGGCGCGGCCCAGCTGGTGCTGGACATCGAGACCACGGTCGCCGACTTCGCCATGCTGGTGATCATCTACACGGTCGCCGCGATCGGTGCCCGCTGGGCCTCCCGGTTCGCCCTGGCCGGCGGGATGTCCGCGGCGACGCTGGCCCAGATCCGCTGGCCGCAGGAGAACTCCAGCGTCGCCGGGAATGTGGCGATAGCCATCTTCACGACCGTGCCGTTCGCCCTGGCCTGGGTGCTCGGCGACTCCATGCGCACCCGCCGCGCCTACTTCGCGCAGCTGGAGGAGCGGGCCGCCCGGCTGGAGAAGGAGCGCGAGGCGCAGGCCAAGGTCGCGGTCGCCGCCGAGCGCGCCCGCATCGCCCGCGAGCTGCACGACGTGGTCGCGCACAACGTGTCGGTGATGGTGGTGCAGGCCGACGGCGCCGCCTACGTGCTGGACGCCGCGCCCGACCAGGCCAAGAAGGCCCTGGAGACGATCTCCTCCACCGGCCGCCAGGCCCTCGCCGAGATGCGCCGCCTGCTGGGCGTGCTGCGCACCGGCGAGCACCAGGAGGGCGGCGAGTACGTGCCGCAGCCCAACGCCGAGCAGATCGAGGACCTGGTCGAGCAGTGCCGGGGCTCCGGGCTGCCGGTCGACTTCCGGGTCGAGGGGACACCGCGTCCGCTGCCCAGCGGCGTCGAGCTGACCGCGTACCGGATCGTGCAGGAGGCGCTCACCAACACCCGCAAGCACGGCGGACCGAACGCGGGCGCGAGCGTGCGCCTGGTGTACTTCGACGACGGTCTGGGCCTGCTGGTCGAGGACGACGGCAAGGGCGCCCCGCACGAGCTGTACGAGGAGGGCGGCGCCGACGGGCAGGGGCACGGCCTGATCGGGATGCGCGAGCGCGTCGGTATGGTCGGCGGCACGCTGGACGCGGGACCGCGCCCCGGTGGAGGCTTCCGTATCAGTGCGCTGCTGCCGCTCAAACCGGCGCACTGAAGCCGACGCGCACGGCCGGTGACACCTGTCACGCCGTTGCGCCCGGCGCACCGCCTGACCGGCCGCGCCCGCTGCCCGCTCGCTCGCGCCGCTGTGCCGCCCGTATGACGCTCCTAGGACGAAGAGGAACCCCGATGACGATCCGCGTGATGCTCGTCGACGACCAGGTGCTGCTGCGCACCGGATTCCGGATGGTGCTGGCCGCCCAGCCGGACATGGAGGTCGTCGCGGAGGCGGGTGACGGCGTCGAGGCCCTCCAGGTGCTGCGGGCCACCGCCGTCGACGTGGTGCTGATGGACGTCCGGATGCCGAAGCTGGACGGGGTGGAGACCACCCGCCGTGTCTGCGCGGAGCCGAACCCGCCCAAGGTGCTGATCCTGACCACCTTCGACCTGGACGAGTACGCCTTCTCCGGGCTCAAGGCGGGCGCCTCCGGGTTCATGCTCAAGGATGTGCCGCCCGGCGACCTGCTCGCCGCGATCCGCGCGGTGCACAGCGGCGACGCGGTCGTCGCGCCCTCCACCACCCGGCGCCTGCTCGACCGGTTCGCGCCGATGCTGCCCTCCGGCGGCCAGGAGCCCCGGCACAAGGAGCTCCAGCGGCTCACCGAGCGGGAGCGCGAGGTCATGATCCTGGTCGCGCAGGGCCTGTCCAACGGCGAGATCGCCGCCCGGCTGGTGCTGTCCGAGGCGACCGTGAAGACCCATGTGGGCCGCATCCTCACCAAGCTGGGCCTGCGCGACCGCGTGCAGGTGGTCGTCCTGGCCTATGAGACGGGGCTCGTCCGCGCGGGCGGCCACGGCTGAGATGCGCTCCGCCCGGCGGCCGCGGACGCGCCCGAGGCCCCCGGGTGCGCCGGTCAGCGCAGGATCCCCTCCAGGAAGTCGCTGCCCAGCCGGGCCACCATCGTCACGTCCAGCTGGTGGTAGACGTACCGGCCGCGGCGCCGGGTGGTGACCAGGCCGGCCTTCTTCAGCACGCTCAGATGCCGGGATATCTCCGGGGCGGTCATGCCGTGCGCCTGGGTCAGCTCGCTGGTGGTGAACGCGCTGCGGGCCAGGCTGCGGCACAGCCGCATCCGCACCGGGTGGGACAGCGCGGACATCCGCAGCGTCAGCTGCTCCACCGAGGGCGGCGAGGCCGGCTCGGGCGAGCCGACCGGGTAGTGCAGCACCGGCTGCCAGGCGTGGCGGTGCAGCACCATCAGATGCGGCCAGCCCAGGCTCGTCGGGACGAGCAGCAGGCCGCCGTCCGCCGTGGCCGTCCGCCCGTCGCCCAGCTTGTCGACCGTGATCCGGCCCGCGGCCTCGTCCAGCGCGACCGCCGGGGACACCGCGGTCAGCGCGTCGGCCAGGCCCCGGCGGCGCAGCAGCTCCGTCTTGTGCCGGGCGTCCGCCGCGAGCTGGTGGCGTAGCCGGGACCAGGTCTCCGCGAAGAACGCCTCGTCACAGTCCTGGAGGAACTGCCGCAGCCAGCGCCTGATGTGGGGCGGGTCGGCCAGCAGCCGCTCACTGAAGAGCACCTGCTGCGGCCCGCGCGCGGCGGCCAGCTCCAGCGCGCGGCGGCGCAGCCGCGCATCGCCCAGCGGGCCGGGGCCCGGCTCGCTGTAGGGCAGGGCGCAGGTGAACTCCAGGGCCGCGTCCACGAACTGCTCGTCGGACAGCTTGTCCAGCAGGTCCAGCTCCTCGGCGAGCGTCTGCCCCGGCAGTCCGCTCGCGCCGGGCAGGCCGGCGAAGGGCAGGAAGAGGTCGGAGAACGTCGTACGCCACAGGAAGTCCGCCTCGCACATCCGGTCGGCCAGATGCGGGTCGAGCCGGGCGGTGACGCCCGTGACCCAGCCCTGGAGGCCCGGGTGGTGCGCCGGCTCGGACAGCGCGTGCAGCGCCATGCCCAGCTCGGCCAGGGGAGAGGGCACGACGGCGATCCCCTCCGGCCGCAGCCCCGTGATGTCGATGCGCACGCTCATGCCCCCATGGTGCACGCGCCCACTGACAACGCGGAGCCCGATTGACGGCCGCCGTCAATCGGCGGGACTTCGGCCGGGCGGCGGCGCAGGGTGGAGGCACCGGGGCAGCCGCGGAGCCTCTTCCATCCACCCGTCCCGAGAAGGCGATACGGCCATGAGCCTCACCGAGCAGTACTTCCTCGACGTCCACCGCGCCCGCCGCCACGGCGAGCCGGAACCCCCCGCGCCGGGCCTCAACGACTGGCAGGTGGTGCGCGAGCTGCGGGAGCGGCGGCGCTTCGGCGCGGTGCTCGCGGGCCGCCCGGCGCACGGGCGGCTGCGCCTGGCCCTGGACCGGTGGCGGCACCGGCAGGCCCGGCGGCCGCGTCCCACGGGGTGCTGAGTCCCACCGGACCGCGGCCGTCGCCGCACCGCGCCGACCTCGTGGGTGCGCCGGGTCAGGTCCGGGCGCACGCCTCCGCGAGGCACGCGGCGAAGCCGGCGACCGCCGACCGCACGTCGTCCGCCGTCCACTCCAGGCCCTCGGCCCGCACGGTGACCTCGGTGAAGGCGAGCCCGGGGCCGCCGCGGTCCCAGGGGCGGGCGAACAGCAGGGTCCGCGTCGCCTCCCCCTGGAGCACCGCCGCCTCGGCGAGCACGTCCGCGTCGTACGGCAGCCAGACCTGGAACTCATGGGTGTGCGGCACCTCGGGGTGCACGCGGAACCAGGGCAGCCCGGCCGCCGCGAAGCCCTCGCGCAGCGCGGCGGCCACCACGCGCGCGTGCCGCACGTACGAGGGCAGGCGGGGCAGCTCCCGGTCGAGCCCGGCCAGCGCCGACAGCGCGGTCGGGAACTGCTGGAAGACCGTGCCGCCGTACCGGTGCCGCCAGGTCCTCGCCTCGGCCACCAGCTCGGCCGGCCCGGCGAGCACCGCGCCGCCGAAGCCCTCCAGGGACTTGTAGAGCGACACGTACACGCTGTCGGCCAGGTCCGCGATCTCCGCCAGCGGCCGCCCGAAGTGCTCGGTGGCCTCCCACAGGCGCGCGCCGTCGAAGTGCACCACGGCGTCCCGCTCGCGGGCCGCGGCGACGACGTCCGTCAGCTCCTGCCAGGTGGGCAGGAGGAAACCGGCGTCCCGCAGGGGCAGCTCCAGCATCAACGTCCCGAAGGACTCGTCCAGGTCGCGCACCTCGTCGGCGGTCGGCTGCCGGGGCTCGCTCGTCACCCGGACCGGGCGCAGGCCGCTGACCTGGCTGAACGCATGGCGTTCGTGGACCTCGGGGTGGGCCAGGGCGTGCAGGGCCACGGCCCGGTCGCCGGTGCGGGCCGCCCAGCAGCGCAGGGCGACCTGCTGGGCCATCGTGCCGGTCGGGAAGAAGGCGGCGGCCTCCTTGCCGAGCAGGGCCGCGGTCCGCTCCTCCAGTGCCTCGACGACACCGCTGCCGTACATGTCCGACGTCTCGTCGAGGTCGTGGACGTCCCGTGCCTGCTCCAGGTCCGCCAGCCGCTCCCGGAGCGTGCCGAGATACGCGGGGCGCGACAGGACGCGCTCCGCGCTCCGGTACGCGGCGAGGCGCCTTTCGCGCAACCGCGTGCGCCGCTCCTCGGCCGCGGCCGGGTTCTCGGCCGGGTTCTCCTGATGATCTGTCCGGCCCGTGCCGTCCGCCCGGCCGTGGTGCTGGTCCTGGTCCGCCGTGTCGTCCATGCCGTGGATCATCCCCCGCGCCGCTCGCACGGGGCACCCGGATTTCACCGCCGGCCGCGCGGGTGCGCCGCGGGCCGTGGTGTGACCCACAGCCTGTGGACGAACGGACGCCTCCCGGACGGATAGCGTTAACATGACGAGAAATCGTCCGGTACCCGGAGCGGACTGGAACGGGAAGGCCACTGCCGCGTGAGTACAAGCCAACAGCCAGACCCCAGGGACCGCCCCGCGCGGCTCACCGTCGGTGTCGTCGGCGCCGGCCGGGTGGGTCCCGCGCTCGCCGCGTCCCTCCAGCTCGCGGGCCACCGTCCGGTGGCCGCCTCGGGCGTCTCCGACGCCTCCAGGCGGCGGGCCGGGCACCTGCTGCCCGGCGTCCCCCTGGTGCCGCCCGCCGAGGTCCTCCAGCGCGCCGACCTGGTGCTCCTGACCGTCCCCGACGACGCCCTGCCCGCCCTCGTCGCGGGCCTCGCCGAGACCGGCGCCGTACGCCCCGGCCACCTCCTCGTGCACACCTCGGGGCGGTACGGCACGCGGGTGCTTGACCCCGCCCGGCGCGCGGGCGCGCTGCCGCTGGCCCTGCACCCGGCGATGACCTTCACCGGCACCCCCGTGGACGTGCAGCGGCTGGCCGGGTGCTCGTTCGGCGTCACGGCCCCCGAGGAACTGCGGATGGCCGCCGAGGCCCTGGTCATCGAGATGGGCGGCGAACCGGAGTGGATCGCCGAGGAGATGCGCCCGCTCTACCACGCGGCCCTCGCCCTGGGCGCCAACCATCTGGTGACGCTGGTCGCGCAGTCCATGGAGCTGCTGCGCGCGGCCGGTGTGGCCGCCCCCGACCGGATGCTCGGCCCGCTGCTCGGCGCCGCCCTGGACAACGCCCTGCGCTCCGGCGACGCGGCCCTCACCGGCCCGGTCGCGCGCGGGGACGCGGGCACGGTCGCCGCACACGTCGGCGAGTTGCGCCGGCACGCCCCGCAGACCGTCGCGGGCTATCTGGCGATGGCCCGCGCCACCGCCGACCGCGCCCTCGCCCACGGGCTGCTCAAGCCGGAGCTAGCCGAGGACCTGCTCGGCGTCCTGGCCGAAGGGACCGCGGGCCCCGGCCCCGGCCCCACCGGCGCCGGTGAGGACGAGGGTGATGCCCGATGACCCGCGCGGGGCACTCGGCGAACCGGACGGCGCGGACCGCCGCGGAGGAGGGCCGCCCGGTGACCCCGGCGCCCGGGAACGGAGACGCCCGATGACCACAGCCCTGCTGCGCACCGCCGACGAGCTGCACGCGCGCGTGCGCACCGGCCGCCGCGCCGTCGTGATGACCATGGGCGCCCTGCACGACGGGCACGCCGCCCTGATCCGCGCCGCGCGCAGGAGCGCGGGCGACGGCGGCGAGGTCGTCGTCACCGTGTTCGTCAACCCGCTCCAGTTCGGCGCGGGCGAGGACCTGGACCGCTACCCGCGCACCCTGGAGGCGGACGTCAAGCTCGCCGAGCAGGCGGGTGCCGACGTCGTCCTCGCGCCCTCCGTCGACGAGGTCTACCCCGGCGGCGAGCCGCAGGTGCGCGTCACCGCCGGGCCCATGGGCGGGCGCCTGGAGGGCGCCTCGCGCCCCGGGCACTTCGACGGCATGCTCACCGTCGTCGCCAAGCTGCTGCACCTCACCCGCCCGGACGTCGCCCTGTTCGGGCAGAAGGACGCCCAGCAGCTCGCGCTGATCCGCCGCATGGTGCGCGACCTGAACTTCGGCGTGGAGATCACCGCCGTCCCCACCGTCCGCGAGGACGACGGACTGGCCCTGTCCAGCCGCAACCGCTACCTCTCCCCGCAGGAGCGGCGCACCGCCCTCGCGCTCTCCCAGGCCCTGTTCGCCGGCCGCGACCGGCACGCCGCCCAGGAGGCGCTGCGCGCCCGCGCCCGCGAAGTGCCCTCCACGCGCGCGCGTGCCGACGCGCTGAGCGCGCTGGGCGAGTCCCGTGCCGCGGCCGACGCCGCCGCCGTCGCCAAGGCGGCACCCGGCGCGCCCGACGCCGTCCGCGCGGCGGCCCGGCTGGTCCTCGACGAGGCCGCCCGCCTCGACCCGCCGCTCGAACTGGACTACCTGGCCCTGGTCGACCCGGCCGACTTCACCGAGATCGGCGACGGCTTCACCGGCGAGGCCGTCCTCGCCGTCGCCGCCCGGGTCGGGGCGACCCGGCTGATCGACAACATCCCCCTGGCCTTCGGCGCCCCCGGGGACCCGGCAACCCTTGGAGCCGCCTCGTGACCAGCACCGCCATACGTCTGCCCGCGCCCGCGCCCGGGTGGTCCGTCGCCGCGGACGTCGTGGTCGTCGGCTCCGGCATCGCCGGGCTCACCGCCGCCCTGCGCTGCGAGGCCGCCGGACTGACCACGGTGGTCGTCACCAAGGCCCGCCTGGACGACGGGTCCACCCGCTGGGCCCAGGGCGGCATCGCCGCGGCCCTCGGCGAGGGCGACACCCCCGGACAGCACCTGGACGACACCCTGGTCGCCGGGGCCGGCCTGTGCGACGAGGAGGCCGTACGGATCCTCGTCACCGAGGGCCCCGACGCGGTCCGGCGGCTCATGTCCACCGGGGCCCGCTTCGACACCGACGACGCGGGCGGCATCCAGCTCACCCGCGAGGGCGGCCACCACCGCCGCCGCATCGTCCACGCGGGCGGCGACGCCACCGGCGCCGAGGTGTCCCGGGCGCTGGTCGAGGCGGTCCGCGCGCGCGGGATCCGCACCGTGGAGAACGCCCTCGTCCTGGACCTGCTCACCGACTCCGAGGGCCGCAGCGCGGGCGTCACCCTGCATGTGATGGGCGAGGGCCAGCACGACGGCGTGGGCGCCGTGCACGCGCCCGCCGTGGTCCTGGCCACCGGCGGCATGGGCCAGGTGTTCTCCGCGACCACCAACCCGGCCGTGTCCACCGGAGACGGCGTGGCCCTCGCCCTGCGCGCCGGCGCGGAGGTCTCCGACCTGGAGTTCGTGCAGTTCCACCCGACGGTGCTCTTCCTCGGCGCGGACGCCGAGGGCCAGCAGCCGCTGGTCTCCGAGGCGGTCCGCGGTGAGGGCGCCCACCTGGTCGACGCCGACGGCGTGCGCTTCATGCTGGGACAGCACGAGCTGGCCGAGCTGGCGCCCCGGGACATCGTCGCCAAGGGCATCACGCGCCGGATGCAGGAGCTGGGCACCGAGCACATGTTCCTCGACGCCCGGCACTTCGGTGCCGCCATGTGGGAGCGGCGCTTCCCGACGATCCTGGCCGCCTGCCGGGCCCACGGCATCGACCCGGTCACCGAACCCGTCCCCGTCGCCCCGGCCGCCCACTACGCCTCCGGGGGCGTACGCACCGACTCCCGCGGCCGGACCACCGTGCCCGGCCTGTACGCGTGCGGGGAGGTCGCCTGCACCGGCGTGCACGGCGCCAACCGGCTCGCCTCCAACTCCCTCCTGGAGGGGCTGGTCTACGCCGAGCGGATCGCCGCCGACATCGCCCGCGAGCGGTCCAAGGGCGCTCTGCACGCGCGCGTGCCCGAACTCGTCCCGCACCCCGGGCAGCCCGCGCACCCGCTGCTGGCCCCCGAGGCCCGGTTCGCGATCCAGCGGATCATGACCGAGGGCGCCGGTGTGCTGCGCTCCGCCGCCTCCCTGGCCACGGCCGCCGACCGGCTGGACGCGCTGCACGCCGAGGCCCGCGCCGCCCTCGACGAGAACGGCAAGACCGCCGAGCCCGGCATCGACACCTGGGAGGCCACCAACCTCCTGTGCGTGGCCCGCGCCCTGGTGGCCGCCGCCGGGCTGCGCGAGGAGACCCGGGGCTGCCACTGGCGCGAGGACCACGCCGAGCGCGACGACGCCCGCTGGCGGCGCCACATCGTCGTACGGCTGAACCCGGACCGTTCGCCGGTCGTGCACACCACGGACACCGCAGACTTCCCCCCGACCCGCCCCGGGGCCACCGGGCCCCGCCGTCCCCAGGAGCAGTGAACAAGTGAGCACCGAAGACCTTCCCCTCGCCCCGAGCGGCGGCTGCGGCGACGGCTGTGCCTGCGGCGCGGACACCGACGAGGACCACGACGGCTACGACGAGTGCGGGCTCGACCCGGCGCTCGCCGAACTGCTGGCCGGTGCCGGACTCGACCCCCTGGAGGTCGAGGACATCGCCAATGTCGCCGTGCAGGAGGACCTGGCCCACGGCGTGGACGTGACGACGGTCGCGACCATCCCCGAGGAGGCCGTGGCAACCGGCGACTTCACCGCCCGCGAGGCCGGTGTGGTGGCGGGCCTGCGCGTCGCCGAGGCGGTGCTCTCGGTGGTCTGCACGGACGAGTTCGAGGTCGAGCGGCACGTCGAGGACGGCGACCGCGTCGAGGCCGGGCAGAAGCTGCTGTCGGTCACCACGCGCACGCGCGACCTGCTGACCGCCGAGCGCAGCGCGCTGAACCTGCTGTGCCGCCTGTCCGGCATCGCGACCGCCACGCGCGCGTGGGCGGACGCCCTGGACGGCACCCGGGCCAAGGTGCGCGACACCCGCAAGACGACGCCGGGCCTCAGGTCCCTGGAGAAGTTCGCCGTCCGGGCCGGCGGCGGCGTCAACCACCGCATGTCCCTCTCGGACGCGGCCCTGGTCAAGGACAACCACGTGGTCGCCGCCGGCGGCGTCGCGGCGGCCTTCGAGGCCGTCCGGGGAGCCTTCCCGGACGTGCCCGTCGAGGTCGAGGTCGACACCCTGCACCAGCTGCGCGAGGTGGTGGACGCGGGCGCCGATCTGATCCTGCTGGACAACTTCACGCCCGGCGAGTGCGAGGAGGCCGTGGCCATCGTCGACGGCCGCGCGCTGCTGGAGGCCTCCGGCCGGCTCACCCTGGACAACGCACGCGCCTACGCGGAGACCGGCGTCGACTTCCTGGCGGTCGGCGCCCTCACCCACTCCTCGCCGATCCTGGACATCGGCCTGGACCTGCGCGCGCCGGAAGCGGAGCAGGCATGCTCCTGACCATCGACGTGGGCAACACGCACACGGTCCTCGGCCTGTTCGACGGCGAGGACATCGTCGAGCACTGGCGCATCTCCACGGACGCCCGCCGCACCGCCGACGAACTGGCCGTCCTGCTCCAGGGCCTGATGGGCATGCACCCCCTGCTCGGCGACGAGCTGGGCGACGGCATCGACGGCATCGCGATCTGCGCGACCGTCCCCTCGGTGCTGCACGAGCTGCGGGAGGTGACGCGCCGCTACTACGGCGACGTCCCGGCCGTCCTGGTCGAACCGGGCGTCAAGACCGGTGTGCCGATCCTGACCGACAACCCCAAGGAGGTCGGCGCGGACCGCATCATCAACGCGGTCGCGGCGGTCGACCTGTACGGCGGCCCGGCCATCGTCGTCGACTTCGGCACGGCGACGACGTTCGACGCGGTCTCCGCGCGCGGGGAGTACATCGGCGGCGTCATCGCCCCCGGCATCGAGATCTCCGTGGACGCCCTCGGCGTCAAGGGCGCCCAGCTGCGCAAGATCGAGGTGGCCCGGCCGCGCAGCGTGATCGGCAAGAACACGGTCGAGGCGATGCAGGCGGGCATCGTCTACGGGTTCGCCGGGCAGGTGGACGGCGTCGTGGGCCGCATGGCCCGCGAACTGGCCGACGACCCGGACGAGGTCACCGTGATCGCGACCGGCGGGCTGGCCCCCATGGTGCTCGGCGAGTCCTCCGTGATCGACGAGCACGAGCCCTGGCTCACCCTGATCGGCCTGCGGCTCGTCTACGAGCGGAACGTGTCCCGGCTCTGAGGCACGCGCCCGCGTGACGCCGCGCCGTACGCGCGCCACCACACGCGTACGGCGAGCCGGGCCCTCACCGGCCGGACCGCGTCCCGGCGGCCGTTCCCGGTGGCCGGGCCGGGCCGGACCGCGCCGCCCGGCCGCCCCGGACCGCGTGCCGACCGGACCGGGCGGCCGAGCCGGCCGGATGCGCGGGTCGGCCGAGCCGGCAGGTACGCGGCCGGACGCGCCCGCGCGTACGCCCCGCCGCGCCGCGCCGCCCGAGCACGGCGGATCCCCGGCCGTACCGACGCCTGTGGCCGGGCCCGCTGACTGGGGCCGCTCGACCACCGGCGCCGGCCGAACGCGCGGTCGGATGCGCCCGCGCGTGCGCCCGTTCGGTCGCGCCGCCCGCGCATGGCGGATTCTCCGGCCGGACTGCCCCTGCGGCCGGACCCGCCCCCCTGGGCCAGACGGGCCAGACCGCCTGGACGGACCGCCGGGTCGGCCGAATGCCCGGCCGGGCGCGCCGTTCATGCATCGACAGGACCGGGCAGCCGAGCCGGTCGGATGCGCCCGCGCGTGCGCCGTCGGGTCGAGCCGCCCGCGCATGGTGGATTCACCTGGGATGGATTGCCCCCAGGCCGTGTCCGCCGCTGCGGTCGGACCTCCCGCCGGACGGCCCCTGGGCGGGCCACCCCCCCCGGCCGGGCCGCTCCGACCACCGGCGCTGGCCGAATGCACGGTCGGATGCGCCCGCGCGTGCACCGGATCGGTCGCGCCGCCCGCGCATGGTGGATTCCCCGGCCGGACCCGCCCCCTGGGCCAGACCGCCTGGACGGACCGCCCGCGCCCGGCCCAGCGCCCGGCCGGGCGCACACCCCGCGCGCCGACGGGACCGGGCACCCAAGCCGGCCGGGCCGCCCGCGCGTGCGCCCGTCAGGTCGCGCCGCCCGCGCATGGCGCCCTCCCCGGGGACCGCCCCCCGGCCGCCCCCCGACTGGGCCCCCGACCACCCCCGTCAGCCGAACGCGCGGCCGCCCGCGCCCGCGCGCATACGCACCGTCAGGCCGCGCCACGCGCCATGCCCGCCACGCGCGCGCCTTATGTCGAATTTGTCTGATTAGCGCGTATCGTCGGGCCCATGCCCACGCCATATGGAACCCGCGGCGGCATGGCGTTCGGCGCGGAGGAGCTGCGTGTGCTCCGCCGCGCCCTCGCCGTTGCCCTTCATCTCCGCCCCGCCCGTGCCGAGGACGTGCAGGACTGCCTCCGCCTCGCCGAGTCGCTCGACGAGGCGATGCGCGAGGGTGCCCGGCTGCGCGCGTTCCTGGTGGCCGACCTGGCCCGCTACCGCGACGCGCTGCCCGGTTCGGCTTCCGGCTACTTCGCGCTCCTCGACGAGGCCCTGGGCGCCGGCTACCGGCCCGTCCCCGACGACCTCGCCGCCCTGCGCGCCCTGCGCGGCAACCCGGCCGCAGCCGCCCTGCTGCGCCGCTGCGCCGGGCACGGCGCCGTCCCGGCCGTCCCGGCCTCCCGCGCCCCGCGCGGGGACTTCGCCCCGCTCGCCGCCGTCCGGGCGCCCGCGCCCGGCGTGCCGGCCGCCCGTTCGGCCCAGGACGGCGGAGCGGGTCCCGGGCCCGCCAAGCGGCCCGCGCCCAAGCCGGGCGAACGCCCCGCCCCCGCGCAGCCCGCCCCCGCGCAGCCCGCCCCCGCGCAGCCCGCCCCCGCGCAGCCCGCCCCGGCCCAGCCCGCCAGGCCCGCGCAGCCCGCCCGGCCCGGCCCGGCGCCCGCCCCCGGGGGCGGCAAGCCCGCCCGCCGCCCCGTCCCGACGCCCGGCGAGGTCTTCCCGCGCCGCAGACCGGCGCAGCCGTCCCCCGGCTCCGGCCAGCGGCTCGTCGCCCGTCTGGCCGCCGTGTAGCCATCCGGGCGACCCCGCCCCTGTTTGTCCCCGGGCCCTGGCTACTCTGGATCCATGGACTACGTCTCCGCACTCGTTCCGCCGATCGTGATGGCCGCGTTCTTCATCGGCCTGGTCAGGGTGATCGTGAAGACCCAGGGCGGCGCCGCCAAGGCCAAGGAGGACGCGGCCGTGGACGCCGCGCTGGCCCGTACGGGAGGCGGCCAGGACGCCGCCTCCGCGGGGACCTCCACCTCCGGCGCCTGACCCCGCGCCCGGCGCGGCGTACGGCCGGCCCGCCGGGGCGGAACCTCCCGTCCCGCCGCCCGCCGTACGCCCTTTTTGTTCGCCTTCGTGGCGTAATCGGATGTTCAACACGCTTCTGACCGCATCTCCCACTAAGGTCTGAGGTGTGCCTCGCCCCTTGGGAGAACTCGAAGACGCGGTCATGACACGGGTGTGGAAGTGGAACCGCCCGGTGACCGTTCGAGAAGTCCTGGAAGACCTCCAGCAGGAACGGACCATCGCGTACACCACGGTGATGACCGTTTTGGACAATCTCCATCAGAAGGGCTGGGTGCGCCGGGAAGCGGAAGGCCGGGCCTATCGATATGCGGCCGTCTCCACCCGGGCCGCCTACGCGGCCGCACTGATGAACGACGCCTGGTCCCAGAGTGACAACGCCGCCGCCGCTCTCGTCGCCTTCTTCGGCATGATGAGCGAGGAACAGCGGCAGGCCCTGCGGGACGCCGTACGGATCGTCGAAGGCGCGCCGGAGGCCACGGCGGCGGGGTTGCGCACGGAAGGCGCCGAAGCCGCCGCCGGTGAAACCGCAGGCGAAACCGGCGGTGAAACCCATGGCGAAGCCGACGGTGAAACCGGCGACCGGAACCCCGGCGCCGGAGCCGGCGGCACCGGGCGATAGCGTCCGCCCATGCCCGCAGAGCAACCCGCAGAGCATCCGGCGAAGCGACCCGCAGCGCAGCGCGAAGTCACCGCAAAAGCCATCACCGTCCGGCGGGCCCGGACCAGCGATGTCCCGGCGGTGCGCCGACTGCTCGACGACTACGCCCGCGGGCGCATCCTCCTCGACAAAGCGACCGTGACGCTTTACGAGGACATCCAGGAGTTCTGGATCGCCGAACGGGACGACAACGCCGAGGTCGTCGGGTGCGGCGCACTGCACGTGATGTGGGAAGACCTGGCGGAAGTGCGCACGCTCGCGGTGAAGCCGGGGCTCAAGGGCGCCGGTGTCGGGCACCGGCTGCTGGAGAAGTTGCTCCAGACCGCACGCTGGCTCGGCGTTCGCCGCGTATTCTGCCTGACCTTCGAAGTCGACTTCTTCGAGAAGCACGGCTTCGTGGAGATCGGTGAGACACCCGTCGACACGGATGTCTACGCCGAGCTGATGCGTTCCTATGACGAGGGCGTCGCGGAGTTCCTGGGTCTCGAACGAGTGAAACCGAACACCTTGGGCAACAGTCGGATGCTTCTGCATCTGTGATCCACCCCGGCGCCCGGAGAGGACGGCGGTGCCGAGCCGTGGAAGCCGCATTCCGCCGGACCGGCCATGCCCGCGTTCCCTATGTCCGAAACGCGTATGTTTCCGGGCGGGGATGAGGGCCCGGTCTCTCCCAGGGGTTTGTGTTTTTCCCGCAAAAGCGGTTTGCTTTCCGACGTACTGCAGTACTGCATATAACAGGGGACGGTGAAACGGCGGACGCCGACCCACCCCGGCCCTGACGTTATCGATGAAAGGAAATCCGGTGGCACAGAAGGTTCAGGTCCTTCTTGTCGATGACCTCGACGGCGGCGAGGCGGACGAGACCGTTACGTTCGCACTGGACGGCAAGACCTACGAGATCGATCTCACCACCGCCAATGCGGACAAGCTCCGCGGCCTTCTCGAGCCGTACGTGAAGAGCGGCCGGCGTACCGGCGGCCGTGCTTCGGGCGGGCGCGGAAAGGCGCGTGCGGCGGCGGCCGGCGGCAGCCAGGACACCGCGCAGATCCGTGCGTGGGCCAAGGAGAACGGCTACGACGTCAACGACCGCGGCCGTGTCCCCGCGACCATCCGCGAGGCGTACGAGAAGGCGAACGGCTAGTCACCGCAGGCAAGACCTACCGGACCGGTGACCGGCCTCGCGTGTGCCGCAGCCGGACCCGGTGGCACTGCGTCGCAGCGGTGCGCACCAGCCGTACGAGATCGGGGGCGCCCCCACCGGCCCCCTGCGCCGACAACGTCGGCAGCGAGGACTCGACCTCGCCTCCGGACTCGGGGGGCCGCAGCCACTCGGCGGCCCCCTGCGCGCGGGTCCGCGCCCCGGTGCCGGGCACCGGCGGCGCGTCCATCAGTGCCCCCGCCCCAAGGCCCACCAGGTCCAGGTCCAGCGCGTCCCACTCCAGCCAGCGCAGCAGCCCCGGAAGCTCCTCCGCGCCGCCCGCGGCCACCAGCAGCCGCATCCGGTCCCCCTGGACGGCCACCGGGGACGCGGGCACGCCCGGACACGTGCCCAGGCGGCGCAGCGTCGCACGGCCCGCCTCCAGCGGCACGTCCAGGACGTCGAAGCCGTGGCCCACGACAAGTCGTACCGGTGCTCCGGGCACCGTCGCCCACCCCAGCTCGTTCTCGTACCAGCGGCGCGCCCGGTCGGCGGGATCGAGCGGCCGGCGAGGGGACGGGAGGGGGAGAGGGGCCGTGGGGACCGTGGGGATCGCGGAGAGGCTGCCGACCATGCCGGTCCAACCGCCGCGCCCGCCCGGAGGTTACGGTGAGTCGCCCTCCGTGCGCCCTGCGTGCCCGAAGCGAGGCCGCTCGGCGGCGGTGCGGCGCGCAAGGGTGTTCGCCCATAGCGGAGGGAACCGGGGCGTCCCGCATGGAGTGTCCGTTCCCGCGGGTAAGACATGCCTAGTGGGAGGGGGCGACACGCAGGCCGCACCCCGGGCAGAGGAGTCTCACGTTCGCCATCGGCGTACTGGCGACTGGGGTAACTGCCTGGCCTGCGGGAACATCGTCTCGCACCATCGGGTTGGAGCAGATGTCGGCGTTCGGGGTCAGGAGGCCATCGACGGTGTCGGCAGTTGGAATGAGCGGTCCCCGCTTGCGGGACTAAGCTGCGGAAGGACAGGGAGGGGAAGTTCCCCCCACTGCCTGACCGCTCTGAGGAGCGATTAACGATGTTCGAGAGGTTCACCGACCGCGCGCGGCGGGTTGTCGTCCTGGCTCAGGAAGAAGCCCGGATGCTCAACCACAACTACATCGGCACCGAGCACATCCTCCTGGGCCTGATCCACGAGGGTGAGGGTGTCGCCGCCAAGGCCCTTGAGAGCCTCGGGATTTCGCTCGAGGCGGTCCGCCAGCAGGTGGAGGAGATCATCGGCCAGGGCCAGCAGGCGCCCTCGGGCCACATCCCCTTCACCCCCCGTGCCAAGAAGGTCCTGGAGCTGTCGCTCCGCGAGGCCCTCCAGCTGGGGCACAACTACATCGGCACGGAGCACATCCTGCTCGGCCTGATCCGCGAGGGCGAGGGCGTCGCCGCCCAGGTCCTGGTCAAGCTGGGCGCCGACCTCAACCGGGTGCGGCAGCAGGTGATCCAGCTGCTCTCCGGTTACCAGGGCAAGGAGACCGCCACCGCCGGCGGCCCTGCCGAGGGCACCCCCTCGACGTCCCTGGTCCTCGACCAGTTCGGCCGGAACCTCACCCAGGCCGCCCGCGAGTCCAAGCTCGACCCGGTCATCGGGCGCGAGAAGGAGATCGAGCGGGTCATGCAGGTGCTGTCCCGCCGCACCAAGAACAACCCGGTGCTGATCGGTGAGCCCGGCGTCGGCAAGACCGCCGTCGTCGAGGGCCTCGCCCAGGCCATCGTCAAGGGCGAGGTGCCCGAGACCCTCAAGGACAAGCACCTCTACACCCTGGACCTCGGCGCGCTGGTCGCCGGCTCCCGCTACCGCGGTGACTTCGAGGAGCGCCTGAAGAAGGTGCTCAAGGAGATCCGCACCCGCGGCGACATCATCCTGTTCATCGACGAGCTGCACACGCTGGTCGGTGCGGGTGCCGCCGAGGGCGCCATCGACGCCGCCTCGATCCTGAAGCCGATGCTGGCCCGCGGTGAGCTCCAGACCATCGGCGCCACCACGCTGGACGAGTACCGCAAGCACCTGGAGAAGGACGCGGCCCTGGAGCGCCGCTTCCAGCCCATCCAGGTCGCGGAGCCGTCCCTGCCGCACACCATCGAGATCCTCAAGGGCCTGCGCGACCGGTACGAGGCGCACCACCGCGTCTCGATCACCGACGAGGCCCTGGTGCAGGCCGCCACGCTGGCCGACCGGTACATCTCGGACCGCTTCCTGCCGGACAAGGCGATCGACCTGATCGACGAGGCCGGTTCCCGGATGCGCATCCGCCGGATGACCGCGCCGCCGGACCTGCGCGAGTTCGACGAGAAGATCGCGGGCGTCCGCCGCGACAAGGAGTCCGCGATCGACTCGCAGGACTTCGAGAAGGCCGCCTCCCTGCGCGACAAGGAGAAGCAGCTCCTGGCCGCCAAGGCCAAGCGGGAGAAGGAGTGGAAGGCCGGCGACATGGACGTCGTCGCCGAGGTCGACGGCGAGCTGATCGCCGAGGTCCTCGCCACGGCCACCGGCATCCCGGTCTTCAAGCTGACCGAGGAGGAGTCCTCGCGTCTGCTGCGCATGGAGGACGAGCTGCACAAGCGGGTCATCGGCCAGGTCGACGCCGTCAAGGCGCTGTCCAAGGCGATCCGCCGTACGCGCGCCGGTCTGAAGGACCCGAAGCGTCCCGGTGGCTCGTTCATCTTCGCCGGTCCGTCCGGTGTCGGTAAGACCGAGCTGTCCAAGGCGCTCGCCGAGTTCCTCTTCGGTGACGAGGACGCGCTGATCTCCCTCGACATGTCGGAGTTCAGCGAGAAGCACACGGTCTCGCGTCTCTTCGGTTCGCCCCCCGGCTACGTGGGCTACGAGGAGGGCGGCCAGCTGACGGAGAAGGTGCGCCGCAAGCCGTTCTCGGTCGTCCTCTTCGACGAGGTCGAGAAGGCCCACCCGGACATCTTCAACTCGCTGCTGCAGATCCTGGAGGACGGTCGCCTGACCGACTCCCAGGGCCGGGTCGTGGACTTCAAGAACACGGTCATCATCATGACGACCAACCTCGGCACCCGGGACATCTCCAAGGGCTTCAACCTGGGCTTCGCGGCCACGGGTGACACGAAGACCAACTACGAGCGCATGAAGAACAAGGTCTCGGACGAGCTGAAGCAGCACTTCCGGCCCGAGTTCCTCAACCGCGTCGACGACGTGGTCGTCTTCCCGCAGCTCACCCAGGACGACATCCTGCGGATCGTCGACCTGATGATCGGCAAGGTGGACGAGCGCCTCAAGGACCGGGACATGGGCATCGAGCTGTCCCAGTCCGCCAAGGAGCTGCTGTCCAAGAAGGGCTACGACCCGGTCTTGGGCGCCCGGCCGCTGCGCCGGACGATCCAGCGGGAGGTCGAGGACACGCTCTCGGAGAAGATCCTCTTCGGCGAGCTGCGCCCCGGTCACATCGTGGTCGTGGACACCGAGGGCGAGGGCGACGAGAAGACCTTCACCTTCCGGGGTGAGGAGAAGTCGGCGCTGCCCGACGCCCCGCCGATCGAGCAGGCGGCCGGCGGAGCCGGGCCGAACCTGAGCAAGGACGCGTGATCCCGCGGGACGACGCGTGACGGAAAGGGCCGGTGCCTTCGGGCACCGGCCCTTTCCCTGTGCGGGCGCGGTCAGGAGCGCAGGTAGGTGATCTCGGCCGCCGGGAAGAGCTGGGTGTGCAGCTCGCGCTGGTCGGCGTAGTCCCAGCGGGACCGGAAGACGACACGGCGCACGTGCGGCAGCCGTTCGGCCAGGACGCGCAGAAGGTGCGCGTCGTGGCGCGAGGTGAGCCTGAGGTCCCGTACGCTCGGCAGTTCCGGCATGGTCCGCAGGCCGTGTTCGAGCGTGAGCCGGCGCAGGACGAGGCTTGTCAGCGCGGGCAGCGCGGCCACCTCCCGCCAGTCGGCCCCGGTGAACTCGTGGGGGTCGCCGAGGCTGAGCGAGGTCAGGGTGGGCCAGGCGCGCAGCCCGCGCAGGGCGTGGGCGCGCATCAGGGCGATGGTGCCGAGGTGCAGGTGCTCCAGCGGGGCGCCTGTGGGCAGTACGCCGGTGAGGTCGCCGTCGGGCAGGAGCTGGTCCAGGGAGAGCCGCCGCAGCGAGCGCAGCGCGGCGAGCCCGGACAGCTCGGCGATCTCCCCGAAGGCGAGGTCGGTGAGGGGCAGCGGGGCGAGCCGGTCCAGGCCGTGGGCCCAGCCGCAGCCCCTGAGCCACAGGCCGTCGAGCCCGGAGAACGGCAGCAGGGCGCCCAGGTCCCCGACCAGCGGGTTGTCGCACAGATCGAGGAGGCGTACGCCGTCGCGCCCGGGGACGGCGGAGGCCATCTCCGCGGCCGGGTGCGCGCCCCGGAAGGTCACCCGCCGCCAGGGCCGCATCCGGGCCAGTGCCGCCCGCTGCGCGTCCGTCTCGCAGGTGATCAGGAGGTCGTCGCGGTCGAGGTGGTCCAGGACCTCGGCCGCGTACTCCTCGGTGCCGAAGCGGCGCCAGGTGCCGACGAGCTGGCGCCGGACGCCGAGGTCCGGGTGGGAGCGGAAGCGGCGCAGCACGCCGAGGGCGCCCGCGGGTTCGTCCGCGCCGAGCACCGAGGCCGTGACCGTGACGCCCAGTGCCTCCGCGTCGGTCAGTCCCTCGGGCCCCGGCAGCAGCTCCAGCACCAGGGGGCCCGCCTCGGCCAGCGCCTTGGCGTCCTCGGGGGTGCGCGGCGGGATCAGCGCGGCGGTGCGGGCCTCCACCTCGGCGCGCACCGCCGGTTCCAGGGCCGGGGTGTGCTCCAGGCAGGCCAGCGCCAGCAGGGCCAGCCGCGGGGTGTCCCGGGCGAGCAGCCGCCGCAGCACCGAGGCGCGCTCGCGGGGGCGGGCATGGGCCACCGCCATCCGGACGACGTCCTCCCACTGGGTCTCGTGGGCGCGGTCGGCCAGCAGGTCGAGGTGGCCCTCCTCCACGGCGTGGCGGGCGCCCAGGTAGTCCTGGAAGGTGCGGTGCACGAAGTCCACGGCGCCCTCGGCCGGGCGGCGCAGCAGTCCGCTGCGCAGCAGCAGCGTGCGCAGGACGGCCGAGGCGGTGGCGGGGCCGGCTGGCAGGGCGAGCGAGGGCAGGCGGCGCTCCACGATGCCCTCGGCGGTCTCGGTGTCCATCTCGGTGCGGCCGCTCAGCACCAGTGCGTAGGCCAGGCGCTGGAGGAGTTCGAGGGCGGCCTCCTCGCCCAGGTCCACCTCGTCCGTGCCGGGCAGGCCGCGTTCGCGGTCCCGGCGGGTCAGCAGCATCGCGAGGGCGGCGTCGTACAGCTCCTTGCGGCCGGTGGGCAGATAGCCGCGCCGCTCGCGGTGCAGGGCGCAGATCAGGCCGCACATGAGCGGGTTGGTGGCCAGGCGCGCCAGATCGCGTTTGGTGCGCAGCGAGTCGATGAGTGCGCCCGCGTACTCCGGGGCGCACGCGGCCTGGTGCCAGCGGTGGACGAAGGTGGCGACCTCCGTGTCGCGCATCGGGGTCAGGGTGAGTTCCCGGAAGCCCTCCTGGGCCAGCCAGTCGGGGCGTACGGCGGTGGGGCGGGAGGTCAGCAGCCACTGGTTGCCGGGGTAGGCGGCGAGCAGGGCGCCCAGCCAGTCGCGGGTGCGGTGGCGGTCGGCGGCGGGGATCTCGTCCAGGCCGTCCACCAGGAGCAGGGCCCGGCCCGCGGTGAGGACGCGCTCGGCCCAGCCCTCCGGTTCGGTGAGCGGGCAGCCGGCCGCCTTCAGGAAGCCGGCCGGGGCGGGGAGGGGGCCGGTGCGGACCAGGGTGCGCAGGGGCAGCACGAAGGGGACGCGGTCGCCGTCGCGGGCCGCGGTGACGGCCAGCCACTGCACCAGGGTGGTCTTGCCGGATCCGGCGTCGCCGCGCAGCAGGACGCGGGGGTCGGCGCGCAGCGCCTCCTCGGCCGGCAGCCGGGCGGCGTCGGTGACCGCGTGGTCCTCCGGTGCCGGGTCCGGTGTGTCCTCCCGGGCGCCGGTGGCCTCCAGGCTCAGATAGGCCACTTCCAGGGGCCAGCGGTCGGGGGAGTCGCGCAGGTCGATGCCGTAGATGGTGATGTGGTTGTGCCGCTGGGCCAGGTGGGGCAGGTAGCGGCGTTCGAAGGCGGTGTCGCGGGCGTCGGGGCGCGGGGTGCGGACGATCAGCTCGTCGATCCGGGCGATCAGCTCGGACTGGGTCCGGGTCTGCTCCACCAGGGTGCGGGCGACGAAGGTGGAGCGGCGGGTGAAGAACTCCAGGATGTGCAGGCAGGCCCCTTCGGTGGCGCTGTCCAGGAAGTACGCGGCGTCGGCGGACAGCCCGTGGGCGGCGGGGGCCGCCCCGGACAGCCGCCGGGCCAGTTCGCGGTGGCCCAGGCGTACGGCCTGGACGTCGTCCATGCCGAGGTCGCCGAGGGCGAGCAGGCGCGCGGCCAGGGCGTCGGTGACGGCGTCCTGCTCGCCGGGCGGGAAGGGCGGCTCGCCCGGCGGGTCCGCGGCCCCGCCGACCAGCCGTCCGGCGAGTTCGCGCACCTCTTTCTCGCCCAGGGAGCGCTTCTCGCCGCGGAAGGAGACGAGGTCGCTCATCCGCACGGGCCGGTCCACCAGTGCGGCGCCCGGCCCATCGGCCACGAACAGCTTCTTGACCAGCGGCGCGATCAGACCGGACGCCAGTCTGCCGCCGAGTGCCATGGGCTCCATCCGCCGCACCCCCCGTGATGTCGCGAACGGCTGGAGCCTATGCCCTGGCCGGAGGGTCAGGACAACTGGCCGTCGTAGTCCGGCAGTTTGAACGTCTTCTCGGCGTGGCCGCCGGACAGGTCGGTGGCGCTGTTGCCGATGTTCGCGATGATCGTGTAGCCGTCGGCCTCGATGCCGGCGCGCTGGGCGGTCTTGTAGTCGGCGACGTTCTTGAACAGGTCGAACAGACCGCGCACGGCGAGGCCGTCGACGCGGTAGCCGTCGTGCTCCAGGTTGTAGCGGGTCGGGGCCTTGACGATGCCGGGGCGGGCGGTGACGAAGAACATCGCGACGCCGTGCTCCTGGGCGTACCGGGCGACCTCCAGCACGGGCTTGTTGGCGGGCTGGGGCCAGGTGAAGCCGAAGTCCGTCTCCAGGGTGGTGTTGTCGACGTCGAACACGACGGCCCGCTTCTCGCCGGGGGCGCCGTGCGCGATGCGCTGCTTCAGATAGGGCAGGGCCTGGTCCATCACGGCCTGGCAGTCCCGCTGCCAGGTGGCGTGGTCGACCTTCCCGGACGCGGTGGCGGTGGCGGCGGCGGTCGCGGGGGCGGACGCGGCGGGGGCGGTCGCGGTGGTGGTGGCGGCCGGGGCGGGCGCCGGGGCGTCGGCCGCGGCCTCGGCGCCCGCCGGGACGGCCAGTGCGGCGACGGCGACCGCGGCGAGGGCGGTCGTACCGGTGCGGCGCGTCCAGGTGCCTGGGGTCATGGAGGGGTCCTCTCGCGTGCTCAGCGCTGGGGATGGGCTGGGAGCATGCTCGTGCGCGCGGGTGGCGGGAGGGGAACCGAATGATTACTTGCGGGTAACTCTGCTGAGACGGGCACCACATGAGCCCGGTCACAGGAAAAGGCGCGCCAGGGGGGTCCATCGGTGACATGGGGCACAGGCGTTTGCGCCCGCACTAGGGTACTTAGTAGGGGACAGGCGCCCTTAAACCGGACATTTCGTCCACCGGGGTGGAGGGGTGTGGGGGTTTTACAGCGGTTTTGTCCCGGATGCCCGAGGTGTCAAGAGAGCTGTATCACTGCCCGCTGTTACTAGTTCGTGTCGTAGTGGGGGTGTTTGAGGGCCGGTGACCGGCGGGGTTACCAAGGTGGGGCCCCGCCCGGCGCAGCACCTGCGTCCCGGGTGGTCCACACGTCCCCCACCCTCAGAGGTTTCGATGTTCCAGCGCGCCACCGTCCGTTCTTCCCGTGCGACCAAGCTCCGTACCCGTGCCGCCGTCCTGGCCGCCGGCCTGGGAGTGACCGCCGCAGTGGGTGCGGGCGCCGCGTCGGCCGCCGAGATGGCGGCCCCGACCGCCACCGTCGCCAAGTCGGCGGCGGCCTGGGTCGACCCGGTCAAGAGCTACACCCTGAGCGCCAGCTTCAACCAGGGCGGCAGCCACTGGGCCCACAAGCACAGCGGCCAGGACTTCGCCGTGCCGATCGGCACCAACGTCGTCGCCGCGCACGGCGGCACGGTCGTCAAGGCCGGCCCCAACGGCGGCGGTGACGGTCCGGCCTACGGCAACGCCATCGTCGTCAAGCACGCCAACGGGCTGTACTCCCAGTACGCCCACCTCTCCCGCATCGACGTGAAGGTCGGCCAGGTCGTCACCACCGGGCAGCACATAGCCAAGTCCGGCAACACCGGCAACAGCACCGGCCCGCACCTGCACTTCGAGATCCGCACCACCCCGAACTACGGCTCCGCCGTCAACCCGGTCGTCTTCCTGCGCGCCCACGGCGTGAAGGTCTGAGCCACCGGCCACCGGCCGAAGGCCCGCCGGGCCCCGAGTCTGCCTGGCTGAACGTTTCACCACTGTGCCGTCCCGTCGCTTCCGCGGTGGGGCGGCGCAGTGCTGTCCGGGGGCGCGCGGTTCGCTGCGGTCCGGAGCCGTGCGGCCCGCTCAGGCGCCGTGCGTGCCCCGATGGGCCTGGGTCACCAGATCGATGGAGACCTCCAGGACGGCCTTGCGCCGCTCCTCCGGGTCGCCCTCCAGGTCCTGCATCACGAACATGCCGGCGTGCAGCGTGAAGAGTGCGCTGATGCAGCGGACCTGGTCGGTCAGGCTCGCCTCCGGGTCGGTGATGATGTCCCGCAGGGCGCGCATCCAGTCCTTGAAGCTCTCGCCGATGCGCAGCTCCCGTACCGTCGCCTGGTTCTCCTGCATGAAGCGGAACAGCGGTGACGCCCCGGCGAGCGCTTCGCTGTAGCGGCGGACGATCTCCTGTTTGGTCTCCAGTGTGTGCGGCTGCTCCCGGCCCCACACGATCAGGTCCTGGAGCGGCTGTGTCAGATCCTCGAAGAGACTGACGACGATCTCTTCCTTCGTTCTGAAGTGGTAGTAGAGAGCCGCTTTGGTGACGTCCAGGCGCTCGGCGATCTCGCGCAGGGACGTCTTCTCGTAGCCCTGCTCCGCGAAGAGTTCGAGGGCCACGTCCTGGATGCGCTGGCGGGTGTTGCCGCGGCGCTGCTGCTTCGTGCCGTCCATCGTGACGCCCATCCTCGTACTCCTCGCGCTGTCCGGGAAATTTACCTGCCGACAGGCCGGCGGGAACTTACTTGACGCCCGGCTAGTTAAGCTCTACCTTCCCGAGTGTAGTAACTTGCCGGTCGGCAAGTAAGTAGGCAGGCACCTGGGGGAGCTGGGGAACGATGGCGGACACAGCGACAGCGGACACCAAGACCGGCGCGGACGCCGGTCCACAACCGAAGAGCGTGCGGGTCGTCCTGCTCGCGCTCATGATCGCCATGATGCTCGCGATGCTCGACAACATGATCGTGGGCACCGCGATGCCGACGATAGTCGGCGAGCTGGGCGGGCTCCAGCACCTGTCCTGGGTGGTGACCGCCTATACGCTCGCCACCGCCGCGGCCACGCCGCTGTGGGGCAAGCTCGGCGACATGTACGGGCGCAAGGGCGCCTTCATGACCTCGATCGTGATCTTCCTGGCCGGCTCCGCGCTGAGCGGCATGGCGCAGGACATGGGCCAGCTGATCGGCTTCCGCGCCATCCAGGGTCTGGGCGCCGGCGGTCTGATGGTCGGCGTCATGGCCATCATCGGCGACCTGATCCCGCCCCGGGAGCGCGGCAAGTACCAGGGCATGATGGCCGGCGTCATGGCGCTGGCGATGATCGGCGGCCCGCTGGTCGGCGGCACCATCACCGACAACTGGGGCTGGCGCTGGGCCTTCTACATCAACCTGCCGCTCGGCGCGGTGGCGCTGGTCGCGGTCAGCGCCGTGCTGCACCTGCCGAAGAAGCGCTCGCAGGCGCGCGTGGACTACGTGGGCGCGGCGCTGCTCACCCTCGGCATCAGCTCCATCGTGCTGGTCACCACCTGGGGCGGCACGGAGTACGCCTGGACGTCCGCGCGGATCATGGAACTGATCGGGATCGGCGTGGTGGCGCTCGTCGGGTTCGTGTTCTGGCAGACCAGGGCCGCCGAACCGATCGTGCCGCTGCACATCTTCCGCAGCCGCAACTTCACCCTGATGTCGCTGATCGGCTTCGTCACCGGCTTCGTGATGTTCGGCGCGGTGCTCTTCCTGCCGCTGTACCAGCAGGCGGTGCAGGGCGCCTCCGCGACCAACTCGGGCCTGCTGCTGCTGCCGATGCTCGGCGCCATGCTGGTGGTGTCGATGGTCGCGGGCCGGGTCACCACCGGCAGCGGCAAGTACAAGGTCTTCCCGGTGGTCGGCAGCGTCCTCCTGGTCGTCGGTCTCTACCTGCTGTCCCTGATGGACACCGGCACCACCCGGCTCACCTCGGGCCTGTTCATGGCCGTCCTCGGCGCGGGCATGGGCTGTCTGATGCAGGTCACCATGCTGGTCGCGCAGAACAGCGTGGAGATGAAGGACATGGGCGTGGCCTCCTCGTCCACCACCCTCTTCCGTACGCTCGGCTCGTCCTTCGGCGTGGCGATCATGGGCGCGCTGTTCAACAACCGGGTCCAGCACGAGATGACGGAGCGGGCCGGCGCCGCGGGCTCGAAGATGACCGAGAAGTCCGCCCAGCTCGACGCGGCGAGCCTGGCCAAGCTCCCGGCCGCCGCCCGCGAGGCCTACCAGCACGCGGTGTCCTCCGGTACGCACTCGGCGTTCCTGCTCGGCTCCGTGGTCGGTGTCGTCGCGCTGATCGCGGCGGTGTTCGTCAAGGAGGTGCCGCTCAAGGGCGCGGGACCGGCCCCGGCCGAGACGGCGGTCGAGGCGCAGATGTAGCGGGTGCGGGCGGCGGCACGGACACGCCGCCGCCCGCACCGCACGAAGGCCCCCCGGCCGTCGCCGGGGGGCCTTCGCCGCGTGGGGACCGGTGGGTCACTCCGGCAGGGTCGGGTAGCTGCCCGTGTTGGTCGGCGCGTGTTCCGGGAGCCACAGGACGGCGACCGCGCCCTCGGCCGGTACGTGCTCGGGGGCGCCCGCGGGCCGTACGTTGCGGAAGGTGAGCCGGGCGCCCAGCACTCGGGCCTGCCCGGCGGCGATGGTGAGACCGAGGCCGTGGCCGCGCCCGGCGCGGTCCGCGCTGCCGGTGCGGAACCGGCTCGGGCCCTCGGCGAGCAGCGCCTCGGGGAAGCCGGGACCGTGGTCGCGGACCCGGATGACCCGGCCCTCGACGGTCACCTGGATCGGCGGCCTGCCGTGCCGGGAGGCGTTGGTGATCAGGTTGAACAGCACCCGCTCCAGGCGCCGCGGATCGGTGGTGACCATCGACTCGTGCACCACCCGCACCTCGACGTCCGGGTCCTTGGCCGCCACCCGGCGGGCGATGAACTCGCCGAGCATGATGTCCTGGAGCTCGGCCCGCTCCGAGGCGCCGTCCAGCCGGGCCACCTCCAGGACGTCCTCGACCAGCGTGCGCATGGCCTTCGCCCGGTCCAGGACCAGTTCGGTGGGGCGTCCGGGCGGCAGCAGCTCGGCCGCCGTCAGCAGCCCGGTCACCGGGGTGCGCAGCTCGTGCGCGATGTCCGCGGTGACCCGCCGCTCCGCCTCCAGCCGCTGCTGGAGGGCGTCCGCCATGGCGTCCACCGCGCGCGCGAGATCGTCGGTCTCGTCCCGTACGACACCGCCGATGGCGTCCCGGACCCGGACGTCCGGCTCGCCGTTGGCGACCTGGTTCGCCGCGGTGGCCGCCTTGCGCAGCCGGCGCGAGAGCTGGGCGCCGATGAGCACGCCCAGCGCGCTGCCGCCGAGGACGACCGCGATCGAGCCGATGACCAGGGCCTGGTCGAGGTCCCGGAGGATGTTCGCGCTGCGGTCGGTGAAGTGGGTGTGCACGGACAGCACATGGCCGCCCTTGATCGGCATGGCCGCCCAGATGTCCGGCACCCCGCCCCGGTGGTCGGAGACATAGGTGGCCCGGCGGCCCTCCCGGACCTTCTGCTGGAGCGCGGGCGGCAGCATCGGGTCGTCGAGCTTGATGATCGTGGAGGTCGGCCGGTGCCCGGGGCGCTCGTAGAGCGGCTGGGCGTACACGAGCCGCGAGTCGGCGAGGTCGCGCGCGTTGTCCAGCATGGACACCCGCGCGGCGTTGTGCACGACCAGGCTCAGCGCGACGGCGATCAGCGCGCCGACCAGCGCGATGGCCGCGCTCAGCTTCCAGCGCAGACCGGTACGGATCTTCGTGTGCTCCAGGCGCCCGGGAAGCCGGCGCCGCGTGTTCCCCCGCATGTCCGCCCCGCTCAGGCCTTCAGCTTGTAGCCGAAGCCGCGGACCGTCTCGATGCGGTCCTGGCCGATCTTGGTGCGCAGCCGCTGCACATGGACGTCGACGACCCGGGTGTCACCGCCCCAGCCGTAGTCCCACACGCGTTCCAGGAGCTTGTCCCGCGACAGCACGGTGCCCGGCGCGGAGGAGAACTCCAGGAGCAGCCGCATCTCGGTGGGGGTGAGGCCCACCGGCAGCCCGGCCCGGCGCACCTCCATGCCCTCGGTGTCGATCTCCAGGTCCCCGAAGGTCAGCACCGCGCCGTCCACCCCGGCCGCGTCCGCCTCGGCGCGGTCGCCGCCGGCGTGCCCGAAGCGGCGCAGCACCGCGCGGATCCGGGCGACCAGGACGGCGCCGTCGAACGGCTTGGTCACGTAGTCGTCGGCGCCCGCCTCCAGACCGAGGACGACGTCGATGGAGTCGGCGCGCGCCGACAGCATGATCACCGGCACCGTGGACTCGTCGCGGATGCGGCGGCACAGGCTGACGCCGTCGAGGCCGGGGACCATGACGTCCAGCAGCGCGATGTCGGGCCGCCGCGCCCGGAACGCCTCCAGGCCGGACAGTCCGTCGGGCATCGCCGTGACCGCGAAGCCGTCCCGCTCCAGGGCGAGCTGGGTGGCCTCGCGGATGACATCGTCGTCCTCGACGAACAGGACATGGGTCTGGTCTGCCATCCCGGTGCTCTCAGTCCTCTGTGCTTCAGGCGCGTCCACGGGGGTGGGCGCGCCGGACGGGTGGTGCGTTCAGCGGTGCCGTGCCCGCCGGTGCCGTGCCGGTCCCGCGGGGAGCGGGTCCGTGCGGCGCCTACCCGGTCGGTGCTGTGTTCATGGGGTCCGCCCGATCCGCCCGGTCCGCCCGGCCCGCCGGGCGCCGCCGACGGGCCGGGCCCGCCGGGGCACCGCGTTCACGGGGTGTTCGGACCGGGAGGCCCGATCGGTTCACGCCGCCGACGGGCCGTCGCGACCGGTGCCGCCGGTGCTACGGCTCGGCCGGTTCCGGTTCCGGCTCCGAGGGCGGCGTCGCCTTCGCGCCCCCGCCGACGGTCTTGCTGTACTCGTTGCGGGTGCTGAACGCCTTCGTGAACCCGCTGCCGGACCAGCGGTAGGTGATGACGTCCTCGCCCGAGGGGTTCGAGACCGGGTCGCCGCGCTCGTAGACCTGCTTGGTCACGACGAGGTCTCCGCGGTCGATCTCGGCGTAGACCGGCGGTTCCTCGGCCGAGAACACGTTCTCGTAGCCCTCGCCCTGCTTGCGCTCACGGTACACATAGGCACCGAGCCCGACCGCGTCCCCGCAGGTCAGCACGTTGACCACGATGTCCTCGACGGAGGTGCCGGTCAGCTTGCCGTACGACACGTCGACAGGGTACTCGTCGGCGACGCACGGCTTGAGGCCGTTCTTGACGGCGGGCGAGACCTTCGGGTCGTCCTTGATCAGCCGGACCGCGTCCACCGCGCGCGGGGTCTCGCTCGGGCTGGGCGTGGGCGCGGCCGGGGTGCCCGCCACCGAAGGGGCGTCGGCGGGTCCCTCGTCGCGGGCGCCGGTGCCGCCGGTGCCGCAGGCGGACACCAAAAGCCCGAGGGCGGTGAACACGGCCACCGCCGTACTCACCGCCTGGAAGGTCCCTGGGGCCCCGGTGGGCTCAGGGCCGGTACCAGCCCCGCCGGTCAGGCCGCGCAACGCTCCCGCTCCTCACGCTCCAGCGCGCGTGCGTCCAGATCGCGGGCCTCCAGCTCCTCGCGGAGCCGGGCGAGCGCCCTGTGCAGCGTGCTCTTGACCGTTCCCGCTGACATGCCGAGTGCCGCGGCGGTCTCTTCGGTGGACATCTGCTCCCAGTGTCGCAGCACCACGACACTGCGCTGCTTCGGAGCGAGAACTTTCATGATGTCCATCAGCAGCGCGCGGTCGGCGTGCTGCTCGGTGGCGTCCTCGACGGAGGCGTCCGGCAGCTGCTCGGTGGGAACCTCCTCCAGCTTGCGCGCCCGCCACCACTCGGTCCGCGTGTTGATCATGACGCGACGCAGATAGGCGTCCGCGAGCCGCTTGTCGGCGATGCCGTCCCAGCGGCCGTACGTCCGCACCAGCGCGGTCTGGAGCAGGTCCTGGGCGTCGACCGGGTCCGGCACCAGCCGGCGTGCGCTGCGCAGCAGCGCGTCCTGCCGGGTACGCACGTACTCCTCGAACTCGAGCACCTCACCCTGCGCCATGATCAACCGCCTCCGCTCCCCGTTTCCCGGCCTGTTTCCCGCCGGACCCCGAGCCTGTGATGCGGGCGGGCTGTGGTCGGCAGCCGCCCGGTGCCTGTCGGGCACGCAGATGAAGCTACGGAGGGGTTGTCACGGCGTTGTCCGAAGCAGCCTGCGGAAAGCGCGCGGCTGTACGTCGGTTGTGTAACGGACGACGTAACGGGGTAAAGAAGCGGGCCGGTTGGCGTGAATATGGGGTGATTTGCCCCCCAGATCGGCGCGCGGGTCTGTGACACAGAGACCCGCGGCGCCCCCTGAGGCTGTGACGCGGCTGTGAGGTGACGGCCCGTCAGGAGGAGTCCGTCAGGAGAGGTCCGCCAGGTGAGGTCCGTCAGGTGAGCGGCAGCCGGTACAGGCCGCCCGCCAGGGGCTCGACCAGTCCGTCCGCGACGAGCCCGTCCAGGGCTCGCGCCCGCTGCACCGGTTCGTGCCACACCCGGTCCAGTGCCGCCTGCGGCACCGGCGTGCGGGCCTCGCGCAGCACGGCGAGCAGCTTGCCGCGCACCTGCCGGTCCGTCCCGGCGTACGTCTGGCCCCGGCGCGGCGGCCCCTCGTGCTCCGGCTTGCCCGCCTGCCGCCAGGCGCAGTGCGCGGCGATCGGACAGCGGTGGCACGACTCGTTCTTCGCCGTGCACACCAGCGCGCCCAGTTCCATGGAGGCGGCGGCCCAGCGGGCGGCGGTGCGCTCGTCCTCGGGCAGCAGGGTGCGGGCCAGCCGCCGTTCGGCGGCGGTGGTGGCGTTCGGCGGGTAGCGCACCCCGGTGACGGCGCGGGCCAGCACCCGGCGGACGTTGGTGTCCAGCACGGCGTGCCGCTGTCCGTACGCGAAGGAGGCGACCGCCGCCGCCGTGTACTCGCCGATGCCGGGCAGCGCCAGCAACTGCGCGTGCTCGGCGGGTACGTCGCCGCCGTGCCGTTCCGTTATGGCGACCGCGGCGCCGTGCAGGCGCAGCGCGCGGCGCGGGTAGCCGAGCCGGCCCCAGGCGCGCACCGCCTCGCCGGGCGCCTCCTTGGCGAGGTCGGCGGGGCGCGGCCAGCGCTCCAGCCACTGCTCGTAGACGGGCAGCACCCGGCTCACCGGGGTCTGCTGGAGCATGAACTCGCTGACCATCACGCCCCAGGCGCCGGCGTCGGCGCGCCGCCAGGGCAGGTCGCGGGCATTGCCCTCGAACCAGGTGATGACCTGGGTGTGCAGGGTCTCGCCGAGCGGGGCGCCGACGGGCGAGGAGACCGCGGCGGAGGACTCGGGGCCGGTCTCGGGACCGGCCGCGGAGACGGTCCCGGCGGCGGGGGCGGCCGTGGTCTCGGTCGGGGTTTCGGTCGGGGTCTCGGAAGCGGGGGCCGGGGCGGAGGGGGTGCTGTGTGGGGGCAGTGTGGGCGCAGTCATGTCGCCTTCGATCCTGCCACGCGGGGGCGCACGGGCGGGTGAACCGGCGCGGACCGTTTCGTCACCGTGCGTCTTCGCGCGGTCACCGGGCCCGCAAGGCGGGCCTGCGGGGCGGGCGTTGTTGAAATGATGATCCGGAAAAGTTGCGTCCGGCGCGGCGGGTGGGTCGGGGGAAGCGCGGGATCTCTCGTAGGGTTGGGGCGTGGGATCTCTGCGCAATCCGGTCGGGCCGCTTCCCTCCTCCATCTACTGGCGACGGAGGGTCGTCCTGGTGTCCGTGGCCGCCCTGTTGGCCCTGCTGGTCATCTGGATCGTCACCTCGGGCGGCGGAGGCGGGGGCCACAAGGACGCCGGGGGCGCGGCCAACGGCAAGAACCCCACCCCCTCGGCCATCGAGCCGGGACCGTCCCAGTCCGGACCCGCGATCAGCCAACACCCCGGCGGACGCGACGAGTCCGGCGGCGGTGACTCCGGCGGGAGCGGCGCCTCGGCGGGCGGCAGCGGCGGCGCGGGCGCGGGAGGCTCCGGCGCGGGCACGTCCGCGGGCGACGACGGCAAGGGCGGCTCCACGGGCGGCGGCGGTGCGGGCGCGGTGCTGCCCGCCGGGAGCACGCTGCCCGACTGCACCGCCTCCGCGGTGAGGCTGAGCCTGCGCAGTGTGCGCAACTCCTACGGGCCCACCGAGACACCCGCCTTCGAGCTGATCGCGAAGAACACCTCCGGCAGCGACTGCAAGGTCGATCTCGGCCCGAGGACAGCGGTCCTGACGGTCAGCCAGGCCGGTGGCGACGGCGGCTACTGGTCCTCGGCCGACTGCCCGAAGACCGCCGGCAGCCTGCTGTACCGGGTGCCGGCCGGCAGCGGCATCACCTCGACCGTGCGCTGGGACCGCAGGCCGAGCGCCCCGCAGTGCGCGACCCCGCCCTCCGGCTCCGCCGCCCTCGGCAAGACGTATCTGGTGGAGGCGAAGGTGCCGGGCTACGGCAAGCTCCAGACGTCGTTCGTGCTGTCGGCGGACTGAGCCGGGCGACCGGCCCGCTCCGGCAGGGGAGCTTCTGGGACAGGTCCTAGACGTACCGCTCCAGGATCGACGACTCCGCCAGCCGCGACAGCCCCTCGCGGACGCTGCGGGCGCGGGCCTCGCCCACGCCGTCCACCGTCTGGAGGTCGTCGACGCTCGCGGCGAGCAGCTTCTGGAGGCCGCCGAAGTGCTCGACCAGGCGGTCGATGATGGCGCCGGGCAGCCGGGGGACCTTGGCCAGCAGCCGGAAGCCGCGCGGGGAGACCGCCGAGTCCAGGGTCTCGGGCGAACCGGTGTAGCCGAGGGCGCGGGCGACGGTGGACATCTCCAGCAGCTCCGCGTGCGAGAGCTTGTCCAGCTCGGCGAGGGCCTCCTCGACCGTACGGGAGCGCTTGGCCGTGGGCTCGGGCACATAGTCCCGGACGACCAGCTCGCGCTCGGGCTCCACGCCCGCGATCAGCTCGTCGAGCTGGAGCGCCAGCAGTCGGCCGTCGGTGCCCAGCTCCACCACGTACTCGGCGATCTCGGTGGCGATGCGGCGGACCATCTCCAGGCGCTGCGCGACCGCGGAGACGTCCCGGACCGTGACCAGGTCCTCGATCTCCAGCGCCGACAGGGTGCCCGCGACCTCGTCCAGGCGCAGCTTGTAGCGCTCCAGCGTGGCCAGGGCCTGGTTGGCGCGGGAGAGGATCGCCGCCGAGTCCTCCAGGACGCGGCGCTGGCCGTCGACGTACAGGGCGATCAGGCGCATCGACTGGGAGACCGAGACCACCGGGAAGCCGACCTGCTTGCTGACCCGGTCCGCCGTGCGGTGCCGGGTGCCGGTCTCCTCGGTGGGGATCGTCGGGTCCGGGACGAGCTGCACGCCCGCCCGCAGGATCTTCGACAGGTCCGAGGACAGCACGATGCCGCCGTCCAGCTTGCACAGCTCCCGCAGCCGGGTCGCCGTGAACTCGACGTCCAGCACGAAACCGCCCGTGCACATCGTCTCCACGGTCTTGTCGGAGCCGAGCACGATCAGACCGCCGGTGTTGCCGCGCAGGACCCGCTCGAGTCCGTCCCGCAGCGCCGTGCCGGGTGCCACGGCGCTCAGTGAGGCGCGCATCAGGCCATCGGCGCCGGAGCTCCCACCGGACTTTCCGGGAGCTGCTGCCCGGTCGTTGGCTGCCACTGCACTCCTCCGGTCGCAGGTCTTCGGGCGCCCCCGCCGCCGCACTCGGTGCGTACGTCGTGCCGGACGGGCGGGCGGGACCAGCGCAAAGTCTACCGGCGGTCCTCCGGCTCCCGCGGGGCCTCTCGGCGACGCGAGCGCGGCAGGACCCGCAGCGCGTCCCCCATGTCGGCCACTTCGAGGACCTTCATCCCGGGCGGCACCTTGCCCGGATCGCCCGGTACGAGCGCGTGCGTGAATCCCAGGCGGTGCGCCTCGGAGAGCCGGCGCTGCACGCCCGTGACCCGTCTGACCTCGCCCGCGAGGCCCACCTCGCCGATCGCGACCAGGTTCTTCGGCAGCGGGGTGTCGCTCGCGGCCGAGGCCAGCGCGAGCGCGATGGCGAGGTCGGCGGCGGGCTCGGACAGCTTCACGCCGCCGACCGTCGCCGAGTAGATGTCCCGCTTGCCCAGCGCGCTGATCCTCCCGCGCTGCTCCAGCACGGCCAGCATCATCGACACCCGGGAGGTCTCCAGGCCCGACGTGGTGCGCCGCGGGGAGGGGATCTGGGAGTCCACGGTGAGCGCCTGGACCTCGGCGACCAGCGGGCGGCGGCCCTCCAGGGTGACGGTCAGGCAGGTGCCTGGCACCGGCTCGGCACGGCGGGTCAGGAACAGTCCGCTGGGATCGGCGAGGCCGGTGATGCCCTCGTCGTGCAGCTCGAAGCAGCCGACCTCGTCGGTGGCGCCGTAGCGGTTCTTGACGCCGCGGACCAGGCGCAGGCGCGCGTGCCGGTCGCCCTCGAAGTGCAGCACCACGTCCACCAGGTGCTCCAGCAGGCGCGGGCCGGCGATCGCGCCGTCCTTGGTGACATGGCCGACCAGCAGGGTGGACATGCCGCGCTCCTTGGAGGCGCGGATCAGCGCCCCGGCCACCTCGCGGACCTGCGCCATGCCGCCGGGGGCGCCGTCGATCTCCGGGGAGGCCACCGTCTGCACCGAGTCCATGATCAGCAGCGAGGGCTTCACCGCGTCCAGGTGCCCCAGGACGGCGGCCAGATCGGTCTCGGCGGCCAGGTAGAGATGGTCGTCCAGGGCGCCGATGCGGTCGGCGCGCAGCCGCACCTGGCTCGCCGACTCCTCGCCCGTGACGTACAGCGTGCGGTGCTCGTCGCTCGCCGCCTTGGCGGCCACGTCCAGCAGCAGCGTGGACTTGCCGACGCCGGGCTCACCGGCGAGCAGGACCACGGCGCCGGGCACGAGACCCCCGCCCAGCACCCGGTCCAGCTCGGGCACGCCGGTGGTGCGGGCCGTCGCCTGCCGCCCGTCGACCTGGCCGATGGGCAGGGCGGAGGTGGTGACCCGGCCCGGCGAGGTCGTACGCACCGCGGGCGTGCCGTACTCCTCGACCGTGCCCCACGCCTGGCACTCGGGGCAGCGGCCGAGCCACTTCGCCGTCTGCCAGCCGCACTCGGTGCAGCGGTAGGACGGACGGTCCTTGGTGGTCTTCGTACGGGCAGCCATGCGTAAGACCGTAGCCGCAGCCACTGACAGCGCGGGCGTCCGCACGGCCACCGGCTCGAACGGCATCGAACACACGCGCCCGAAGGGAGGAGCCACCGGTGCCCGTCCCCGTATGAGGGATCGTTTCACCCGTACGGATTAAAAGTGCGCAACAGGGAAGAACGGACGAACCTCCGCCGCCTACGGTCGCACAGGTGATGAGCAGCAGTCCGGAGACCTCGACCCGTACGAGCCGTACGACCGGTGAGCACCGGGCGGACCGCGAGGCGCGCGAGGCGCGCGACCGCGCTGCCGCGCGCACCCTGGCGCAGCACCCGCCCGCCGCCTACGACCCCCACCTCGACGGCCTGTTCACCTACTGCCTGTCCGTGCTGTGCGACCACGACGCGGCGACCGCCGCGCTGGGGGACGCGCTGGCCTTCGCCGAGCGGCGCGCGCCGCGCCTGCCGCAGGATCCGGCCGAGTACCGGGCGTGGCTGTACGCGCTGGCCCGCTGGGCCTGTCTGCGCGAGCTGGCCGAGGCCCGGCTCAGACGCCGGGCGGGCCATGCCGCGGGCCGCCCCGGCGGGTCCCGGCACCGCCCCGGGCCGGGCGCGGCGGTGCCCGTCCCGGCGGACGTCCAGGAGCAGCGGCGCCGCGAACTGGCCCTGCTGGCCTGGCCGGAGGCGGCCGGCACCACCCCCGAGCAGCGCGAGGCGCTGGAGCTGGCCGTGCGCCACCACCTGAGCGGCCACGAGACCGCCGCCGTGCTCGGTCTGAGCACCGCCGCCGCCCGCGAACTGCTCGCCGCCGCGGCCTGCGAGGTGGAGCGCACCCGCGCGGCGCTCGCCGTCGCCGAGGCCGGCGGCTGCCCCGGTGTCGCCGCGCTCACCGGCGACGGCAGGCTCGTCCTCGGCACCGCCCTGCGCCGCGAACTCGTCCGGCACGTCGACGACTGCCCGCGCTGCCGCCGCACCGCCGAGCGCGCGCACCCCGCGCGCTGGCCCGGCGCCAGCGTCACCCCGGCCGCGCTGCCCGTGCTGGCCGCGCCCCGTACGGCCCTGGGCCTGGCCATGGCGCACCACTCGCGCGCGCGGGGCGCCGCGCCGCGCCTGGACCGGCGCGGATTCCCGATGGACCCCAAGGACCGCGCGGCCCGCAGGGAGCGCCTGCGCGCGCGTGCGGTCACGACGACGGTCGTCGCCACCGTGGTGGCCGCGCCGGTGCTGGCCCTGTGGGCGGCCTACCGGGGCACCCCGACCGGCGAGGGCCGGGACGGTCCGTCCGCCACCGCGCGCGAGGGGCACGACTCAGGTGCCCTGGCCGGGGAGGACACCGGCGGCTACGAGAACACCGGCAGCGCCCGGACGCGCCCCGGCGGGCCGTCCGGCGGCGCGGGGCCCGACGTCTCGGTGGAGGTGCTGGGCGACACGGGCGCGGGCGACGCCCAGGGCGCGAACGGCGCGCTGACCGTGACCGCCGCCTCGGGCCCCGCCGACACGACCCTCGTCACGCTCACCGCCTCCGGCCCGGAGCCGGTCCGCTGGATCGTGTCCACGCAGGCGTCCTGGCTGTACTTCAGCCGCTCCTCGGGGACGCTGGAGCCGGGCGCGTCGATCACGGTCAAGGTGTACGTCGACCATCTGCGCGAGCCCTCCGGGCCCTGGAACGCGCGCGTGGAGATCACCCCGGCGGGAGCGGTGGTCTTCATCTCCGGCCACGGCCGGGCCCCGAGCCCCACCGTCCCCCGGCCGACCCGTACCGCGGGCCCGGCACCGGGCGACGGTTCGCACAGCCCCACACCGGATCCCACGGGCACAGCGGACCCCTCGGGCCCGCCCACGACGGATCCGCCCTCGTCGGGCCCCTCCACCCCGCCGCCCACCGGATCGTCCCCGTCCGACCCGGGCGACTCGCCCGCGCCCACCGGCGGCGACGGCACACCGGGCCCCAAGGGCGGCTGAGCACCACAAGGGCGACGGATCTCCGGAAGGGACCCGCCCCGGCCGGGTCCGTTCCGGTCCCGTCCCGGCTCAGTCCTGTCCTGTCCCGCTCCTGTCCCGGCCCCGCCCCAGCCCCGCCCCGGCTCAGTCCCGGCGGTCCGCCGGGTGCGCGGCCAGCAGCGGCAGCCGCGAGGCGAGCCGCTCCTCGCACAGCTCGACCAGCCGGTCGTAGCCCGCCTTGCCCATCAGCTCGGTCAGCTCGGCCCGGTAGGAGACGTAGACGGGGTCGCCCGCGCCGTGCGCCGACGTCGCCGAGGTGCACCACCAGTGCAGGTCGTGGCCGCCCGGACCCCAGCCCCTGCGGTCGTACTCGCCGATCGACACCTGGAGCACGCGTGTGTCGTCCGGGCGGTCGACCCACTCGAAGGTCCGCCGGACCGGCAGCTGCCAGCACACGTCCGGCTTGGTCTCCAGCGGCTCACGGCCCTCCCGGAGCGCCAGGATGTGCAGCGAGCAGCCCATGCCGCCGGAGAATCCGGGCCGGTTCTGGAAGATGCACGAGCCCTGGAAGGGACGGGTCTGCCGAGAGCCCTCCTCGTCCTCGGACACCCAGCCGTTCTCCGTGCCCTCGGCGTGGTTCTGCCAGATGTCCGGGGTGAGCCGGGCCACGTGCCCGGCGACCCGCTGCTCGTCCTCCTCGTCGGAGAAGTGCGCGCCCAGCGTGCAGCAGCCGTCCTCGGCGCGGCCCTCCTGGATGCCCTGGCAGCCGCTGCCGAAGATGCAGTTCCAGCGGGAGGTCAGCCAGGTCAGATCGCAGCGGAAGACCTGCTCGTCGTCCGCCGGGTCCGGGAACTCCACCCACGCGCGCGCGAAGTCGAGCCCTTTCTCGTCCGGCTGCGGGCCCGCCGGGGCTCCGGTCTTCGCCTTTTTCGTCTTTGGCACGCGTCCAGGGTAAGTCGCCCGGCCCCGCACCCGGGGCCGCCGCGTCCGGGCACCCGGAGCCGCCGCGCCCGGCCCGCGCCCGGTGCGCTCCGGGAGGTGCCGGGAATCCGGGTCAGGGCCGGACCACGCGCCCGGTGGCAGTAGCGTTTCCGTACATGAGACTCGGTGTCCTCGACGTGGGTTCGAACACGGTGCATCTGCTGGTGGTCGACGCGCACCCGGGCGCGCGCCCGCTGCCCGCGTACTCGCACAAGGTGGAGCTGCGCCTGGCCCAGCTGCTCGACGAGGGCGGCGCGATCGGGGCCGAGGGCGTGGAGCGGCTGGTGGCCGTGGTCAGGGACGCGCTCCAGGCCGCCGAGGACAAGGGCGTGGAGGACCTGCTGCCGTTCGCGACGTCGGCGGTGCGCGAGTCGAACAACGCCGACGACGTCCTCGCGCGCGTGCAGGCCGAGACGGGCGTACGGCTCCAGGTGCTCAGCGGCGCCGAGGAGGCCCGGCTCACCTTCCTCGCCGCCCGCCGCTGGTTCGGCTGGTCGGCGGGCAAGCTGCTGGTCCTGGACATCGGCGGCGGCTCCCTGGAGATCGCCTTCGGCATCGACGAGGAACCCGACGCCGCCGTCTCGCTGCCGCTCGGCGCGGGCCGGCTCACCGCCGGCTGGCTGCCCGGCGACCCGCCGGACCCGGAGGCCGTCAGGGCGCTGCGCCGCCATGTCCGTACGGAGATAGCGCGGACGGTCGGCGAGTTCAGCCGCTTCGGCGCCCCGGACCATGTGGTCGCCACCTCCAAGACGTTCCGGCAGCTGGCCCGGATCGCCGGGGCCGCCCGCTCCGCCGAGGGCCTGTACGTGCAGCGCGAGCTGAAGCGCGAGTCCCTGGAGGCATGGGTGCCGCGGCTGGCCGCGATGACGGCCGGTGAGCGCGCCGAGCTGCCGGGCGTCTCCGAGGACCGCGCGGGCCAGCTGCTCGCCGGTGCCCTGGTCGCCGAGGGTGTGATGGACCTCTTCGGCGTGGAGCGGCTGGAGATCTGCCCCTGGGCCCTGCGCGAGGGAGTCATCCTGCGGCGCCTGGACCACATGGGAACGGCGTAGCCGTACCCGCGGGGCGTACGCGGGCGGGGAGTGAGACCGGCCACGACGGGCGGGCGCAGGCCCTGGAGCGCCCCCGGCACCCCGTAACCTGTCCCTCGTGGTGGAACCCGTCGTGCGCATCCCGGATGCGAAGGTCGCCCTGTCGACGGCCTCCGTGTACCCGGAGTCGACGGCGACGGCCTTCGAGATCGCCGCGCGCCTCGGCTACGACGGCGTCGAGGTCATGGTGTGGACCGACCCGGTCAGCCAGGACATCGACGCGCTGCGCCGCCTCAGCGACCACCACGGCATACCGATCCTGGCCGTGCACGCCCCCTGTCTGCTGATCACCCAGCGGGTGTGGTCCACCGACCCCTGGGTCAAGCTCCAGCGCGCCCGGTCGGCGGCCGAGCGGCTCGGGGCGAGCACCGTCGTCGTACACCCGCCGTTCCGCTGGCAGCGCCAGTACGCCCGTGGCTTCGTCTCGGGGATCTGGCGGATGGCGGACGAGACGGACGTGCGCTTCGCGGTGGAGAACATGTACCCCTGGCGCTACCGCGACCGCGAGATGCTCGCCTACGCGCCCGACTGGGACGTCACCAAGGACGACTACCGCCACTTCACGATCGACCTCAGCCACGCGGCGACGGCCCGCACCGACGCCCTCGCCATGGTGGACCGCATGGGCGACCGCCTCGGCCACGTCCATCTCGCCGACGGCAGGGGTTCGGCCAAGGACGAGCACCTGGTGCCGGGCCGCGGCGGACAGCCCTGCGCCGCGCTGCTGGAACGCCTCGCCGGCTCCGGCTTCGACGGCCATGTGGTCATCGAGGTCAACACCCGCCGCGCGATGTCCGGCGCCGAACGTGAGGCCGACCTCGCCGAGGCCCTGGCCTTCACCCGCCTGCACCTGGCCTCGTCGGCACGCCTGCGCGGGCGCTGACGGCTCCCGCGCCGCACCCCCGGCCGGGCACCGGCCCGAGACGGCCGTCCCGTATTCCGGACAGGGCGTCCCGGCCCGTGGATGACCGGCGTACGCTCGACGGAGTCAGAACTCTGCCCGCCGCAGGCATCCGGACGCACCGGCGCCACCAGCGGCAGAACCCTTTGAAGGAGCGAGCGACGATGCCCGAGCTGAGGTCCCGCACAGTCACCCACGGCCGCAACATGGCGGGCGCCCGCGCCCTTATGCGCGCCTCCGGTGTACCCGGTGCGGACATCGGCCGGAAGCCGATCATCGCCATCGCCAACAGCTTCACCGAGTTCGTGCCCGGCCACACCCACCTGGCCCCGGTCGGCCGGATCGTCAGCGAGGCGGTCCGCGAGGCCGGCGGCATCCCGCGTGAGTTCAACACCATCGCCGTCGACGACGGCATCGCCATGGGTCACGGCGGCATGCTGTACTCGCTGCCCTCGCGCGACCTGATCGCCGACAGCGTCGAGTACATGGTCGAGGCGCACTGCGCGGACGCCCTGGTCTGCATCTCCAACTGCGACAAGATCACCCCGGGCATGCTGATGGCCGCGCTGCGGCTGAACATCCCGACGGTCTTCGTCTCCGGCGGCCCCATGGAGGCCGGCCGCGCCACGCTGGTCGACGGCACCGTGCGCACCCTCGACCTGATCGACGCCATCGCCGACGCCGCCAACGACAAGATCTCCGACGAGGACATCCTCCGTATCGAGGAGAACGCCTGTCCGACCTGCGGCAGCTGTTCCGGCATGTTCACCGCCAACTCGATGAACTGCCTGACCGAGGCCATCGGCCTCTCCCTGCCGGGCAACGGCTCGGTCCTGGCCACCCACACCGCCCGCCGCGCCCTGTACGAGGACGCCGCCCGCACGGTCATGGACATCACCCGCCGCTACTACGACCAGGACGACGAGACGGTCCTGCCGCGCAACGTCGCCACCTTCGCGGCCTTCGAGAACGCCATGGCCCTCGACATCGCCATGGGCGGCTCCACCAACACGATCCTGCACCTGCTGGCCGCCGCCCAGGAGGCGGGCGTCGAGTTCGGCCTGGAGCAGATCGACGCCGTCTCCCGCCGCGTCCCCTGCCTGGCCAAGGTCGCCCCGAACGTCGCCAAGGACCGCACGTACTACATGGAGGACGTGCACCGCGCCGGCGGCATCCCCGCCCTGCTCGGCGAGCTGCACCGGGCCGGACTGCTCAACGAGGACGTGCACGCCGTGCACAGCCCCTCCCTGGCGGACTGGCTCAAGACCTGGGACGTGCGCGGCGGCTCGCCCTCGCCCGAGGCCGTCGAGCTGTGGCACGCGGCGCCCGGCTGCGTCCGTTCCGCCGAGGCGTTCTCCCAGTCCGAGCGCTGGGAGGCGCTGGACACCGACGCCGAGGGCGGCTGCATCCGCTCCGCCGAACACGCCTACTCCAAGGACGGCGGCCTCGCGGTCCTGCGCGGCAACCTCGCCGTGGACGGCTGCGTGGTCAAGACCGCGGGCGTCGACGAGTCGATCTGGACCTTCGAGGGCCCGGCCGTCGTCTGCGAGTCGCAGGAGGAGGCCGTCGAGAAGATCCTCACCCAGCGGGTCACGGCCGGTGACGTCGTCGTCATCCGCTACGAGGGCCCCAAGGGCGGCCCCGGCATGCAGGAGATGCTCTACCCGACCTCGTACCTGAAGGGCCGCGGTCTGGGCAAGGCCTGCGCGCTGATCACCGACGGCCGCTTCTCCGGCGGCACCTCCGGCCTGTCCATCGGGCACGCCTCCCCCGAGGCGGCCTCCGGCGGCACCATCGCGCTGGTCGAGGACGGCGACCGCATCCGCATCGACATCCCCGGCCGCTCCATCGAGCTCCTGGTGGACGACGCGGAGCTGGCCCGCCGCGAGCAGGCACTCGGCGGGGCGTACGCCCCGAGGAACCGCGACCGCAAGGTGACGGCCGCCCTGCGCGCCTACGCCGCGATGGCCACCAGCGCCGACAAGGGCGCCGTCCGGGACGTCTCGAAGCTCGGCTGACCCGCGGAACACACCGAGGGGCCGTCCCGTCCGGGGCGGCCCCTCGCGCCTGCCGCCGGGAGGCCGCGCGCCGTCGGCGGACCTCCGGGGCGTACGTACGTCACCAGGCGGACGGATCCCGCGCGTCCACCGCGAAGACCGTGCCGTCCGGCGCGCCCCCGCACACATGCCCGGCCACCGGCACCGGATCCGGGACCGAGGAGGCCACCCGGTCCCCGCCCGCGCCGAGCCGTGCCGGTGTCTGGCCGACCAGCGCGCCGCTGCGCGCGTCCACGGCCAGCAGCCGCCCGTCCGCCGACAGCACGTACACGTGCCGCGCGTCCGCGACCGGCGCCGAACCCCGGCTCACCGACGTCTCCAGGGACCACAGCTGCCGCCCGGCCGCCAGATCGACGGCCACCAGCGAACCTCCCGCGGACAGCAGCTGGACCACGTTCCCGCGCACCGTGGCGTGCGCCTGCTGGAGCGGGACCGACAGCGCCACCTCGCGGGTCGTGCCCGGACCGGGGGAGTAGCGGACCACCGCGCGCGTGTCGCCGTAGACCCCGTCGACCGACTGGAGGAACAGGGACGCGCCCGAGGAGCCGAACGGCCGCAGTGTCCCCGCGAGCCGCGCCTGCCAGCGCACGGCGCCCGTACGGGGGTCGACCGCCGTCACCCGGGTGCCCTTCCCGCCGTCGCCAGGACCCGTCGCGTACGCCAGCGGATCCCCGGCGAACGAGGTGAAGTACGGCAGGCCGAGGCCGGGCACCCGCCTGCTCCACCGGGTCGCGCCGGAACCGGCGTCCACCCCGGTCACCGTGCCGTCCGCGGCGGTCAGCAGCAGCATGTCCCCCGCGAACCGCATCCCCCGGTACGCCGACGCGTCCCGCTGCCAGCGCACCTCGCCCGTGGCCGGGTCCAGCGCCCGCAGCACCCCGTCCCGGCCGGCCGGCGCCACCACCAGACCGCCCGCCGCCACCGGAGCGCCGGTGACCGGCGCGGCCGCGGCCGGGCGCCGCCACAGCACCGAGCCGTCCGCCGGGGCGAGCGCGAACACCAGCCCCGGCTCCGCGCACACCACCCGCCCGGCCGCGGACACGCAGTGCGGCACGCCGCCGCCCTGCGCCACCGGCCGCGCCTGCCACCCGGCGAACGCCGCCGAGGCGGTGCGCGGCGCGTCGTCCCGGTGCGCGGCCTCCCCGCCGCCGCCCAGCAGCTCCACCGCCGTCAGCGCGGAGCCCACGACCAGGACGCACACCCCCGCCGCCAGCGCCAGCCGCCTGCCCAGCCGCCTGCCCATCCACCGGCCCGGCCCCCGTCCGGCGCGCCGCACCGGCTTCCCGGCGGCGCCGTCCGCGGGCTCGGGCCCGGCCGGATCCGCCGTCGGCGCGGGGTCCGGCGCGAGGTCCGGTGTGGAATCCGTTGCTGGTTCCGGTTCTGGTTCCGGCTCCGGCCCGGCGGCACCCTGCGCGCCCGCCCGCTGCCCCGGCACGAACAACTGCGTGTCGTACGAGGCCGCCACCGACCGCAGCTCGCGCATCAGCTCGTCCGGGGTCGGCCGGTCCTCCGGCTCCTTGGCCAGGCAGCGCCGGACCAGCGGGGCCAGATCCTCCGGCACACCGGTCAGATCCGGCTCGTCGTGCACCACCTGGTACGCCACCACGTACGGGCTGTCGGAGTCGAAGGGACCGCGGCCCGTCGCCGCGTGCACCAGCACCGACCCGAGCGTGAAGATGTCGGCGGCCGGTCCCACCTCGCGCGGGCGCCGGAACTGCTCGGGCGCCATGAACGGCGGCGTACCGATCAGCTTGCCGGTCTCGGTCCGCAGTTCGCTGTCCTTGGGGCGCGAGATACCGAAGTCGATGACCTTCGGGCCGTCCTCGGCGAGCAGCACGTTGCTCGGCTTGAGATCGCGGTGCACGACCCCCACCCGGTGGATGTCACGCAGCGCCTCGGCGAGCCCGGCCGTCAGCCTGCGCAACCGTGCCGGAGCCATCGGTCCGTTCCGCTTGACCTCCTCGGCGAGCGTGGGGCCCGGGATGAACAAGGTCGCCATCCAGGGCCGCCCGGCCTCCGGATCGGCATCCACGACCGATGCGGTGAAGGCACCGCTGACCCGGCGGGCCGCCGCCACCTCCTGCCGGAAACGCCCCCTGAACTCCGGATCCCGGGCGAACTCCGCGTGCACCACCTTCACCGCGAGCCGCAGCCCCGAGGTGCTCCGGGCCAGGTGCACCACCCCCATGCCACCGGAGCCCAGGCGCGCTTCGAGCCGATAGTGCCCGGCATATTCCGGAAGTTCCGCTTCCGCGCCCGCTCCGATGTTGCGCTGTGGCGACATGGACCACCCCCGTGCTGTTCGTCCGCGCGCGCGACGCACCGACCCTAGTCGATGACTCGAACGGGACTGAGGCGGCTTGCTAGCGTTCGCGTGCGAGTCGCGCACACCTGTCCCACCGCGCGGCCCAGGGGAACGAACACCTCCGCGGCGGTCATGCCGCGGGGCACGACGGGGGAGGTCCTTTCATGACGGTCGACCATGCCGAGGAGACGGCCGGCGGCACCGGCACAGCCGCGGGCGGCGAGAAGGAGCAGCAGGTCGCGGCCCACGCCGCCGCCCTGCGCTACTACTCCGTCGCACCCGGCGTCGCCCTGAACGTCCGCAGCGGCCCCGGCACCGGATACCCGGTCGTACGCACCCTGCCGGTCGGCGCCAAGGTCCCGGTGCACTGCCAGTCGCCCGGCACCAAGGTCTCGGGCCCGTACGGGACGTCGAGCATCTGGGACAACATCGACAACGGCGAGTTCGTCTCCGACGCCTACATCTACACCGGCGCCGACGGCTACATCGCCCCGCGCTGCTCCTGAGCCCGCCCGGAGCCCGCGGCCCCCGGGGCGCCATAATCGTGGCGTGAGCGACGAGAACGGCACCCCGGACACCCCCGCGGGCCCCACGGCCACCGGCACCGCCGGGCCGCGCCCCGAGCCCCTGCGCTTCTTCGGCACGACCTGGGTGCGGCACGACAACGGCTACGCGCTGCGCCGCGCCGGGGTCGCCGCCGGTTCGCTGCTGGCGGCGGCAGCGGCCTGCTTCGTGCTCCGCCTCGCCTACGAGGGCATCCAGATCGCGGACTCGGGCGCCTTCGTCAGCCTGCTGGTCGTCATCATGTTCGCCGTGTGCAGCGCGCTCGCCTTCGGCCACACCTGGGGCGGCTTCAGCACCCGTCCCGACCCCGAGCGCCAGTCCTCCCTGCGCGGCCTGCTCGCCGTCGGCTTCGTCGGCTCCCTCCTCGCGTACTTCTTCCGCTCCCTGACCGAGGCCCCCGGCGAGGGCCTGCACCGCAAGGAGTACGAGCAGGCCCGCGAGCAGTACGAACGCCGCAGCACCCGGCGCACGGGCAACCCCTCGAAGAAGAAGCGCCGCGGCTGACCGGCGGCGCCCGCCCGCCGCGCCTCCGCGGCCCCCGCCACCCGCCCGGCCCGCACGGTCCCTGCCAGAGAGGGCGCACGCCCCGCGCAAACCGCCGGGAAAATCCCGCCCGCCCGGCGACCGCCTGGACGACCATGGGTCCATGACCGTCTCCCCGCCGCCCGCCCCGGACCCCGCCGCCCACGCCGTCCGCGCACGCTCCTTCGACGCGGCCGCCGCCCAGTACGCGGCCAACCGCCCCTCCTACCCGCCGGCCCTGTTCGACACCGTCGAGGAACTCGCGGGCCGCCCGCTCGCCGGTGCCCGTGTCGCCGACGTCGGCGCCGGTACGGGCATCTCGACGGCCCTGCTGCACGAGCGCGGCGCCCAGGTCCTGGCCGTCGAACCCGGTGACGGCATGGCCGCCCAGTTCCGCGCCGGCCACCCCGGCATCCCGATCGTGCGCGGCAACGGCAACGCCCTGCCGCTGGCCGACGCCTCGGCCGACCTGATCACCTACGCCCAGGCCTGGCACTGGACCGACCCGGCCCGCTCGGTCCCCGAAGCGCTGCGCGTCCTGCGCCCCGGCGGCTCCCTCGCCCTGTGGTGGAACACCGACGCCCTCGACATCGACTGGATAGCGGAGGCGAGCCGCCGGACCGGACGCTTCTTCGGCGTCGACATCCCCGCCGAGAAACAGCGCGCCGCCCGCACCGAACTGGCCGACCCCACCGGCCGCCTCCGCCTCACCCGCCGCACGGTGCGCTGGAGCCGTCGGATCCCGCTCGACACCCACCTGGCCAACATCGGCAGCCACTCGTTCTTCCTCGTCTGCCCCGAGGACCGCCGCGCCGACTTCTTCGCCCAGGAGCGCGCCCATCTGCTGGAGGTCTTCCCGGACGGCATCGTCGAGGAGACCTACGACGTCCTCCTCCTGGTCGCCACCAACGACTGACCCGCCCGCGCGCCCGGCCGCACCGCCGCCCGCGGGCATGTCCCGCCAGCCGGACAACACCCCGCATCCCGGACCGCCGGTGCGAGGATGAGCCCCATGAGCCAGAAAGTCGCAGTCCTCGGCACCGGCAAGATCGGCGAAGCCCTGCTCAGCGGAATGATCCGGGCCGGCTGGGCGCCCGCCGACCTCCTGGTCACCGCCCGCCGGCCCGAGCGCGCCGAGGAACTCCGCGCCCGCCACGGCGTCACCCCGGTCACCAACGCCGAGGCGGCGAAGACCGCCGACACCCTGATCCTCACGGTCAAGCCGCAGGACATGGGCACCCTGCTCGACGAGCTCGCCCCGCACCTGCCCGCGGGCCGGCTGGTCATCAGCGGCGCGGCCGGGATCCCCACCTCCTTCTTCGAGGAGCGGCTGACCCCGGGCACCCCGGTCGTGCGCGTCATGACGAACACCCCGGCCCTGGTGGACGAGGCCATGTCCGTCATCTCCGCCGGCACGCACGCCACCGCCGGGCACCTCAGCCACGCCGAGGAGATCTTCGGCGCCGTCGGCAAGACGCTCCGCGTCCCCGAGTCGCAGCAGGACGCCTGCACCGCGCTCTCCGGTTCGGGCCCGGCGTACTTCTTCTACCTGGTCGAGGCCATGACCGACGCGGGCATCCTGCTCGGCCTGCCCCGCGACAAGGCGCACGAGCTGATCGTGCAGTCCGCCATCGGCGCGGCCGTGATGCTCCGCGACAGCGGCGAGCACCCCGTGAAACTCCGCGAGAACGTCACCTCGCCGGCCGGGACGACGATCAACGCCATCCGCGAGCTGGAGAACCACGGGGTGCGCGCCGCGCTGATCGCCGCGCTGGAGGCCGCCCGCGACCGCAGCCGCGAACTGGCCTCCGGCAACAGCTGACCCGCCGCCCGCCGCGTGCCCGCCGTCAGGCGGGCAGCAGCCCGATGGCCCGGTACGCCGCGTCGACCGTCGGCCGCGCCATCGTCCGGGCCTTGTCCGCGCCCGCCCGCAGCACCTGCTCCAGGTACCCGGGGTCGGCGCACAGCTCCCGGTGCCGCTCCTGCACCGGCCTGAGGGTCTCCACCACGGCCTCCGCTGTGTCCTTCTTCAGCGCGCCGTACGACGAGTACGCCGCGGCCAGGGCCTCCGGGTCCCCGCCCGCGCAGGCGGCCAGGATCTCCAGCAGGTTGGTGACGCCGGGCCGCGCCGCGCGGTCGTGGACGACGTCCTGCCCGCTGTCGGTCACCGCGCGCATGACCTTCTTCCGTACGACCTCCGGCTCGTCCAGCAGATAGACGATGCCCGGCCCGGTGTCGTCGGACTTCCCCATCTTCGACGTCGGGTCCTGGAGGTTCATCACCCGCGCCGCCACCTTCGGCGGAGTCGCCTTCGGCACCGTGAACGTCTGCCCGTACCGGTGGTTGAACCGCACCGCCAGGTCCCGGGCCAGCTCCACGTGCTGCGTCTGGTCCTCGCCGACCGGCACCTCGTCCGTGTCGTACGCGAGGATGTCCGCCGCCATCAGCGCGGGATACGTCAGCAGGGACAGCCGGACGCTGCCGCCGCGCACCTGCTCGCGCGCGGACTTCTCCTTGTACTGGATCATCCGGCGCATCTCGCCGTCGGTGGCCACACACTCCAGCAGGTAGGACAGCCGGGCGTGCTCGTCCACATGGCTCTGCACGAACACCGTGCACCGCTCGGGATCGAGGCCGGCCGCCAGCAGCAGCGTCGCGGCCTGCCTGCTGAGTCTGCGCACCCGGGCGGGGTCGTGGTCCACGGTCAGGGCGTGCAGGTCCACCACGCAGAACAGGGAGTCCGCCCGGTGCTGGTCGGTCTCGGCCCACTGCCGCAGGGCGCCCAGGTAGTTCCCGAGCGTCAGGTGCCCGGTCGGCTTGACCCCGCTGAAGACCCTTGTCATCTCTGTTCCCTCTCCGGTGGAGGCCGCCGTCCCTGCGGGCCGGCCCCCGGAGTCCTGGAGGGGAAACGAGAACGGCCGCCGAGGCGGCGGCCGTTGTCTGCGTACGTGAGCAGGGCCGCCGTCAGGCGGACCACCACTGCTGGTTGTACGTACGCGTCGTCATGCCCGTCAGCGTACGCCTCCGCCGCCCGCCCCAGCCATGGTTGACACGCCGCCCGGGGATCCGTAAGGTACTTCGAGTTGTCCGACGTGAGAGCCGACTCCGGTCGGTCCCCGGGCAGCCACTCCGCAGGTACTCATCACTACACGGCGACAGTCGTTTTACGTCTGTCTGGCGTCGTGCATTGCCATGTGTATTCACGGAATGAGGAATCCGCGTTCACGAGAACGCAGGCCCCCGATTCGCTCGGGAGCACGGAATCCGCTAAAGTCTCACTCGTCGGAACGGCCCAACGGCCGGGAAGACGGACCCCGCTGACTGGGGGTCAGGTCGAGAAAAGATCTGATAGAGTCGGAACCGCCGGAAAGGGAAACGCGGAAGCGGGAACCTGGAAAGCACCGAGGAAATCGGATCGGAAAAAGATCTGATAGAGTCGGAAACGCAAGACCGAAGGGAAGCGCCCGGAGGAAAGCCCGAGAGGGTGAGTACAAAGGAAGCGTCCGTTCCTTGAGAACTCAACAGCGTGCCAAAAGTCAACGCCAGATATGTTGATACCCCGTCTCCGGCCGTCATGGTCGGGACGAGGTTCCTTTGAAGAAAACACAGCGAGGACGCTGTGAACCGGGGGAACATTCCTTCCCCTTGGTTCCGCTCTCGTGGTGTCGCCCCGATTACGGGGAAGCATTCACGGAGAGTTTGATCCTGGCTCAGGACGAACGCTGGCGGCGTGCTTAACACATGCAAGTCGAACGATGAACCACTTCGGTGGGGATTAGTGGCGAACGGGTGAGTAACACGTGGGCAATCTGCCCTGCACTCTGGGACAAGCCCTGGAAACGGGGTCTAATACCGGATACGAGTCTCCAAGGCATCTTGGAGACTGTAAAGCTCCGGCGGTGCAGGATGAGCCCGCGGCCTATCAGCTTGTTGGTGAGGTAGTGGCTCACCAAGGCGACGACGGGTAGCCGGCCTGAGAGGGCGACCGGCCACACTGGGACTGAGACACGGCCCAGACTCCTACGGGAGGCAGCAGTGGGGAATATTGCACAATGGGCGAAAGCCTGATGCAGCGACGCCGCGTGAGGGATGACGGCCTTCGGGTTGTAAACCTCTTTCAGCAGGGAAGAAGCGAGAGTGACGGTACCTGCAGAAGAAGCGCCGGCTAACTACGTGCCAGCAGCCGCGGTAATACGTAGGGCGCAAGCGTTGTCCGGAATTATTGGGCGTAAAGAGCTCGTAGGCGGCTTGTCACGTCGGTTGTGAAAGCCCGGGGCTTAACCCCGGGTCTGCAGTCGATACGGGCAGGCTAGAGTTCGGTAGGGGAGATCGGAATTCCTGGTGTAGCGGTGAAATGCGCAGATATCAGGAGGAACACCGGTGGCGAAGGCGGATCTCTGGGCCGATACTGACGCTGAGGAGCGAAAGCGTGGGGAGCGAACAGGATTAGATACCCTGGTAGTCCACGCCGTAAACGGTGGGCACTAGGTGTGGGCGACATTCCACGTCGTCCGTGCCGCAGCTAACGCATTAAGTGCCCCGCCTGGGGAGTACGGCCGCAAGGCTAAAACTCAAAGGAATTGACGGGGGCCCGCACAAGCGGCGGAGCATGTGGCTTAATTCGACGCAACGCGAAGAACCTTACCAAGGCTTGACATACACCGGAAAACTCTGGAGACAGGGTCCCCCTTGTGGTCGGTGTACAGGTGGTGCATGGCTGTCGTCAGCTCGTGTCGTGAGATGTTGGGTTAAGTCCCGCAACGAGCGCAACCCTTGTCCCGTGTTGCCAGCAGGCCCTTGTGGTGCTGGGGACTCACGGGAGACCGCCGGGGTCAACTCGGAGGAAGGTGGGGACGACGTCAAGTCATCATGCCCCTTATGTCTTGGGCTGCACACGTGCTACAATGGCCGGTACAATGAGCTGCGATACCGTGAGGTGGAGCGAATCTCAAAAAGCCGGTCTCAGTTCGGATTGGGGTCTGCAACTCGACCCCATGAAGTCGGAGTCGCTAGTAATCGCAGATCAGCATTGCTGCGGTGAATACGTTCCCGGGCCTTGTACACACCGCCCGTCACGTCACGAAAGTCGGTAACACCCGAAGCCGGTGGCCCAACCCCTTGTGGGAGGGAGCTGTCGAAGGTGGGACTGGCGATTGGGACGAAGTCGTAACAAGGTAGCCGTACCGGAAGGTGCGGCTGGATCACCTCCTTTCTAAGGAGCATCTAACTGCCGTAAGGCATTCAGAGCCACTACGTCGGCGAATGATCGACGATGGTCAGCTCATGGGTGGAACGTTGACTACTCGGCACGGATGGTTCTGAGGATCACTAGTACTGCTTCGGCGTGGAACGTGGGTTCGAGGGTGAGTCTGTGTCGGGCACGCTGTTGGGTGTCTGAGGGCATGGCCGTAAGGTCTGTCTTCGGTTGCCGGCCCCAGTGCACTCGGGATGTTGTCCCGGGGTGATGGGTGGTTGGTCGTTGTTTGAGAACTGCACAGTGGACGCGAGCATCTGTGGCCAAGTTTTTAAGGGCGCACGGTGGATGCCTTGGCACCAGGAACCGATGAAGGACGTGGGAGGCCACGATAGTCCCCGGGGAGTCGTCAACCAGGCTTTGATCCGGGGGTTTCCGAATGGGGAAACCCGGCAGTCGTCATGGGCTGTCACCCGCTGCTGAACACATAGGCAGTGTGGAGGGAACGCGGGGAAGTGAAACATCTCAGTACCCGCAGGAAGAGAAAACAACCGTGATTCCGGGAGTAGTGGCGAGCGAAACCGGATGAGGCCAAACCGTATGCGTGTGAGACCCGGCAGGGGTTGCGTATGCGGGGTTGTGGGATCTCTCTTCTACGGTCTGCCGGCCGTGGGACGAGTGAGAAACCGTTGATGTAGGCGAAGGACATGCGAAAGGTCCGGCGTAGAGGGTAAGACCCCCGTAGTCGAAACATTAGCGGCTCGTTTGAGAGACACCCAAGTAGCACGGGGCCCGAGAAATCCCGTGTGAATCTGGCGGGACCACCCGCTAAGCCTAAATATTCCCTGGTGACCGATAGCGGATAGTACCGTGAGGGAATGGTGAAAAGTACCCCGGGAGGGGAGTGAAATAGTACCTGAAACCGTGTGCCTACAAGCCGTGGGAGCGTCGGATGCAGCTTGCTGCATCTCGTGACTGCGTGCCTTTTGAAGAATGAGCCTGCGAGTTTGCGGTGTGTTGCGAGGTTAACCCGTTGTGGGGTAGCCGTAGCGAAAGCGAGTCCGAACAGGGCGGTGGAGTAGCACGCTCAAGACCCGAAGCGGAGTGATCTAGCCATGGGCAGGTTGAAGCGGAGGTAAGACTTCGTGGAGGACCGAACCCACCAGGGTTGAAAACCTGGGGGATGACCTGTGGTTAGGGGTGAAAGGCCAATCAAACTCCGTGATAGCTGGTTCTCCCCGAAATGCATTTAGGTGCAGCGTCGTGTGTTTCTTGCCGGAGGTAGAGCACTGGATAGGCGATGGGCCCTACCGGGTTACTGACCTTAGCCAAACTCCGAATGCCGGTAAGTGAGAGCGCGGCAGTGAGACTGTGGGGATAAGCTCCATGGTCGAGAGGGAAACAGCCCAGAGCATCGACTAAGGCCCCTAAGCGTACGCTAAGTGGGAAAGGATGTGGAGTCGCAGAGACAACCAGGAGGTTGGCTTAGAAGCAGCCACCCTTGAAAGAGTGCGTAATAGCTCACTGGTCTAGTGATTCCGCGCCGACAATGTAGCGGGGCTCAAGCGTACCGCCGAAGTCGTGTCATTCACATAAATAGCCCCAACGGGTGTGTGGATGGGTAGGGGAGCGTCGTCTGCCGGGTGAAGCGGCACTGGAAGGTAGTCGTGGACGGTTGACGAGTGAGAATGCAGGCATGAGTAGCGATTCACACGTGAGAAACGTGTGCGCCGATTGACTAAGGGTTCCTGGGTCAAGCTGATCTGCCCAGGGTAAGTCGGGACCTAAGGCGAGGCCGACAGGCGTAGTCGATGGATAACCGGTTGATATTCCGGTACCCGCTGTGAAGCGTCAAACATCGAGCATCGTGATGCTAAGGCCGTGAAGCCGCCCTGATCTCTTCGGAGTTGAGGGGAGTGGTGGAGCCGCTGAACCGAGCGGTTAGTAGGTGAGTGATGGGGTGACGCAGGAAGGTAGTCCATCCCGGGCGGTGGTTGTCCCGGGGTAAGGGTGTAGGACGGTGTGTAGGTAAATCCGCATGCCATGTGTCTGAGACCTGATGCCGAGCCGATTGTGGTGAAGTGGATGATCCTATGCTGTCGAGAAAAGCCTCTAGCGAGTTTCATGGCGGCCCGTACCCTAAACCGACTCAGGTGGTCAGGTAGAGAATACCGAGGCGTTCGGGTGAACTATGGTTAAGGAACTCGGCAAAATGCCCCCGTAACTTCGGGAGAAGGGGGGCCACGTCTGGTGAGGATCTTTACGGTCTGAGCTGGGGGTGGCCGCAGAGACCAGCGAGAAGCGACTGTTTACTAAAAACACAGGTCCGTGCGAAGCCGTAAGGCGATGTATACGGACTGACGCCTGCCCGGTGCTGGAACGTTAAGGGGACCGGTTAGCTCCATTTCGGTGGGGCGAAGCTGAGAACTTAAGCGCCAGTAAACGGCGGTGGTAACTATAACCATCCTAAGGTAGCGAAATTCCTTGTCGGGTAAGTTCCGACCTGCACGAATGGCGTAACGACTTCTCGACTGTCTCAACCATAGGCCCGGTGAAATTGCACTACGAGTAAAGATGCTCGTTTCGCGCAGCAGGACGGAAAGACCCCGGGACCTTTACTACAGTTTGATATTGGTGTTCGGTTCGGCTTGTGTAGGATAGCTGGGAGACTTTGAAGCGTGCACGCCAGTGTGTGTGGAGTCGTCGTTGAAATACCAGTCTGGTCGTGCTGGATGTCTAACCTGGGTCCGTGATCCGGATCAGGGACAGTGTCTGATGGGTAGTTTAACTGGGGCGGTTGCCTCCTAAAGGGTAACGGAGGCGCCCAAAGGTTCCCTCAGCCTGGTTGGTAATCAGGTGTTGAGTGTAAGTGCACAAGGGAGCTTGACTGTGAGACCGACGGGTCGAGCAGGGACGAAAGTCGGGACTAGTGATCCGGCGGTGGCTTGTGGAAGCGCCGTCGCTCAACGGATAAAAGGTACCCCGGGGATAACAGGCTGATCTTCCCCAAGAGTCCATATCGACGGGATGGTTTGGCACCTCGATGTCGGCTCGTCGCATCCTGGGGCTGGAGTCGGTCCCAAGGGTTGGGCTGTTCGCCCATTAAAGCGGTACGCGAGCTGGGTTTAGAACGTCGTGAGACAGTTCGGTCCCTATCCGCTGTGCGCGTAGGAGTCTTGAGAAGGGCTGTCCCTAGTACGAGAGGACCGGGACGGACGAACCTCTGGTGTGCCAGTTGTTCTGCCAAGGGCATGGCTGGTTGGCTACGTTCGGGAGGGATAACCGCTGAAAGCATCTAAGCGGGAAGCCTGCTTCGAGATGAGGACTCCCACCCACTTGATGGGGTAAGGCTCCCAGTAGACGACTGGGTTGATAGGCCGGATCTGGAAGCACGGTAACGTGTGGAGGTGACCGGTACTAATAGGCCGAGGGCTTGTCCTCAGTTGCTCGCGTCCACTGTGTTGGTTCTGAAACCACGAACAACCCCATGCCAGGTCACGGTGTGGTGCGGTTGATTGTTTCATAGTGTTTCGGTGGTCATAGCGTGAGGGAAACGCCCGGTTACATTCCGAACCCGGAAGCTAAGCCTTACAGCGCCGATGGTACTGCAGGGGGGACCCTGTGGGAGAGTAGGACACCGCCGAACAATCATTCAGGAAAGGCCCACACCTCACGGTGTGGGCCTTTTCTGCGTCTAGGCTCTTTCCTATGCGCTATGACCTCGTCATCTTCGACAACGACGGTGTGCTCGTCGACAGCGAGCCCCTCTCGAACCGTCTGCTCGCCGGTTACCTCACCGAGCTGGGCCACCCGACCTCGTACGAGGACTCGCTCCGCGACTACATGGGCGCGGCGATGCACCGGGTGCACGACCTGGTGCTGGAGCGCACCGGGAAGCGGCTGCCGGACGACTTCGACGACGTCTTCCACGCCCGGGTCTTCGCCGCCTTCGAGCGGGAGCTGAAGCCCGTGCCCGGCGCCGTCGGCGTACTGGAGAAGCTGGCGGCGGACGGGACGCCGTACTGCGTGGCCTCCTCGGGGAGCCATGAGCGCATACGGGTGGGGCACCGCGCCACGGGGCTCGACCGGTGGTTCGAGGAGGGCCGGGTCTTCAGCGCGCAGGACGTCGGCCGGGGCAAGCCGGCGCCGGACCTCTTCCTGTACGCGGCCGAGCGGATGGGGGTGGCGCCCGGCCGGTGTGTGGTCGTCGAGGACTCCCCGCTGGGCGTGCAGGCGGCCGTGGCGGCCGGGATGGACGTGTACGGGTTCGCGGCGATGACCCCCGCCGACCGGCTCGCGGGTGCCACCCGACTCTTCTCCTCCCTGGCCGACTTGACCGACCTGCTGGTTCGCCCGGAGGCATGACCCGGGCCACCGGCGCGGTGCTGACATTTGTCATGCGGAGCTCCGGACGATCGGTTCTGCCGCCGGACCCCCTGAGCGGGCGAAGCTGAGGGCATGACGAAGACCACGGGGAACCACAGCCGGAGCACCGCCCACGACGACGCCGTCCGGAACCCGAGCGTGCTGGACAACTTCCGGCCGCTCATCCTGGACATCGCGGTGCCGCTCGGCTCGTACTACGTGTTCAAGGACGCCTTCGGGACGAGCACCTTCGCGGCGCTGGCCTGGAGCAGCGCGGTCCCGGCGCTGCGGACCGTGTGGAGCCTGGTGAAGGAGCGGCGGGCCAACGCCCTGGCGGCGCTGATCCTCTTCGTGAACGTCGTCTCGCTGCTGCTGAGCTTCGTCTCCGGGGACCCGCGGCTGATGCTGGCCAAGGACAGCGGGGTCAGCAGCACGGTCGCGATCGGCATCCTGGTCTCGGTGTTCCTCGGCAGGCCGATGATGACGGCGGGGCTGAAGCCCTTCATGGTGAAGGGGGACGCCGCCAAGGAGGCCGCGTGGGAGCGGCTGGTGTCCGGTGCGGCGGCCGGCTCGGCGGTCTTCCGGCGCAAGGAGCGGCTGTTCTCGGTCGTCTGGGGCGTGGCGCTGCTGGCCGAGTGCGTGGCGCGGGTCGTGGGCGCGTACACCGTGCCCGTGGACACGATGGTCTGGCTCGGCACGGTCTTCATGGTCGGCGCGCTCGGGGCCGCCTTCCTGGTCGGCGGCGGGCTGGCCGCCGGGCCGATGGAGGAGATGGTGGCCGCCGAGGCCGAGACCGCTGGGGCCGAGACCGCTGGTGCGGAGACCGTCGAGGCCGGGGCCGTCGAGGCAGCCCGCGCCGCCGTCCCGGCGACCGCCGTCACCGCCTGAGCGGGCCGGTCCCGTCGAAGCTGAGGAAAACTCATCTTTGACTGGATCTACCCACAGGTAGCCACGGGCCCTACGCTCGCCGCCATGACAGATGTGCTGCGGCGCGGCAGGGCCTCGCTGGCGTTCAGCTTCTTCGCCCAGGGCGCCGCCTTCGCCCTCCTCGTGACGCGCATTCCGGCCATCCAGGACCGCTACGGCGTCTCGGACGGCCTGCTGCCGGTCTTCCTGGCGGCCGTGCCCATCCTCGCGGGCGTCGGCAGCGTCACCACCGAGCACCTGGTCAAGCGGTTCCGGCCCAGTCGGCTGCTGCGCTGGTCGCAGCCGGTCGTGCTGCTGGCGCTGCTCGGGGCCGGCTCCGGTGACCGGATAGCCGAGATGGCCCTGACGCTCGCCGTGTTCGGGCTGGCGGTGGGCATGCTGGACGCCTCGATGAACATGCTCGGGGTGAGTCTCCAGCGGACGTACGGCCGCAGCATCATGCTCGGCTTCCACGCCGCCTACAGCCTGGGCGGGATCGTCGGCGCCTCGCTGGCCTGGGCGGGCGCGCACTGGCATCTGGCGCTGTGGGCGTCGTATCTGCCGGTGGTTGCGGTGCTGCTCCCGGCGGCGTTCGTCGGAAGCCGCTGGTACGTCGACGCCGACACCTCCGCCGGCTCCGGTGATCCGGCCGCCGCCGGGGCCCCGGGCGACGGGGGCGCGGGCGGGACCGTCGTGTTCAAGCTGCTGCTGCCGCTCTGCCTGGTCATGACCTTCGCGTACATCGGCGACTCGACCGTCTCCAACTGGAGCGCCAAGTACCTCCAGGACACGCTGGGCAGTTCGGAGCAGCTGGCGACGGTCCCGTACAACGTCTACATGGTCACCACGCTGCTGGGCCGGACGCTCGGGGACGCCGGGGTGCGGCGGTTCGGGGCGGCGGCGGTGGTGCGTCTGGGCACGCTGGTGGCGGCGGCCGGTTTCGCGGTGGTGGCCGGGGCGCCGGGGGCCTGGGTGGGCATGCTCGGGTTCACGCTGCTGGGGCTCGGGCTGTGCGTGCTGGTGCCGCAGACCTTCGCGGCGGCCGGGCGGCTGTTCCCGGGCGCCTCGGACGCGGCGATCGCGCGCCTCAACATCTTCAACTACGTCGGTTTCCTGGTCGGCTCGCCGCTGGTGGGCGCGCTGGGCGACGCCTGGAGCTACCGCGGGGCGATGCTGGTGCCGATGGTCCTGGTGCTGGTGACGCTGGTGTACGCCAGGTCGTTCGCGCCGCCGGGCGACCGATACGGTGGCGGTCATGAGCGGCTGCGCACAGCTGATGTGGGACGAGGCGGTAACGGGGTATGACTTCGGCCGCGACCATCCGATGGACCCGGTCCGGCTCGCCCTGACCCGGAGCCTGGTCGGCGCCCTCGGGCTCGACCGCCAGGTGCGCCTGGTGTCCGCCAAGCCGGCCGGGGAGTCGACGCTGCGGCTGGTGCACCGGCTGGACTACATCGACGCGGTGAGGACGGCGTCGGCGGATCCGGCGGCGGCCGACCCGGCGTACGGCCTTGGCACGGTGGACGATCCGGCCTTCGCCGGGATGCACGAGGTCTCGGCGCTGATCGCGGGCCAGTCGGTGGGCGCGGCGGAGGCGGTGTGGGGCGGGGACGCGCTGCACGCGGTGAACTTCACGGGCGGGCTGCACCACGCGATGCCGGGCGCGGCGTCCGGCTTCTGCGTCTACAACGACGCGGCGCTGGCCATCGCCCGGCTCCTCGAACTCGGCGCCGAGCGGGTCGCGTACGTCGATGTCGACGTGCACCACGGCGACGGGGTGCAGGCCGCGTTCTGGGAGGACCCGCGGGTGCTGACGGTCTCGCTGCACGAGCATCCCCGGACGCTGTTCCCGCAGACCGGGTGGCCGCAGGAGACCGGCGCGGACAGCGCGGAGGGTTCGGCGGTGAACGTGGCGCTGCCGGCCGGGACCGGGGACGCGGGGTGGCTGCGGGCGTTCCACGCGATCGTGCCCGAACTGCTCGCGGACTTCCGGCCGCAGGTGCTGGTGACCCAGCACGGCGCCGACACGCACTTCGAGGACCCGCTCGCGCATCTCGCGGTCTCGCTGGACGCGCAGCGGGCCGTGCAGGTCGCCTGCCACGACCTGGCGCACGAGCACGCCGAGGGCCGCTGGGTCGCCCTGGGCGGCGGCGGTTACGCGGTGGTCGAGGTCGTCCCGCGCTCGTGGACGCATCTGGTGGGGATCGCGGCGGGGCGGCCGGTGGAGCCGGAGACGGTGATCCCGGAGAGCTGGCGCCAGGAGGTGTACGCGCGGACGCGGCAACTGGGGCCGCTGCGGATGACGGACGGGCGGTGGCCGGTGCCGTGGTCGGACTGGGATGCCGGGTACGACCCGGCGGACCGGCTGGACCAGGCGATCCTGGCGACCCGGCGGGCGGCGTTCCCGCTGCGCGGGCTGCTGCCCTAGCCCTAGCAGGACCTGCCGGGGCCGGGCCTGCCAGGGCCGGGGCGGCCGGGCGCGATCGGGTGTGGCCGGGCGGGTGGCGTTAGGCCGGCCGTGGGGTGTTGTGCCGTTCCCGGGACGTGGCCGGTGGCCGTCCGCCACCATCGCCTCGTGTCGAGCACCACCGCGCTGCGCGCGCATCTGGTCCGTGCCCGTCTGGCCGGTGTCGTGGCCACCACGCGCGAGGTGAGCCTGCGCAGTTACCGGCTGTTCGCCGCCGGGGATCCCCGGGCGCTGATCGGCCTGGACCCGGAACTCCCGTGGGGGCAGCGGGAGCTGATCGAACTGATGGCTGAGAAGTGCGGAGTTTCGGCCGATCCGCTGTGCACCTTCGGCCATGATGTGATTGACCCGGAGCTGACCCTGAGCGCGCTCGGCGCCTTCGCCGACCGGCTCGGCGCGGCGGCCCGGCGGGGCGCGGCGGTGCTGATCGGTACCGGGCACCCGCACCGGCTCCTCGGCTTCTACGCCGCTCTCGCGGACGCCCTGTCGGCGGCGGGATGTACCGTCCTCACCCCGGCGCAGGGTCGCTGTGTCGACATAACGACCCGGTTCGGTCTACGTACGCACCACCTGGACTACGTACGACAAGTGGCCCTCGTGCGGCTCCCGGGCCCCGCGCGCCCCGGTTGTGAGCCCGGCGCACACACGCATTCCCCGCTGCCGGTCCGGGTGGCCCTCGACGCGGCCGCGGCGGCCGGAGGACCGCTGCCCGAGCTGGTGATCGGGGACCACGGCTGGGTGTGCGGAGCAGGTCAACTGGGGTTCGAGGCCATGGGTCTGGCGGACACGGACGATCCCGCTCCGTTCGTCGGGCAGGCGGAGGGGCGCGTGGCCGTCGTGGTGCCGCTGGATGACGGAGTGCGATCCGTGTACTACCGTCCGCTCATCCGCTATGTGCTCGGCCGGGCGGGTCTGTCGCCCTAGGTTGCCGATGCGTGCACCTCTTCCCCACTCGCATCACCCGCCCCTAGTCTGGGGAGTGAGCACGCAGCGACGAAGAGTCACCGGAAGGGGAAGCCGGCGACCGTCGAGTGCGGAAGGTGCAGGTGTGTCATGGCTGCAGCTGACCAGAGGCCTCTCAACGAGGTCCAGTTCCTTACCGTGGCGGAGGTCGCCTCGGTGATGCGAGTGTCGAAGATGACCGTGTACCGCCTGGTGCACAGCGGTCATCTGCCCGCGATCCGGGTGGGGCGGTCCTTCCGCGTCCCGGAGCAAGCGGTTCACGAGTATCTTCGCGAGAGCTATGTGGGGGTGGAACCCGCCTGACGACCGGCCGGGGGGCCCGTACCGGCCCGGCCGGGACCCCCGGACACCTCGATTAACGGCCTCAGCACTCGGGCGGGTAGGCTAGCCCCTCGTAGGTCGTGTGGGCCCATGGCGCCCAAACACCGAGTGATGAGAAGTGAGCGAGGGTAGTCGTGGGCTCTGTTATCAAGAAGCGGCGCAAGCGGATGGCCAAGAAGAAGCACCGCAAGCTGCTGAAGCGCACCCGCGTCCAGCGTCGCAACAAGAAGTAGCGACGCCGGTCGCCACTGGTCAGTGCGCGACAACGCGAGAGCGTGTCTGTGGCCCCCCACCCGTGCGGTGGGGGGCCACACTAGGTTGGCCGCACACGGGGTACGCGGGACGCGACGTGAAGGCGGCCCGAAGGCGGCCCGACGGCGACGTGAAGGAAGGCGCTGATCTTGGGACAGACCGTGCTCGTGACCGGGGTGGCCCGCCGGCTCGCCGGCCGGTTCGTCCGGCGGATCCTGCGTGACCCGGAGGTGGACCGGGTGGTGGGCGTGGACGCGGTGCCGCCCGAGCACTCGCTGGGCGGCGCCGACTTCGTCCAGGCCGACATCCGCCAGCCGACCATCGCGCGGGTGCTCGCCGAGGCGTCCGCCGACACGGTCGTCCACCTGGACGTGACCGGCACCGCGCTGGGCGGCGGCAGCCGGGCCACGGTCAAGGAGACCAACGTCATCGGCACCATGCAGCTGCTGGGCGCCTGCCAGAAGTCACCCAGCGTGCGGCGTCTCGTGGTGAAGTCCAGCACCAACGTCTACGGCTCCGCGCCCCGCGATCCGGCGGTGTTCACCGAGACCACCCCGGCCAAGTCCCTGCCCAGCGGCGGCTTCGCCAAGGACGCCGTCGAGGTCGAGGGCTACGTCCGGGGCTTCGCGCGGCGGCGGCCGGACGTGGCGGTGTGCGTGCTGCGCTTCGCCAACATCCTCGGGCCGACCGTGGACACCCCGCTCGCCGCGTACTTCGCGCTGCCGGTGCTGCCGACCGTGTTCGGCTACGACCCGCGGCTCCAGTTCGCGCACGAGGACGACGTCGTCGAGGTGCTGCGGCTGGCCGCGCGGGAGGCCCGGCGGGGCACGCTCAACAGCGGCACGTTCAACATCGCCGGTGACGGGGTGCTGCTGCTCTCGCAGTGCGCGCGGCGGCTGGGCCGGCCCACCGTGCCGCTGCTGCTGCCCGCGGTCACCTGGGCGGGCTCGCTGGTGCGTACGCTGGGTATGACGGACTTCTCACCCGAGCAGATCCGGCTGCTCACCCACGGCCGGGTCGTGGCCACGGACGAGATGCGCCGCACGCTGGGATTCGCCCCCCGGTACACGACCGCCGAGACCTTCGAGGACTTCGTCCGCAGCCGCGGCCCCGGGCTGCTGCCGCCCGAAGCCCTCGCGGGGGCCGTCGACCGGATCGCCGCGCTGTCCCGCCGGGGCGGCGCTCACCTCCCGACGCCGAGCGCCAACTGAGGAGCGCAGCAACGATGGCGGACGCCAAGGTCATCCCGTTCGACGACGACCGCTCCCGCGGGGGCTCCGGATCGCGGCCGGCGCGGCGCCGCGCCGCGCACCGGCGCGGCGGCGCCGAGCCCGCGGCGGTCGGCGAGGTCCAGCCGCTGCCGGGGCGGACGGCGGCGCGCGAGGAGGACACCGGGGCGGACGGGCCCGCGTCCGGGCAGCCGGCCGGGCAGCCGGAGCCGGAGGCGGGCGGTGCCGGGGACGGCGGCGGTCTGGAGCGGCGGGTGGCGAGCGGCCTGGCGTTCCTGCGGCGGCGGCTGACGGGTGAGTACGACGTCGACGACTTCGGGTACGACGCCGAGCTGACCGACCAGGTGCTGATGTCCCTGCTGCGGCCGGTGTACGAGAAGTACTTCCGGGTCGAGGTGAAGGGCATCGAAAACATCCCCGCCGAGGGCGGGGCGCTGATCGTCGCCAACCACTCGGGGACGCTGCCGCTGGACGGGCTGATGATGCAGGTCGCCGTGCACGACCACCATCCGGCCGACCGGCATCTGCGGCTGCTCGCGGCCGACCTGGTGTTCGTGCTGCCGGTGGTCAACGAGCTGGCCCGCAAGCTGGGTCACACCCTGGCCTGTGCCGAGGACGCCGAACGGCTGCTGGGCCAGGGGGAGCTGGTCGGGGTGATGCCGGAGGGCTTCAAGGGCATCGGCAAGCCCTTCAGCGAGCGCTACAAGCTCCAGCGGTTCGGGCGGGGCGGGTTCGTCTCGACGGCGCTGCGGCAGGGCGCGCCCATCGTGCCGTGCTCGATCGTCGGGGCGGAGGAGATCTATCCGATGATCGGCAACGCCAAGACCCTCGCGCGGCTGCTCGGCTTCCCGTACTTCCCGCTGACGCCGACCTTCCCCTGGCTGGGGCCGCTGGGCGCGGTGCCGCTGCCGACGAAGTGGACGATCCAGTTCGGCGAGCCGATCCCCACGGACGGCTATCCGCCGGAGGCGGCCGAGGACCCGATGCTCATGTTCAACCTGACCGACCAGGTGCGCGAGCAGATCCAGCACACGCTCTACAAGCTGCTGGTGCAGCGGCGGTCGGTGTTCTTCTGACGCTCGCCGTTCTTCCGGGGTGCGTGCCGGTGGGGCGCCCTCGCTCTTCGGTGCGAGGGCGCCCCACCGCTGTCGTACGGCCGGTGCGCCGCTGCTACTTCGCGTCCTCGCCGTCGATGCCCAGACCGGGCAGGAGGCCCGGGAGGAGCGGGGGGATGGTGACGTCGGGGGCGCCGGGCGGCGGTGTCCTGCCCGCGGGCGGGGAGGCGCTGCCGCTGGCCTTCGGCGGGTCGAGGAGGCCGCCGGTGGTGCCGCCGAGCAGGCCCTCGCCGCTGTCGCCGCCACTGCCCGAGGAGGCGCTGGGGCTGCCGCTGCCGGACCGGTGGCCGCTCTCGGGCGCGCCGCCGCCGGTGCCGGGCGGGGCGGACCGGTCGGTGGCGCCGGCGGTGCCGGACGGCGAGGCCGGTGCGCTCCCGTGCCGCCCGCCGTCGCCGCCGGCCGGGGCCGAGGGCTGCGGCAGCAGCGACTGGAGCGGGGCGACCTCTTCGTCTATGGCGTCGAACACCGACGACACCCGGTCGCTGACGTCACCGAGCTGCACGGGCAGCTTCTGGCGCAGCGCGCCCCACGCCTCGCGGTGCGACCGGGAGAAGCTGGACAGGGCCTGGATGGGGCCCAGGGACTCCGGGTCGCGCTCGTACGCCTCGTGGAGCAGGCGGTGGCCCTCGGTGGCGTCGTGCTGCATCCCGGACAGGGTGCGGCGGATCTCGCCGAGGGACTCGTGGTCGAGGTGGCCGCCGCGGCCGCGCTCCAGCAGCCGTCTGGCCTCGCTCAGCCGGGTCGAGGCGAGGTCGAGGTACGCCTCGCCCCGGCCGTCCGCCCCGTCGGTCAGATAGTGCAGCTTGAAGTCCTCGATGCCGCGCTTGAGGCCGTACAGCGAGTCACCGGGGAGGGCGTCCGAGCTGGCGGCGGCCACGCCGCCGAAGGCGCTCGCGACCACCCCGACGCTGAGCCCACCCGCGGTCAGGCCCTTGGCCAGCCGCGTACGCGGTCGCAGCCTGCCCAGGCCGCTCGCCCGGTGCGCGCCCCTGCCGCGGGGACTGCGCTGGCCGGGCACCGACAGCTCGTTCGCCTCGCCCGCCGCGGTGCCCTCTTGCAGCATGGCCTCCATGGCGGCCACCAGCTGGGCCCGCTGGACGGCCTTGACCTCGGGGTCCAGCTCCGGCTTCGGCAGTGCGGACAGACCGCTCGCCAGGGCCAGGAACCGGCCCTGCTCGGTCTGCTCCGCCGCTGCTGGGGCCGGTGGCGGTCCCTCGGACTGCTCGGCCGCCGCGCCCCGGTCGGACAGCTCCTCCAGGGCCTGGGCGAAGGCGTTCGCCCGCCGGTGCGCCGATACGTTCGCGATCACTGGCGGCACCTCCTCTCGTCATGACGGTCGACTCCCCAGGGGTCCTGAGGGTTGCACGCCCACGACCGTGCCACACGATCGAGTGATCAGCGTGGGCCAAGGCGTGACCACAGGGAGCCTGTATCCCGCACAACGAGCGGCTCGGCACTTCGGTTACGGACGGCCGGAGATCGGGTGGAGAAGTCAACGCACGGCAACTCAGGGGGAGTTGGCCGTGGCGCTCGGCCGGGGGCCCGGCGGGCTCAGCGGGCGTCGTCCGGCAGCAGCCGGGCGAGGGTGCGTACGGCCCGGTACTGGAGGGTCTTGATCGCGCCCTCGTTCTTGCCCATCACCCGGGCGGTCTCCGCGACGGACAGGCCCTGGAGGAAGCGGAGGGTGACGCACTCCTGCTGCTGCGGGTTGAGCCGCCGTACGGCGTCCAGCAGCGCGGCGTTGGACAGGGACTCCAGGACGGAGTCCTCCGGGGAGCGCTCGACCTCGTTGGCGTCGAGCATCTCGCCGGTGGTGACCTCCAGCCGGAAGCGGCTGGACTTGAAGTGGTCGGCCACCAGGTTGCGGGCGATGGTGACCAGCCAGGCGCCGAAGTCGCGGCCCTGCCAGGTGAAGGTGCCGATGCGGCGCAGGGCCCGCAGAAAGGTCTCGCTGGTGAGGTCCTCGGCGGTCGCCTTGCCGCCCACCCGGTAGTAGATGTACCGGTACACGGTGTCGCTGTACTGGTCGTAGAGGCGCCCGAAGGCGTCGGCCTCGCCGGCCTGGGCGCGCTCGACGAGGTCCATCATCCGGGCGCTGTCGCTGTCCGCGGCCGGGCGGCGGACGGTGGCCGCCGGGGCGGAGCGGCCTCGTCTGGCCGCCCTCCCCTCGGCGGAGCGCCGGCCCTCGACGACGGCGCTGCGCGCGGGGCCCTGCTCCATGCCGTCGGCCAGCGCGTAGCACGGGCCGATCGGCGCTGCGGTGGCGAAGGCGGGGCCGGCGTACGCGGTGGGGACGAGGGCGCGCAGCAGGTCGAGGACCGTTGCGCGGAGCGTAGCCAGGCCCGAGGCGTCAACCCCGACGTGTGGGTACACGGGACTCCCAGAGGCAGAGCTTGCATCACGTGCAGTGCGGAACCATTCACCCGTCGTAGCGACGGAGGGGGTGCCGGATTGCGTCTGAGGAGAATAACGCTTCGTGTAGGCCCTGCTACACCGAGTTGCTCAAATCATCGATTACGTCGTTTCCGTGGCCAGTTGACGCCCGATCGAGTGCCACAGACTGACCGTTTGCTGATCGGTCCGGTTCGGATTCGGTGCCGGAGCAGGGCATGTCGTGGCGGTGTACCGCCAACGGGAATGGCCGGCGCGGTGTGTGGGCGTGTTCGGTCGTCTGACCGGAATCCGGGTGCGGAGTGCGACTGTGACCGGTGATGTTCCTGTGGCGTCCTGTGCTGTTCTGTGGCGTCCGGTGGCGTCCGGCGTCTGGTGGCGGACGGCGGGCGGCGGCGGTCGCTAGCGCCTGCGGCGGTGCAGGGCGATGGCCGCCGCGGTGCCGCCGGCGACCGCGCCGACGCCCGCCGCCGCGGGGATGCCGACCTTCGCGGCCTTGCGGCCGGTGCGGTAGTCGCGCAGGCGCCAGTCCTTCTCGCGGGCGTGGCGGCGGAGCTTGGCGTCCGGGTTGATGGCGTACGGGTGGCCGACCAGCGACAGCATGGGGATGTCGTTGTGCGAGTCGCTGTAGGCGGCGCAGCGGGACAGGTCCAGGCCCTCGGCCGCCGCGAGGGCGCGTACCGCCTCCGCCTTGGCCGGGCCGTGCAGCGGTTCGCCGACCAGGCGGCCGGTGTAGACGCCGGCGACCGACTCGGCCACCGTGCCCAGCGCGCCGGTCAGGCCCAGGCGCCGCGCGATGACCTGGGCGATCTCGACCGGGGCCGCGGTGACCAGCCACACCTTCTGGCCGGCGTCGAGGTGGGCCTGGGCGAGCGCCCGGGTGCCCGGCCAGATGCGCTCGGCCATGTACTCGTCGTAGATCTCCTCGCCGATGGACTCCAGCTCGGCGACGCGGTGGCCCTTGACGATGGAGAGCGCGGAGTCGCGGGCGTCCTGCATGTGCTCGGGGTCCTCGACCCCGGCCAGCCGGAACCACGCCTGCTGCCAGGCGAACCGGGCGAGGTCGCGGGTCTCGAAGAACTTCCGTTTGTACAGGCCGCGGCCGAAGTGGAACAGCGCGGCGCCCTGCATCACGGTGTTGTCGAGGTCGAAGAAGGCGGCGGCGCGGTCGTCCCCGGGCACGGGGAACTGAGGCTCCTCGGGCGCGGGCGGCGGGGCGTCCGCCTCCTGCGTGGACTTGCGCGCTGCCTCCGCCGAGGCCTCGCCTGCCAGCACGCTCCGCGCGGTGGCGGAGCGCCTACGGGGGGTGAGCCATCCGAGAGCGGCCATGGCGTGAGCATAGCCAGTCTGTTCGGGACTTCCGGAGCCGCGAGGTGGGAACCCCGTGAACTCCGCCCGGCCGTGGAGTGGCAGGGATCACTGAAGGGGCTGCAAGGGGGTGCACGGGACGCATGGGGGGCGACAGGAGGGGCGAGCGGCACCCGGGGGCCGGCACCCGGGGATCCGGGGGCCGCGGTCGTGGAGCCCGGCCGGTCGGCGGGGCGACAATGCCGGTATGAGCGCCCTCTTCCGCCGCAAGGCGTCCGCGTCGTCCGCCGCCGCATCCGCCCCCCGGGACCGGCTGGTCACGCTCGTCCGCAAGCCCGGCTGCCATCTGTGCGACGACGCGCAGGCGGTCGTCGAGAAGGTGTGCGGGGAGCTGGGCGTGCGGTGGGAGGGCAGGGACATCACCGAGGACGCGGCGCTGTACGACGCGTACTGGGAGCAGATCCCGGTGGTGCTGATCGACGGGGAGCAGCACACCTTCTGGCGGGTGAACGAGGAGCGGCTGCGGCGGGCGCTCGCCGGCTGAGCGGGGCGGGAGCACCGCGGGGGCCCGCAAGGGCCTGCGGGGGCCCGCCCGGGACCGGCCGAGGGAGCGAGCGTGACTGACCGGCGGGTACAAAGTGGCCGAAAGTCGCTTAGGATCGACGGCGGCTTGGTCTCGGGGGCGGCGATCACAGAGGAGCGTGTGCGGTTTTGCCCCCAACAAGTAAGGAACGCGGCGGCGAGTGCGCCGGTTCCAGACGTGTGCGCCGGGGGCGCGTGACCCCGGTCACGTTGGCCGGGCAAATCGGACACCATCTTTGTGCACGCGTTCACAAAGACATAGCCTGCTGTCGACGGGGCGGTCCGGGGACGTATGGCCGCCCAGAGCCCCGCTCTACCCGCAGGAGCACCGTGGCAACTGGCCGAACTCACCGACCGGCGACCCGTAGCCGAGGGATTCCCGAGGCCACCGTCGCCCGGCTTCCGCTGTACCTCCGAGCCCTGACCGCGCTGTCGGAGCGCTCGGTGCCCACCGTCTCCTCCGAGGAGCTGGCGGCGGCGGCGGGAGTCAACTCCGCCAAGCTGCGCAAGGACTTCTCCTACCTCGGCTCCTACGGGACCCGCGGTGTGGGCTACGACGTCGAGTATCTCGTCTACCAGATCTCCCGCGAACTGGGCCTGACCCAGGACTGGCCGGTTGTGATCGTCGGTATCGGCAACCTCGGCGCCGCGCTCGCCAACTACGGCGGCTTCGCCTCCCGCGGCTTCCGGGTGGCCGCGCTCATCGACGCCGACCCCGCGATGGCCGGGAAGCCCGTCGCCGGGATCCCCGTCCAGCACACCGACGAGCTGGAGGCGATCATCCGGGACAACGGCGTCTCGATCGGCGTGATCGCGACCCCCGCGGGCGCCGCCCAGCAGGTCTGCGACCGGCTCGTCGCCGCCGGGGTGACCTCCATCCTGAACTTCGCGCCGACCGTGCTCAACGTCCCCGAAGGGGTCGACGTGCGCAAGGTCGACCTCTCCATCGAACTCCAGATCCTCGCCTTCCACGAGCAGCGCAAGGCCGGTGAGGAGGCCGCCGCCGAGGGCCCGCTGCCCGCCGCCGGTGCCGCCCGCAAGCGCTCCGCCGACCAGGGGCCCGACGGGGACGTCCCCGCCGTGATGCCGGCATGAGCCTGCTCGTCGTCGGACTGAGTCACCGCAGCGCCCCGGTCAGCCTCCTGGAGCGCGCCTCGCTGAACGCGGACGACCGGGCCAAGCTGCTCCAGGACACCGTCGCCGCGGAGCCCGCCACCGAGGCCGCGGTCCTGGCCACCTGCAACCGCATCGAGCTGTACGCCGACGTGGACAAGTTCCACGCCGGTGTCGCCGAGCTGTCCACGCTGCTCGCCCGGCACAGCGGGGTCGGCCTGGAGGAACTCACCCCCTATCTCTATGTGCACTACGAGGACCGGGCCGTCCACCACCTGTTCTCGGTGGCCTGCGGCCTGGACTCGATGGTCGTCGGCGAGGGCCAGATCCTCGGCCAGATCAAGGACTCCCTGGCCCGCGCCCAGGAGCTGCACACCGCCGGGCGGCTGCTGAACGACCTGTTCCAGCAGGCCCTGCGGGTGGGCAAGCGGGCGCACTCGGAGACCGGCATCGACCGCGCCGGGCAGTCCCTGGTCACCTTCGGCCTGGAGCAGCTGTCCGCAGGCGCGCCCGTCGCCGACTGGGCGCGCGGCAAGAAGGCCCTGGTCATCGGCGCCGGTTCGATGTCGTCACTGGCCGCCGCCACGCTGGCGCGCGCCGGGGTCGCCGAGGTCGTGATCGCCAACCGCACCCAGGAGCGCGCCGAGCGGCTCGCCCGGATCCTCACCGAGGGCGACGACACGCACGTGCCGGCCCGCGCGGTACCGATGGACGCGGTACCGGTCGAGCTGACACGTGCAGACGTCGCCGTCTCCTGTACCGGCGCGACGGGACTCGTCCTGACGGCCGAGGCGATCGCCGCCGCGATCGAGGGCCGTACCGGAGCACCCGTCGCGGCCCCGCACGACGGTCGCACGGACCCGGCGGCCCCGTACGCCGAAGCCGCCCGGAGCCGCACCGCCCCGGCGGCGAAGCCGGACGCGCGCGAGACGGCCACGACGCCGCTGCCGCCCGCCGGTGCCGGTGAGGAGAACTGCCCGCTGGACCTGGCCGCCGTGGAACCCGCCTTCTCCCTGCTCGGCGAGTCCGCCGTGGCGGGCATCGACGCGGCCACCCTGGAGCAGCACGGCGCGTGGGTGGACGGCGGCACCTCGCTGCTGGAGCGGGACCGCACGCGCGACGCGCAGGCGGAGGCCGGCGCGGACGCCGAGCTGATCACCGCGCTCGCCGCGACCGCCGCCACCGCCGGCCGGGTCCCCGAGCGCCGCAGGCCCGAACCGGTCGCCGTGCTGCCGCGCCCCGAGCCGGTCCTCTTCGTCCTCGACCTGGCCATGCCCCGCGACGTCGACGCCGCCGCGCACCGGCTGGCCGGGGCGCGCCTGGTGGACATCGAGTCGCTCGCCGACGCCTCCGCCGACGCGCCGATGGCGGCCGACGTCGACCAGGTCCGCCGGATCGTCTCCGACGAGGTCGCGGCCTTCGGGGCGGCCCAGCGGGCGGCGCACATCACGCCCACCGTGGTCGCCCTGCGCACCATGGCCGCCGACGTCGTGTCCAGCGAGATCGCCCGCCTCGAAGGGCGGCTGCCGGGCCTGGACGACAAGCACCGCGCGGAGATCACCCAGACCGTACGGCGGGTGGTGGACAAGCTGCTGCACGCGCCGACCGTGCGGGTCAAGCAGCTCGCGGCCGAGCCCGGCGGCGCCGGGTACGCGGACGCGCTGCGCACCCTGTTCGACCTGGACCAGGAGACGGTGGCCGCCGTCTCCCGGGCCGTGAGCGACCCCGTCGCCATCGACGACCACGTGAAGAACGGCAAGAACCGAGGGCCAGCATGAGGAACAAGGCACTGAGACTGGGGACGAGGCGCAGCAGACTCGCCATGGCCCAGTCCGGGCAGGTGGCGGATGCCGTGAGCCAGGTGACCGGGCGGCCCGTCGAGCTCGTCGAGATCACCACGTACGGCGACGTCTCGCGCGAGCACCTGGCGCAGATCGGCGGCACGGGCGTGTTCGTCGCGGCGCTGCGCGAGGCGCTGCTGCGGGGCGAGGTGGACTTCGCGGTTCATTCGCTCAAGGACCTGCCGACCGCGCAGCCCGACGGCCTGGTCCTGGCCGCCGTGCCCGAGCGCGAGGACCCGCGGGACGTGCTGGTCGCACGGGACGCGCTGAAGTTCACCGACCTGCCGCGCGGCGCCCGCATAGGTACCGGCGCGCCGCGCCGGATGGCCCAGCTCAACGCGTACGCCCGCGCCCACGGCCTGGACATCAAGACCGTCGCGATCCGCGGCAACGTCGACACCCGCATCGGCTTCGTCCGGGACGGCGAGCTGGACGCGGTGGTCCTGGCCGCGGCCGGACTCAACCGGATCGGCCGCGCCGACGAGGTGACCGACTTCCTGTCGGTCGACACGGTTCTGCCCGCCCCCGGCCAGGGGGCACTGGCGGTCGAATGCTCCGCGGACGACGCGGAACTGATCGCCGCGCTCGCCGGACTCGACGACCCGCTCACGCGGGCCGCCGTGACGGCCGAGCGCTCACTGCTCGCCGCCCTGGAGGCCGGCTGCAGCGCCCCGGTGGGTGCTTTGGCCGACATCCTGGCCGACGGGCAGACTGTCAAGGAAATGCGCCTGCGGGCCGTCGTCGGCACGACCGACGGCAGCGCGCTGGTGCAGCTGTCCACCACCGGTCCCGTGCCCTCGACGCACGACGCGGCGATGGCGTTCGGTCGCGAACTCGCCACCGACATGCTCGCCCAGGGCGCGGCCGGTCTGATGGGGGAGCGAGCACATTGAGCCCCACCACCCTTCCCGCCGGTCCGGAACACGGGCACGTCACCTTCCTCGGTGCCGGACCCGGAGATCCGGGACTGCTCACTCTGCGCGCCGTGGAGGCGCTGGCGAGCGCGGACGTCCTGGTCGCCGAGCACGAGGTGCTCGACGTCGTACGCACGCACGCCCGCCAGGGCGTGTCGGTCGTGCACACGGACGCCGGTCCCTCGTCGGACGCCGTCCAGGGCACGGGCACGCCGCAGCTGAAGGTCGTTGACAGTACGTCAGCGGCCGTCGGGGCCCCCGCGGTGCGGGATGCCGCACATCTTGTCATGGAGGCCGCGCGGGGCGGCAGGCGGGTCGTCCGTGCGGTGTCCGGGGATCCCGGGCTCGACACGGACGCCGCCGCCGAGATGCTCGCCTGCGCCGCCGCGGGCGTGCCCTTCGAGGTCGTCCCCGGTATCGCGAGCGCCGTCGGCGTGCCCGCGTACGCCGGTGTGCCGCTGCGCGACGCCGAGGGCACCGACGTGCGGTTCGTCGACGCCCGTACCGCCTCCGACCGCTGCTGGACGGAGGTCGGCGCCTCGGACGGCACGGTCGTCGTGTCCACCACGCTGGACTCGGTGGCGGCCACGGCCGGGGAACTCGTCACGGCCGGCCGCAAGCCGGACACCCCGATGACGGTGACCGTCGGCGGCACGACCACCCGCCAGCGCACCTGGACCGCCACGCTCGGCACGGTCGCCCAGACCCTGAAGCAGGCCAAGGTGCTGCCGTCCCCGGACGGCGGCCGGCCGGTGATAGCCGTGGTCGGCGAGCGCAGTGCCGCGGCGGCGCGGCGCGACCAGCTGTCGTGGTTCGAGTCCAAGCCGCTGTTCGGCTGGAAGGTCCTGGTGCCGCGCACCAAGGAGCAGGCCGCTTCGCTCTCCGACCAGTTGCGCTCCTACGGCGCGGTGCCGCACGAGGTGCCGACCATCGCCGTGGAGCCCCCGCGCACCCCGCAGCAGATGGAGCGCGCGGTCAAGGGCCTGGTGACCGGCCGCTACGAGTGGATCGCGTTCACCTCGGTCAACGCGGTCAAGGCGGTCCGCGAGAAGTTCGAGGAGTACGGCCTGGACGCCCGCGCCTTCGCGGGCATCAAGGTCGCGGCGGTGGGCGAGCAGACCGCCAAGGCGCTGATCGCCTTCGGTGTGAAGCCGGACCTGGTGCCCAGCGGCGAGCAGTCGGCCGCCGGTCTCCTGGAGGACTGGCCGCCCTACGACCCGGTGTTCGACCCGATCGACCGCGTCTTCCTGCCGCGCGCCGACATCGCCACGGAGACCCTGGTCGCCGGGCTGATCGAGCTGGGCTGGGAGGTCGACGACGTCACCGCCTACCGCACCGTGCGCGCCTCGCCGCCCCCGGCGGAGACGCGGGAGGCGATCAAGGGCGGCGGTTTCGACGCGGTGCTCTTCACCTCGTCCTCCACGGTCCGCAACCTGGTCGGCATCGCGGGCAAGCCGCACAACGTGACGGTGATCGCCTGCATCGGCCCGGCCACGGCCAAGACCGCCGAGGAGCACGGCCTGCGCGTGGACGTGATGGCTCCCGAGCCGTCCGTCCTCAGGCTGGCCGAGGCGCTGGCCGATTTCGGCCTCAAGCGCCGGGCCGCGGCGCTGGAGGCCGGCGACCCGGTGACCCGGCCGAGCGAGCGGCGGCCGGGTGCGCGCAGGCGCCGGTCGACGACCTGAGCGGGCGTCCTGCCTGAGCGGACGTACTCGCTGAGCGCTACGGCGGAGCGCCCCCCACACGGGGGGCGCTCCGCCGTTTTCGTGTCCGGTCCCGCCCCGGCAGGGCATCAACTGAGATGAATGAAGTCCGATAATCGTCCATGTCAGTTGACATTCCTCTCTGGCCCCATCAGGCTTCCGATGCTCCAAAAACGCACTTGCACCGCTTTCGTGAACAGACGTGAACAGACGTGAACAGAGAGGCGCATGACTGTGAGACGTAGCGTCAGACGAACCGTGTCGGCGGCGGGAACGGCTCTCCTGGGAGTGCTGACCGCCGTGGTCGTCCTCCCCGGCACCGCACAGGCCGCGAGCCCGGGGAGCTGTTCGGCCCAGCGCAACGGCCCGGTCGGTGCGGTGTCGTGCAGCGGGGTGGCACCGAGCACGGTGTGGCGGGCGGAGGCCGGCTGCTTCTACGTCGACGGCGGGACGCCGGTCGACTACAAGGTGTACGGCAGCCTGGTCACCGGCAACGGCACCTCGACGGCCGTCTGCTCGCTGCCGCGCTCCTACGTGGGCAAGCTGCTGGACGCGGTGGTCGTGGGCGTCTCGGGCAAGCAGGGCCGGCTCGTCGGCTACGGCGGCAAGTGCGTGGACGTGAAGGGCGGCAAGACCACGGTCGCCACCCCGGTCCAGATCTACGACTGCAACGGCACGAACGCGCAGTGGTGGACCATCGGCGACGATCACACGGTCCGGGCGCTGGGCAAGTGCCTGAACGTCGTCTGGGCCGGTACCGCCAACGGCACCAAGGTGGAGATCTACGACTGCATCGCGGACAGCCAGAGCGAGAAGTGGGTGCTCCAGAACGACGGCTCCCTGCGGAACGAGAACTCCGGCAAGTGCCTCGACGACCTGGGCTTCAACACCGCCAACGGCACCCAGCTGGGCATCTGGGACTGCAACGGCGCGGCCAACCAGAAGTGGGTCGTGACCCCCTGACCCCGTGACCGGGCGTGAACCGGAGCCGGTCCCGCCCGGGGGGAGCGGGACCGGCTCCTTCGCGCGAGGGGGCTCGCGGGCCGGTGCCTCAGACCAGGGTCGTGACGCAGAACGGATGGCCCGCCGGGTCCAGCAGGACCCGCCAGCGGTCGGGGGAGGGCTGGTGGCCGGGCTTCTCCGCGCCCCGGGCCAGCAGATGGGCCTCGGCCGCGTCCAGGTCGTCGACGCCCACTTCGAGGTGGGCCTGCTTGCCCTGGCCGCCGTCCGGCCAGGTGGGGCGGCGGTAGTCGGCGAGGCGGTGGAAACCGAGGCCGGGGGCGCCCTCGCGGGAGAGGAAGAAGAAGTCCTCGGTGGAGAAGGTGACGGGAAGGCCGAGCATCTCGCTGTAGAAGCGGGCCAGTTCGGCGGGGTCGGCGCAGTCGAAGGTGACGGCGGCGTAGCGGAACGCGGGTGCGGGTGCGGAGTTCTCAGTGTTCTCGGGGTTCTCGGGGTTCTCGGGGTGCTCAGTGCTCATGCGAGGACCGTAGGACGGGACCAGGACAGTTCCGGTCCTGGTCGTCCGTCCGGCCGGGCGGCGGCTGTGGAAGACTTCCGGCGTGATCAGTGCGTCCGCCCGGCTGCTGCGGCTGGTCTCCGTGCTGGCCGCCCGGCCGTCGTGGACCTGCGCCGAGCTGGCCGAGCGCACCGGGGTCACCGAGCGCACGGTGCGCCGCGACATCGCCCGGCTGCGGGAGATCGGCTACGCCGTCGAGTCCGAACCGGGCCCCTGGGGCGGCTACCGGCTGCGGGCCGGGTCCCGGGTGCCGCCGCTGATCCTGGACGACGAGGAGGCCCTGGCCGTGGCCGTGGGTCTGCGCGAGGCCGCGCTGAGCGGGGCGCTCGGCGGCGACCAGGCCGCGCTGTCGGCGCTGCTGAAGCTGCGCCAGGTGCTGCCGCGCCGGATCGCGGAGCGGCTGGAGGAGATGGACGCGGCCTTCGTGCACACCCCGCGCACCGCCGAGCCGCAGATCACCTCCGGGATGCTGCTGGAGCTGGCCGCCGCCTGCCGCCGGGCCGAGCGCGCCCGGCTGGCGTACCGGGACGGCAAGGGGCGGTCCACCGTCCGGGACGTCGATCCGCACCGGCTCGTGCACACCGGCCGCCGCTGGTACTTCGTCGCCCGGGACGTGGACCGCGACGAGTGGCGCACCTTCCGCGCCGACCGGGTCGAGCGCCTCCAGCCGACCGGGCAGCCGGTGGAGCTGACCGACCCGCCCGACCCGGCCCAGCTCGTCTCCCGCTCCACCGCCAACGGCCCCTATCCGCTGACCGCGACCGTCCGCCTCCCGCTGCCCCTGGAACAGGCGCTGCGGCTGGTCCCGGCGACCGTCGGCACCCACCGCCCGGACGGCCCCGGCGCCACCGTCGTCGAGATCGGCGGCCCGGACCCGGACGGCCTCGCCGGGTACCTGCTCGGTCTGGCCGTACCCCTGCGGGTCCTGGACCCGGACTCCGTGCGCGAGGCGCTGGTGCGCCGCGCCCGGGAGCTGCTGGCCGCCCAGCCGGAGGACTGACCGCCCCGGATCAGGCTCCGCCGAGGGGCCGTGCGAGGTGGTGGTTCCGTCGTGCGGAGGGGCCGCCGGGGTCGACAGGGCGTCGGCAAAAGGGCGTCCGGGGCGGGCGTAGCGTAGGGGACATGACGAAGTACGGATCCTTTCCCGGTACGCGACCTCGTCGGCTGCGCACCACTCCCGCCATGCGGCGCATGGTCGCCGAGACCCGGCTGCACCCGGCCGATCTGATCCTGCCCGCCTTCGTGCGCGAGGGCGTCGCCGAGCCGGTGCCGATCACGGCGATGCCCGGGGTCGTGCAGCACACCCGCGACAGCCTGAAGAAGGCCGCCGCCGAGGCGGTCGCCGCCGGGATCTCCGGGATCATGCTCTTCGGCGTGCCGGAGGAGGCCAAGAAGGACGCCGCCGGTACGGCGGGCACCGACCCGGACGGGATCCTCCAGGTGGCGCTGCGCGACGTGCGGGCCGAGGTCGGCGACGACCTGCTCGTCATGTCCGACCTGTGCCTGGACGAGTTCACCGACCACGGCCACTGCGGTGTCCTGGACGCCGAGGGCCGCGTCGACAACGACGCGACGCTGGAGCGGTACGCCGAGATGGCCCAGGTCCAGGCCGACGCGGGCGCCCATGTCGTGGGCCCCAGCGGGATGATGGACGGGCAGATCGGCGTCATCCGCGACGCGCTCGACCAGATCGGCCGGGAGGACGTCGCCGTCCTCGCCTACACCGCGAAGTACTCCTCCGCCTTCTACGGTCCCTTCCGCGAGGCGGTCGGCTCCTCGCTCCAGGGGGACCGCAAGACCTACCAGCAGGACCCGGCGAACCTGCGCGAGTCGCTGCGCGAGCTGGCCCTCGACCTGGAGGAGGGCGCCGACATGGTCATGGTCAAGCCGGCCGGTCCCTACCTCGACGTCCTGGCCGAGGTCGCGGACGCGGTGGACGTGCCGGTGGCCGCGTACCAGATCTCCGGTGAGTACTCGATGATCGAGGCCGCGGCCGAGAAGGGCTGGGTGGACCGGGAGCGGGCCATCCTGGAGACCCTGACCGGCATCAAGCGGGCCGGGGCGCGGAACATCCTCACCTACTGGGCCGTCGAGGTCGCGCAGAAGCTGCGCTGAGGACCGGGCTGGACGGCGGCCGTCGCACACGGCCGCCCCAGCGACGCCGAGTCCGTGGACGGCCCCTCGTCGCGTACGCCCTCACCGTCGTCGCAGCCCGTCAGGGCGGCCGAGGCGGCGAGCACGAGCACCGTCGCGGCGAGCAGCCGGACGCGGGCGCGGGCGGGGCGTGCGCGGGTGGGACGTGCAGGCATGGAAGATCCCCCTGAGGCGGGCACGAGCAGTCCTTGTGAGGTGGAGGCCGTGGTCGGCGGCGGGTCGCGCCCAGCTTGATCCGTGGGCACGACCCCGCGCCACAACCGGCCGCCGATGCGGGACGCCGGAACGTCACAACCCCCTGTGACCTGCGCAGACGGCGTCCCTCTGGGATGCGGTACGGGACGTGGATCAGAAGTCCACGGCCGGTCCCATGGTGCTCTCCCAGTACGTCACCGTCAGCTTGTCGTCGACGTAGACGCTCCTGCCGGGCAGCGCCACCGTGCCGATGGAGCCGTCGTCGAAGGGGATCGTCAGGGTGTTGACGGTGTGCCCGTGGTCGCCGTCGCCGGACAGGAGCACGCCCGCGTAGCCGGACTGGCCCGGCTCCAGCGTGGTCACCGCCTGCGGCTTGGTCTCCTCGGCCACCGGCGGCACCGACTGCGCCTCGCCGAAGCGGGCCGCCGGGTACATGGGCAGCATGCAGGTCTTCGAACCCGTGTTCGTCGCGGTGATCAGCAGGTGGTTGATGGGACGGGAGACCGTGGCGGCCTTGAAGCGCAGGCTCTTGGCCCCGCACTTCGCGAGCTCCCCGGAGGACGCGTCGGAGTCGCCGGTGCCCCGCGAGCCCGCGCCGGAACCGCCGGTGCTGCCGCTGCCCTTGGACGTGCCGCCGTTCACGGAGGAACCCTTCCCGGCGGCGGAGCCCGAGCCCGAGCCGGAACCGGAACCGGAGCCCCCGCCCGTCCCGGTGCCGGTCTCGCCCGGGGCCTTCGCGTCGGCGGAGGCGGCGCCCGACGGCTGCTCGTTCTGTACGGAACCCGCGGGGGCGGCGGAGGACGCGGCGCCCGCGCCGTTGTCGTCGCCGCCGCTCTGGCAGGCCGTCAGGGACAGGGCCGCGGCGGCGATCGCGGCGGCGGTGAACAGCCGGGTGCGGCGGGTGCGGCGGATGCGAGCGGACATGGGAACTCCTCGGTAGGGCTGAGTGGACGGCCGTGGAGAACGGCGCTCGACCGGTCGCCGTGAGGCGGTGGGCCGGGAGCGCCGTGTTCGGCTGCTCCACAGCTTGTGGGAGGATCCGTCCCAGCGGCCACAGCTGCCGGGGCAACCGGGATGCTGGAACGCCAAAAGCGGGTCTGACCTGCGGGAACGGCAACCGTCTGGGACGCCGTCCGGGGATGCGAGGAGGGGGCTGGAGGGTGACCGGGGACGATTTCGCCGGGCTGCTGCGGGAGCTGAAGGAGCGGTCCGGACTCAGTTACGGGGCCCTCGGCAAGCGCCTGCACATGAGCGCGTCGACCGTGCACCGGTACGTCAGCGGTGACGTCGTACCGACCGACTACGCGCCCGTCGAGCGGCTGGCCCGCCTCTGCCGGGCCACCCCCGACGAACTCCTCGAACTGCACCGCCGCTGGGTCCGCGCGGACGCGCTGCGCGGGACGAAGGGGGCGGGCCCGGCGGCCGGGGAGACGGCGGCCGCGGAGGAGGAAGCGGCGGACGAGACGGCACCCGCCGGCCGTTCCGCCGGGACCGGATCACCGGCCGCGCCGGACCCGGCCTCCGCCCTTCCCGGTCCCGGCTCGGGAGCCGACTCCCGCCGCGGCTCCGGCCCCGGCTCCGGTCCCGACTCCCGCCGCGGATCCGGTCCCGACTCCGGTCCCGGCTCCGGCTCCGGCTCCGGTCCCGACTCCGGCTCTCGGGACGCGGGCGGCCCGCGCGCCCGCCGCCGTCCCACCGCCCTGCTCGCGGGCGCCGGGATCGTGGCGGTGGCCGCCGCGACCGCGCTCGTGGTGCACCTGGTGCCGGGCGGCCGCTCCCATCCGTCCGGCACCGCCGAAGGCGCCGCGGCGGCGGTCTCCGCCACCGGCAGCGGCCCCAGCGCCACGCCCCCGGGGGACCCGGACGGCAGCGCGTCCCCCTCCCTCTCGCCCTCGCGCTCCGCCTCCGCCCCGCCGTCCTCCCCGGCCCCCGGGCACACCCCGGCCGCCCCGCGCTCCACCTCGCCCCTCACGAACGGCCGGCCGGGCGCCGTGCCGATCACGGTCGGCGTCACCCCGTACTACTGGGACGTGCCCTGCGAGCAGAGCTTCCTGGTGGACCGCAGCCCGAAGAACGTGCCGCCGCCGCCCGGACTCCAGGACGTGGTCGGCTGGGCCACGCCGCTGGGCGCGGTCGCCGCCGACCGCCAGGTGGTCGTGCTCACCGTGCAGGGCAGCGGCGCCGAGACGGTCGTGCTCCAGGGGCTGCACGTGCGGGTGGTGCGCAGCGACGCGCCGCTGACGTGGAACTCGTACGCGATGAGCAACGGCTGCGGCGGCGGGGTGGACACCAAGTCCTTCGACGTCTCGCTCGACCTGGGCAACCCGCTGGCCCAGCCCATCGGCGGACAGCGGAACTTCCCGTACAAGGTCAGCGAGTCCGACCCCGAGGTGTTCTACGTCAACGGGCACACCGCCGGGCACGACGTGAGCTGGTACCTGGAGCTGGACTGGTCCAGCGGCGACCGGCACGGCACCGTCCGCGTCGACGACCACGGCAAGCCGTTCCGCACCAGCGGGGCGCAGGGCCGTCCGCGCTATGTCAGCCCGCTGGGCGGCCACGGCTGGGAACGGGAACTGGGGAGCTGAGTGCACCCGGCCCCGGGCGCGGCCAAGTGCCGTGGGCGGCTAGGTTGTTCGCGATCGGACGACTTTTCCAGGGAGACGCGCCATGCCCGGTGATGCCCTCAGCCCCGACTCCGCCGAGCTGCGGAGCCGGATCGACTCGACCAAGCCGCATCCGGCGCGGGTCTACGACGTCCTGCTGGGCGGCAAGGACCACTACCCGGTCGACCGGGAGGCGGCGGCGCGGGCCATCG